>JBKDBI010000261.1:0-2247 GCA_046314695.1 Bacteroidota bacterium | reverse complement strand
GTGGAGGCGATAAGCCCACCTACATGCAGGCTAGTCCGGGATCGCCCAATTCGACGGTGCGAGGAGAGGTGAACAAGGTTGAACCTCAGGTTTTGCCGCTGGTTGCGCACATTGGTGAAACTACTCCTCGCAAGCAGTTTGAAAAGACCTACGGACCAGAATTGACTGAGCGTCTGTTTGACAAGGCGCACAAAGCTCAGCAGGAGTGGCAGAATAAGAACCCAGACAAGCTCATTTCGTCAAGCATTCCCAGCTATACCTCCGCTCTGACCGATAGAGTGTTGAAGGTTTATCCGGGCAGGCAGGGTCTGAGTAAAGACACTCCGTTGAGCGAATTGAGCGATCTGAATGCCTTTTATAATCCCGGCCTGAATCCTGAGGGCGCCTTTATGGATAATGCTCCCCCTCTGGGTCGATTTGACGACACCTCCGAAAAATTTGATCGACTCTCCAGCGATCCAAAAGTCAAGGAGTTGATTGAGAGTGCTATTCCCGGGTGGAAGAGTCGTTGGCTTTTTGGAGATTTTCGCCCGTTTGTGCCTGGTGCTGGAAAAGCAAGTCCAGGAGCTCTTATTGGTCAGCATGAGGCCACTCACGCTCTTCAAAACTTTGCTGGAGCGCCTGCAAGCGATGCCGAGAACAAGTTTTTGGGTACCTACGGATTGAAGCCAATTGAGTTTCCGCCCCACCTGTCGGAGTTGAAGGCTAGGTACTACAAGGACACCGGCGATGCTCCATTCATGGACACGCCTGTGCAGCGTCAGGGATTCCTGAATTATCTCATTAACGAACTAAGTAGCGATAGCGAATCGTCTCCTGGTGAGCAGGATAGATATATTCCTATAATGGAGTACTTGCAGAACGCCGACCCCCAGGAGCAGGAGTTTCTGCTGCGCAGCATCGTCTCTCGCCAACCCTACTCGGAGTACCGAGCATGACCCGACCCTACTCCCACCACGTGAAGCAGTCAGGCTTTTTTACTGATAACCTCGGCGCTTTTACTGGAACGCTGCTTGGAGCAGGTGGAACCGCCGCGGGGCTCTACTACGGCAACAACGGAAATGTGCCCGGAAGGCTACCTGTTTTGGGCGGAATGCTGGGTGCAGCCCTGGGCGGTCTCGTTGATATAGCTCGAATGCGAAAAAAGCTCGAGAATCAGGACATGTCGTCCTACCGCATGTCGGTTCAGGAGTTGAAGGAGCTAGGGCTGTCAAAGGCCGAGATCGACGACATTCTGAAGCACCCTCTGCACACTCAGAAGATGCCTAAGAGCGCACATGTGAAGAGCGCCCTCGAAGTCAAGGACAAGGAAAATGCCATCTTTCGTCCTCTTAGTTCCACCGTTGGCCGGCTCAGCTCGATCGGCCTCGGGCATATGCTTGACGTGCCCACCCACACCGCCAGCCTTGAGGACGAGGGCATCAAGCGGCACCTGGACTCCATCAAGGACCACCCGGCGCTGAAGGACGTTGGTGTGCACCTCGGATCAATGAGGTTGTGGGACCGGCTGGCGCGAACTTGGAAGAACGACAGAACCGACTTCCTCGACAAGCTGCAAAGCACCGTGACTCTCCCGTTGACGAGCCTTGGCGCCTCTTTGAGTCGGGCCGATCATTTTGACCCAATGTCAAACACGGTCACGGTCTATCACGGTGCGCCTTCAATTCTGGCGCACGAACTTGGACACGCGCTGGATTACAACACGGCCAAGGATGTCGATACCTGGCGCAGGCTCTACTTCAACAAGAGCCCCGTCAACCAGGAATACCTGGCCAGCAATCTGGCCATGAACAGGCTCACCGCTGATCTGCTGGCAGACAAGAAGCGCTCCAAGGATCCCAAGGCCGTCAAGGAACTGTCGGATCAAGCTAAGCAGCTTCGCAAAGCTCTCGATACCTACAGGCAGGTCCACGGCGATGACATGGCAATGCGGCGAATGGCTCACAGGGATTCGGAAACGCCGGGTGACCTCGAATTCCTGGTAACCAACCCAAGTACGTTGAAGAAGATCAGGGCTTTGCTTAAGAAGCATAAGATTCACACTGATGTCTAAGAAAAAGGACAGCATCTCGGAACGCCTGCAGGAGGGCTACGAGGCCGTACCTGTGGGTGACGTCGTTTCGCTTCCTGGCAAGGTGGTCGAGAAGTTGACCGTAGGAGATGTAGAGGCGGGTGAGACGCCACTACGCGGCTACGAGGATCTGAAGCAGCAGTACTTTGGGCCGACCCTGCTCAACAAGCAGAGGT
>JBKDBI010000260.1:0-3187 GCA_046314695.1 Bacteroidota bacterium | reverse complement strand
TACTTCCCTGCCAACAATCCACAATATACCTGCGTGGTGGTCATTGTCGAACCGCGCAACGGAGTTTACTACGGAGGCGCAGTGGCAGGACCGGTTTTCAGGGAAATAGCCGACCGGGTATACAGCACCAATTACCGCCTGCACCCGGGCCTGGAACCGCCTGTTTATGTGCAGACACCAGACGTAAAGCCGGGCGATCGGGCCTTAACCCGCAAGGTGTTGAACGACCTTGGCATCAGCTCACATACACTGCCCGGCGCTGAAGCGATCTGGGTAAAACCGCGTGTAAAGGAGCATTCGGTTGAACTGGCTCCGGCGGAGCCACTCGGGAAGGGTTTGCCCGACACACGCGGCATGGGCCTGCGCGATGCCCTTTTCATCCTTGAAAACGCCGGATACAAAGTACAGGTAAGTGGCTTTGGCAGCGTTTGGCAACAACAACCTGAACCCGGCACGGCTTTGCGGCCCGGCGCCACGGTTCGCATTCTTATGAGCAGCGAAAGATGAAAACACTGGAGCAACTGATCATCGGAAGCAAGCCGGATGCGGTTCACGGGCCGGCACCTGCCGATCTGGAAATACTGGAACTCACGCTCGATTCGCGGCGTGCGGCTCCGGGCGTGCTGTTCGCCGCACTGAAAGGGCATCAAAACGACGGCCATGCTTTCATCGGACAGGCTGTAGCCGCAGGTTGCCGGGTAGTATTGTGTGAAACACTGCCGGAAACGCAGCACCCTGAATGCACATATCTGCTGAGCAAAAACTCTCGTCAAACGCTTGGAGCGCTGTGCCGTGTGTTTTTTAATGATCCTTCCGCCCAATTGCAATTGGTAGGAACCACCGGCACCAACGGGAAAACAACCGTCAGCACCTTGCTCTTCGACCTTTTCAGCGGGCTTGGTTACCGTTGCGGGCTTATCAGCACAGTGGAATACCGCATCGGCACGGAGGTTTTCCCCAGCACGCATACCACGCCCGATGTCGTATCGCTTACCGGCCTGCTCGCCCGCATGGTTGAAGCCGGTTGCCGGTATTGCTTCATGGAAGTGAGCTCGCATGCGGCCGACCAGGAACGCATTGCCGGGCTTCGCTTCGCCGGCGGCGTTTTTACCAATATCACGCACGATCACCTCGATTACCACGGCACTTTCGCCCATTACCTCCGCGCCAAGCAACGCTTCTTCGATCAGCTTCCCTCCGACGCCTTTGCCCTCACCAACCGCGACGACCGCAACGGGCAGATCATGCTGCAAAACAGCAAGGCATCCCGCTATACCTACGGATTGCATGGCTCGTCAGACTTCAGTGGCCGCATCATCGAGAGCGATTTCAGCGGCATGCTGATGGAGCTCGACGGCAAGGAAATCTGGTTCCGGCTTATTGGTGACTTCAACGCCAGCAATATCCTCGCTGTTTACGGCGCTGCCTTTCTGCTAACCGGAGGCACACAAGACGATCTCGCCATCCAGCTTTCCAAACTCGGCCGGGTAAACGGCCGTTTTGAAACCCTGCAAGGTCCCGACCGCATCACGGCCATCGTCGATTACGCGCATACACCCGATGCGCTCGAGAATGTGCTCAAGACCATCAACAAGATTCGCAGCCGCAACGAACAACTCATCACCGTTGTAGGCTGCGGCGGAAACCGCGACACAGCCAAGCGCCCGGAGATGGGGCGCATCGCAGCGCAGCTAAGCGACCGCGTGATCTTCACTTCAGACAATCCACGAGACGAAGACCCGGAGGCCATCATCGAGGCCATGAAAGCCGGTGTTGAACCGACCGATTACAAAAAAATACTCAGTGTGGTGAACCGCATGGAAGCGATTCGCACAGCGGTGAGCATGGCCGGGAAAGGCGATGTGATCCTGGTGGCCGGGAAAGGGCATGAAACCTATCAGGAAATCCGCGGCGTGAAACATCCCTTCGACGACCGCCAGGCAATAGAAACCCAATTCAAAACTGCGCGCTGATGCTCTACTGGCTCTTCTACCAATACCTGCACAAACTTGGCGTTCCCGGAACCGGGGTGTTTCAGTACATCTCGTTCCGCGCTTCGATGGCGGCTGTGCTTAGTCTCCTGCTCTGCCTTTTCCTGGGCAAACGCATCATCCGTTGGCTGCAGAAGCAGCAAATCGGTGAGACAATACGCGACCTCGGTCTGGAAGGCCAGATGCAGAAAAAAGGCACACCCACCATGGGCGGCATCATCATCCTGATTGCCATCATCGTTCCCACCCTCCTGTTCGCGAAGCTGAACAATCCCTATGTCATCCTCATGGTGCTCAGCACACTGTGGATGGGCGTGATTGGCATCATCGACGACTACATCAAGGTTTTCAAAAAAGACAAGGAAGGGCTGAAAAGCTGGTTCAAGGTATTGGGACAATTGGTGCTCGGAGCCATCATCGCTATCACCATCGATTACAACCACCATTCGCACAACCTTCCGCTTGAAACCAATATACCCTTCCTCAAGGAGCCATTTAACTACAGCAGTGTATTCGGTGAAGGCAATGCCTGGTGGATCTTCCTTCCCCTGATCATTTTCATCGTCGTGGCGGTTACCAATGCCGTTAACCTCACCGATGGCATTGACGGGCTGGCATCGGGCACGACGGCCATCGTGGGTGCCGGGCTTGGTATTCTCGCCTACGCTGCAGGCAATACGGTATTCAGCGATTACCTGCACATCATCTACGTACCCGACAGCGGTGAAGTGGTTGTTTTCCTCGGCGCGCTGATTGGCGCTTGCATTGGCTTTCTCTGGTACAACGGCTTCCCGGCCCAGGTTTTCATGGGAGATACGGGCAGTATGGCGTTGGGCGGCGCGGTGGCGGCTGTTGCCATCATCATCAAGATGGAGCTGCTCATACCCATACTCTGTGGCGTCTATTTCGCGGAAAGCCTCAGCGTGGTGCTGCAGGTGAGCTGGTTCAAATACACCAAACGCAAGTATGGCGAAGGGCGGCGCATTTTCCTCATGTCGCCTTTGCATCACCATTTCCAGAAGATGAATATCCCGGAGAGCAAGATCACGGTGCGCTTCTGGATCGTCACCCTCATCCTCGTCATCATCACCATCGCCTTACTCAAACTCCGCTGATCTGAAACAGAAACTTGTCATATTGGGTGCCGGTGAAAGCGGTTGTGGCGCTGCCTTATTGGGGCTGAAGCAAGGATACGA
>JBKDBI010000259.1:0-6167 GCA_046314695.1 Bacteroidota bacterium | reverse complement strand
CTTCAAGGGCGGTACCGGGCTCATCAACAATCATTGGGATGCAGAATTTCGTCTTTCCTCCATCCAGAGCGATGGCTATATCGACCGCGCTGCATCGAACCTGCAGAGCTTTTACGCCAGCCTGGGTTACAGGGATTCCCGCCAATCATTCCGCCTGATCCATTTCCGCGGGCGCGAACGCACCTACCAGAGCTGGTGGGGAACACCGGAAGCCCTCGTGAAAGGGAACGACAGCCTGCTGCGCATCCACTACCAAAACAATGCAGGCATCATCTACAACAGCCCGGCCGATTCAGCCAACCTCTTCGAAAGCGGCCGCACCTACAACTATTACCGCTATGAAAACCAGGCTGACAACTATGGGCAAGACCACCTGCAAGCCCTGTATACCTATCGGATCAACCGCCGCAGCGACCTGAGCCTGGCATACCATTACACCCATGGCGAAGGCTATTTCGAAGAAGCCAAAGACCAGCAGTCATTCTACCGCTATGGCGTGGCAGATATCATCCGTGGAAATGACACCATCAGAACTACCGACCTCGTTCGCAGGCGCTGGCTGCGCAACGATTTCAACGGTTTCAGCGCCAATTACCGCTACCGTTACGGCAACTGGAACGTGCACGCCGGAGGAGCCGCCATGTTTTATGACGGACAGCATTTTGGCCAGGTGATCTGGGCGCGCGAAGCAACCACCCTACCCAAAGACTACCAATATTATTACTCTTCGGGAAGGAAAAGCGATGCCAACGTGTTCCTGAAGTCGCAACTCGAAATGGGAAGCTTGCTGCTCTTCGGCGACTTGCAATATCGGCGGGTAAGCCACAACGGAAGAGGTACAGACAACGATCTGCGTCTCGTAAATTTCCGCTTCGAACGCGGCTTCTTCAATCCCAAGGCCGGTATCGTATGGCGCCAAAGCCAGCGCTCCCAATGGTCGGCCTCTGTGAATATCGCACACCGTGAACCCAACCGCAGCGACTTTACCGACCGGGCACCCGGAACAGATTTGCCACAGCCGGAGCGCATGATAGACTGGGAGGCCGGTTACCGCTACAACGCGCGCAAATGGCTGCTGGTAGTGAATGCTTATTACATGGACTATTTCCGCCAGCTGGTATTGACCGGGATGGTGAATGATGTGGGAAATCCGCTGCGCCAGAACGTAGACCGCAGCTACCGCGCTGGAATCGAACTCCAGGGCGCCTGGCAAATGAACCGTTCTTTCCGCTTGGAAGGGAACCTCAGCCTCAGCCAGAACCGAATTACTGCCTTCAACGAGCGCATCGCCAACTACGATCTGGGTACCACAGACCAGATCAGCCACAGGCAAACCCCCATCGCCTTCTCGCCCGGATCGATCGCCGCCGCCATCATCACCTGGTCGCCAGTGCAAAAACTGGACATCACCCTGCTCAACAAATGGGTGGGAAGCCAATACCTGGACAATACCGGCAGCAAAGACGCTATGCTCGACGCGTATTTCACCAACGACCTGCGCATCACCTGGAAAGCCAAACGCGACCGCATCGAATTCAGTCTCCTCGCCAACAACCTGCTCAACCGGATGTATGCCAACAATGGCTATACCTACCGCTATATCTTCGGCAATACCCAGATCCGCGAGAATTTCCTCTATCCGCAGGCAGGCTTTAACTGGCTCGCCGGTTGCACGCTGCGTTTTTGACGGAATAGCCATCTTGCGCGCAGGAAAAGCGGCGACTGAAAGCCCTTTCTTTGCTGCGGCTTGCTGATCCGCTTTACCGATAAGGGTTTTTACTGCGAACAGGGCGATTTTTACATCGACCCCTGGAAGCCGGTGCACCGCGCCGTCATTACCCATGCCCATTCCGACCATGCCAGGCCGGGTAACGGGCATTACCTGGCCCACCGCATTTCAGCGCCTGTTATGCGCTTGCGCCTGGGTCGCGATATCAGTCTGCAAACACTAGAATATGGCGAGGTACTGCGCATGAATGGGGTGGAACTGTCGCTACATCCTGCAGGCCATATCCCGGGTTCCGCGCAGGTCAGGGTTACAGACGGTAAAGAAATTTGGGTGCTTTCCGGTGATTACAAACTCGAAAACGACGGACTAAGCACGCCGTTCGAACCGGTTCCCTGTACCCATTTTGTGAGCGAATGCACCTTCGGCCTGCCGCTCTTTCGCTGGAAACCACAGGAACTGGTTTTCGCGGATATGCTTGCCTGGGTCGATGGCCTGCGTCAGGAAGGTAAAAACGCCTTCATCCATGCCTACTCGCTCGGAAAAGCACAACGGCTCATTCATGCCCTGCATCAGGCAGGTGCCAATATCCGCGTGCACGGTGCCGTCCACAATACCAACCTGGCGCTCCGGGAAGCCGGTTTGCCGATTCCGGATGTGTTGCCGGTAAGCGCCGGCCAGCCCATCGAAACAGGCTCCGTGATCATTGCTCCGGGCTCTGCAGCTGAAACCAGCTGGACCAAACGCTTTGAACCCTACGCCGAAGCCTCTGCCAGCGGCTGGATGGCCATGCGCGGCACCCGGCGATGGATGAACGCCGAACGCGGTTTCCCGCTCAGTGACCACGCCGATTGGGACAGCCTCCTGCAAGCCATTCAACTCACTGGCGCTTCCCAGGTCTTTGTTACCCACGGCTACACCGAACTGTTCTGCCGCTATTTGCGCGAGCACCTCCAGCTGGATGCCCATGTGGTCTCCACCCGATTCACAGGCGAAACCGCCAACCACAGCGAAGAAGCGCCGGAAGAATGAAGAGGTTTACCCAACTCATCACAGAACTCGACCAGACTACTTCCACCTCGCGGAAGACAGCCGCGCTGGAACGCTATTTCCACGAAGTACCTGAAGCCGACCGCGTCTGGACCATCGCCTTGTTTACGCACCGCCGGCCCAAACGCGCCGTCAATACAGCCCAACTGCGCAGCTGGACCGCTGAAATCGCCGGACTACCGCTGTGGATGGTGGAAGAATGCTGGCATATCGCCGGCGACCTGAGCGAAACCCTGGCTGCCTTGCTGCCCGATGCACCGCCTGAATCAGAAACAAAATCCGCCCAAGTCAACAGCCTCGCTGCTTACCTGGATGAAATGAGCTCCTGGAAAGAGAAAACTCCGGAATATGTGCGTGCCTTCATCGAAAAAGCCTGGCGTGAACTCGACAAGGAATCGCGCTTCGTATTCAACAAGTTCATCACCGGCGGCTTCCGGGTCGGAGTATCCGATAAACTGCTGCAACAAGCCCTTGCACGGGTGCTGGATCGGGAAACAGCGGAAATCGCCCTCTGCCTCTCCGGCAACTGGACTCCGCAAAAGAGTAACTGGGAAACGCTTTTCTCGGCCGAAACCCAGGACGATTCGCGTCCCTATCCGTTTTACCTCGCTTATGCATTGGAACAAGACCTGAATCAGTTGGGGAATCCGGCGGAGTGGCAGGCAGAATGGAAACGGGATGGCATCCGCGGCCAGCTCGTTGCGCGCAATGGGAAAGTTCACCTCTGGTCGCGCGGCGAAGAACTCATCAGCGACAGCTTTCCCGAACTCAGCCAGGCACCCTTGTTCTACGGAATGAATGCCGTACTCGACGGTGAAATCATCGCCTGGGAAAACGATGCACCGCTGCCCTTCCAGGTGCTGCAATCGCGTTTGGGCCGAAAACGCATCACAGCCGGAATCCTGCAAAAAGCACCGGTCATCTTCCTCGCCTATGATCTGTTAGAATGGGAAGGGGAAGACTTCCGCTCCCGTAGCCTGGCGGAGCGACGCCAAACCCTGGAAAAATTATATGCGCAATTCCCGGGTAAGGAATGGCGGCTTTCGCCTGCACTGTCATTCGAAAACTGGAATGCACTTTCCGATTTGAAACACGCCGCCAGGGAACACCTGGCAGAAGGATTGATGCTGAAGAAACGCGACAGTCCATACCTCAGCGGTCGCCGGCGCGGTGCCTGGTGGAAATGGAAAACCGATCCGTATACCGCCGATGCCGTCATGATCTACGCGCAACGCGGCCATGGGCGCAGGGCCGGCTTGTATACCGATTTTACGTTTGCCGTGTACGACAGCCAGCGACAACTGGTTCCGTTTGCCAAGGCCTATTCCGGACTAACCGATGCGGAATTCGAGGAAATCAACCGCTGGATCAAAGACCATACCCGCGAAAGTTTTGGTCCGGTGCGCTCGGTCGATGCCGAACTGGTTTTTGAACTGGCCTTCGAAGGAATAGGGGAAAGCAAGCGGCACAAATCGGGTGTGGCAGTGCGTTTTCCGCGCATCGTGCGCTGGCGGAAAGACAAGAAAGCGAACGAAATTAATACGCTCCAAGACCTGCGGCAGCTTATCCGCAAATCCTGAATTCAAGCCAAGATTACTGAATCAGGAACGCCTCAGATAAACCGGTCGAAATACGCCCGTCGCTTAGGCCGGTAATGAGTTTCACGCGATGCCGGCCCGGCAGGGTGCGCTGCGTGAAACGAAATACAAAGTCGAGTCGGGGTACGCCGTGGTGACTGCCTTTGGTCGCTCCTTCGCGCATTTGTTCGTTTATCCGGTGCATAAGGGCTGTAGCGCTGATCCAGCCGCTGTCTGGCGCGTACACCGCGTCCATCGGTCGAAACTCCGCCAGGTGCTGTACCGTGTCTCCGGATTGGATTCCGGAGAAGAGCACATCTTCCGCTTCGAGCCGTATGGATTGTATACCGCTGAGGCTGCGGTAATATTGGTAACAGGTGAGCGCCAGCAGCTCGGTACCGCCCGTGTGCGCATTCGCAAAGCGCATTCCGGGTACCACTCGGAAGGCGTGCTTTTCAAAGGCAACCGAATCCTGTTCGGCCAATTCTTCAAAAAGGCTGTCTTGCACAAGGTAAAGGTCGAATCTATCAAGCGCATAGTTCTGCACGTTTTCGCGGCAACATTGCTGGAAAACAAAAGGCAAGGCCAGGAGCGATAGCAGCAGGAATATCTTTTTCATTTCAGGGTAGAAATTGTTCTTCCCATTCGGGTTTGGGCATCATACAGCTTTCAGAACGACCAAACCAGCGATAGCGGTTCCGCGCCACAAAGCGGTACAAGGGGTCACTTACAAAACTCGGCAAAAACCGGAATACTGAAAGCAACTTCCAGGCCCCGGGCAAATAACGCATAATATGAAAGATGGCCGCCGATCTTTCTATTTTCTTTCCCTGATGCCAGACGATAACACTCTCAGGCGCCATGGCTTCATCAACTGTCATATTCAAATACGCCTTGGCAGTTTCCCCTTGCAACGGCGCAAATGCAAAAAGCCTTTTCCGGTCGCGTTTCAAAATGAATTTCACCATGCCCTGGCACAGATGGCAAACGCCATCAAAAAAGACCAGAATTGGCTGCGTTTCACCCACCGTAAATAGCAGTTTCCAAACCCTTGGCGCTCACCAGGCCGCGGTACATGCCTTCCGAATTGAAAACCATTGCGCTGTTTCCTTCTGCATCCACCGCAATCAGTCCGCCTTCGCCGCCTAGCGCCAACTGCTTTTGGCAGATGACCAATTCGGATGCCTCTTGCAACGATAAACCGCGGTATTCCATCAGGCAATGCACATCGTAAGCCACAACGCCGCGCAGGAAAAATTCTCCATGACCGGTGCAGCTTACCGCGCAACCGGCATTGTTGGCATACGTGCCGGCGCCCGGAACCGGCGAATCGCCTATGCGTCCCCAGCGTTTGTTCGTCATTCCGCCCGTACTGGTTGCCGCTGCAAGATTTCCATGCACATCGCAGGCTACGGCACCAACGGTACCAAACTTCTTTTCACTGTGATCGAGGCGCACGCGGTCTTCTGCCAAGGCTTCCTGCCATTGCGCATACCTGAAATCGCTGTGAAACCAGGTTTCAGATTCAAATGCCAACCCTTGGTTGCGGGCAAAAGCTACCGCTCCGGCACCTGAGAGCAATACATGTTCAGAGTGTTCCATCACCGCCCGCGCTGCCAGCACCGGATTGCGTATGCCATCGACACCGGCCACAGCACCGGCATCCAATTCTTTTCCTTCCATCACACAGGCATCCATTTCGTGTAAACCGTCATGGGTGAACACGCTGCCGCGCCCGGCATTGAAAAGCGGACAATCTTCGAGTTCTTTCACAGCCGCGCAGACCGCGTCGAGAGAAGTTCCGCCTTGATTCA
>JBKDBI010000258.1:0-2518 GCA_046314695.1 Bacteroidota bacterium | reverse complement strand
TTCGATTTCTGTTTCCATATTTGGTTAGTGTTTTGTGCTTTCGTTTTTCCAATGGTTCAGAGCCTGCGCCCGTTTGCGGTCGCCTGTGGAGCGCGGCGGATGTTCGCCGTAGCGGTCAGCAAGGGTCTGCTCCACCTTGCGGCGGGCCTCCCTGATGTGTGCGTGAAATTCTGCGATTGTCATGGGTTTGAAAATATGGGGCGGTTGTTAGCCGCCCCGGTTGGGTTTATTTAAGAATCACCTTTGGGCGATTCTTTTTGCCTTTGGCAGCATACTGAATATGCGACCAATCGCGATAAAACATAGGGCAGGAATTCCTGTCCATGTATTCTTCAAAGCCATGAGAGTCTTTCTCCCAAAGCAATGAATTATTAATCCAAGCATGGTCACACCATGACTTGGTGCTTCCGTCTTGGAAGTTTGCGATGTAGGCAACAGACACCTTGGTCTTGTTGCCCTTGGTTTCCATGTGCCGCACTGTGCGGAGGATGGTGGCGGGAGTCATGATCGCTTCCATGGGTACAAATGTAATGGAGCGCAGTAATACAGCGCAACTATTCACGACAAAAAATGTGCATTATTTTCCTAACTGCCTGATATTCAGGCGAATAAATTTTAACGGCGCGGTTTAATGAGCAGCACACCGAGGGCAAAATATGCCACCCCTGCCGCCCATGCCAGCGGCTTGACCCACCATGCGGGCGCGGTCTGCACGTTCTTCGTAACAACCTGCCGCACGTAGCGGATAACGGTATCGCGGCATTCGCCTTGCACCCAGATGCTGTCACCCGGCAACCGCACGATGCGGATCACGGCCCGCCCGTCGCGTATTGTTACCGTGTCATGCAGGGTTAGGAAGTTCCACCGCAACACCGTGTCAATCGTGTTGCGCTCGATTGTGATACTGTCGTGAATGAAAGTGGTATCGTGTTTCCACAGGGCCGCGCAGCGGTTCACGGCGCGGGCGCAACGGCGCTCTGTGCTGCAACCTATAAGCAGCAGGGCGGATAGAATGATGAGCGCCGCCCTCATCCCTTAAGCCCTCCGTACATCTTGCGTAACGTGTTCCAATTCTCCACGGCATCCTGCGCAACCTGCCGCGCCTCGCTGCGCTGTTCCTTTGTCAGGCCGACCGGAACGCGAATTGCCAGCACCTCGGTCACGCTGCTGGTGCGCGTTGCCTTGCGGATGTTCGCCGCCTTTTTTCGCTCTGTACTCATTACTGCGCAAAGATACAACGCGCAGTATTACCGCGCAAATTTATTCCTTATTCCCGTGCCTGAGCTTGACCAACTCGGCCATAGTGATTATACCAAGGCACAGCAGGGCCGCGCTTGCATCAATCAGTACCAGCGTCGGCACGTTGTCGGGTGTGCTGTGCTTCCATTGCAGATACAGGGCTGACACCGTGAACGCGAAGGCCGTCAGCTTGCGGGCTGAAAAACCTCCGGGCGCGTTCTCGAAGGATGCGATTAGTTTCTCAAGCCAGCTCATACACGGATAGAATAAAAGCACCGTCCTGCACCGTCTTCACCATGTACCGCCGCTCGTTTTCTTTCGCATCCCGGATGCGCTTCACCATCTCGAAGGACGTGACCGGCTGCTCGGTGGTATGGCTTTCAATCATGGCTTCGATGTTCCGGCCATACGCTCGCACATCGTCGGGGTTCACGAACCGCGCAACCTCTGCAACCTTTTTGCCGAACTGTGGCCGGGTGCGTCCGAGGTGCTGGCAAAGGCCGTCACTGATAAATTCTTCCTGTCGCACCGGATCCACAACCGTATAGCCTACGGATAGCAGGTCGAGGTGCGTGTACTTGTTAACCACCATCCACTCATAACCCGAAGGCGGCTGCTGCACAATGTCGTACACATCCTCCAGCCTGTGCCGGATGGTGTTAAGTTCCTGTTTGGCTATCCGTTCCTCCCGCTTGGATTTCAACAGGTATTTGCCCCCGATAATTGAAACGGTAATCGAGACGATGCCGCCTATTACCGATACGATTATGGCAGACGATAGGGTAATTTCAAGCGTCACAGCCCGACCTCCTTTAGCCAATCCGCAACCTTGAATGAAGGGCACGCTTTCATCTTCGTAAAATCGTTGTGCCCCTTCACCGCCGCGCCGGGGTACTTGCTCAGGTATAACTTGACCAGCTCCAGCATAACGCCCCGCTGCTTTTCCGTCCGGTTGTCAATCGGTTTGCCGCTTTCATCCACGCCGCCAATGTAGCTTATATGAATCGCGGTGGAGTTGTGCCCAGCCACACCATTGCACACCTGCGAATCAGGTGCGAGGTTGTGCGCTGTGCCGTCGCGGCTAATAAGCCAATGGTAACCGGGACTTTTCCACTTCAACTGATCGCGCCAATATCTCTGAATGCTTTCGACTTTAGCCGTCTGCGGCGTTGCGGTGCAATGTAGGATGATGTTTTTAATCTGCCTCATGTTTCCGGAAACTCTGCGCCTGTCTGATTTAACACCCATTCCACAATCGGCCCGAAATCGTATCCCCATG
>JBKDBI010000257.1:0-8753 GCA_046314695.1 Bacteroidota bacterium | reverse complement strand
GGCCACGGGTATGCACAGTTTGGCTGCAGTGAGCGAAGCAGCCAGGGTGCTGTTGGTATCGCCGTAAACCAGCACCATATCGGGTTTGTGTTCAAGGAACAGCGCTTCCAGGCCGGGCAACATCTGCGCAGTCTGGCTGGCGTGGCTTCCGCTGCCGGCCTGCAGGTTTGCGACGGGCTGGCGCAATCCAAGCTGATCGAAGAAAATCCGGCTCATGTTATCGTCGTAATGCTGACCGGTATGCACGGATAGAAAACGGATATCGGGATAAGCGGCCATGGCCAGTTCTATGGGCGCTGCCTTGATAAACTGAGGCCGGGCGCCAATCACCGAAATTAGGGTACGCATGCGGGCGCAAAGGTAAAGGAAGGCAAAGGAACGCGCGCGGTCTCAGGGCCAGCGGTAAACTTTTACAGCCTGCGTATAGGCACCGATGACGCCGAAGCCTCCCGGGATATTGCTGCTTACGGGTCCGGGCTGCCCTGCCGGGTTACCCTGTTGAGCCAGGTGCAGCATGCGGGTATTGTAATAGCGGTACAAGGCTTCGTCGCAGCGTTCCGCAACGAGCCGCATGGCGGTGGTGCGGTAAGTTTTGCCAGCCTGTGGAACGCGGAAAGTGCCAATGGTCCCGCGATAGGTTCCTCCGTTGAATTCGGTGTCCGGAAACAGGATTTCCCTGCGGTTCAAACGGTTTGCCGGATTGGAAGCCACGGCATAGTCAGTGGGATCGTAGGCGCGGATGTCTACCTTTTCTGATCGCAATACCGAATCGCGGATACCCGCGCTGTCGCGGTAACTGAAAAAAGTATGCAGCACATACAAGCGGTAGAAATCGGCCGTGCTGTCGGGGTCGCTGATGCGGAACCGGAAATTGAACAATGCACCTCCGGGCGGGAAAAGGGCGGTGAATGTGTCCGTTTCCGCCAGTTGCAGGGCATCCGGAACCCGGAAGGTGCAACGGAAGTTGAAGTCGCTGTTCAGCACCACGATCTCTCCGCGTTTGCCGGGTGCCGGCGCTTTCTGCACCGAGGTGTATCGCCCGCCTCCCTGCCTGGTCAGTACATCGGTAAACTGCCCTTCCGTGAACCAGTTGACAACAGCATTGGCCACCGGAGCGGTAGCTTCAGGTGCTGTGATGGACTGCGTTTTCCAGATTTGCACGGCTACCGCGGAGTCTGGACAGAAAAAGCCGTACACGACCGGCCGCGGCTCAAAACCGCTGTCGGGAGCAAAGGGAATCTCGCGCACGCAGGCAGAAAGGCTGAACAACCCGAGTAAACCATATAGCGGGAGATACTTCACCATTGCATTTTCCATTGAACGTTGGGCAGGAGGGGAAGGAAACCTACCGCCTGCAATCGCCTGCGGCCCGCATCGTCGAAGCCGAATTGCAGGTAAAAAGGATTGATATGGTTGTAGGCATTGAATACCCCGACGGTCCAGGTGCGGGTGCGCAGCCCGGTTTTCTTTTCGAAGGCCACCGTGATATCCAGCCGGTGATTGGCGGGCGCACGGTAATCGTTGCGTGCGCCATAGATGTAGATTTCCCGGAAGGGCTCATCGGGCAAGGGAGCGGGATAGCGTTCAACGGGCAGGGTAACGGCAAATCCGCTCTGGTAAGTCCATGCCGCCGATGTATGGATGCCGGGTGCCAATTGCTGCATGTACACAAACTGCACATTGTGGCGGCGGTCGTAGCGGAAGGGGAAAGCGCGGCCGTTTTCAATTTCGGCAAAGCTGCGTGTGGAACGCGACCAGGTATAGGCCAGCCAGCCCCGGGTGCTTCCACGGTGTTTTTCCAACATGAATTCATAACCCCGCGCGATTCCGCTACCAGCCGTGACACTGTTTTCCCAGTTTCCTGCGCTGCTCAGGTAATCGGCATTGTCGCGGTATTCGATGAGGTTGCTGAAGCCCTTATGGTAGGCTTCTGCGGAGAATTGAAAACTGCCGCGGCTCCAGGTGATGCCTCCGGACCATTGTGCGGCCAGTTCGGGCTTTACCGAATCGGTGCTGGGAACCCAAAGGTCGCCCGGCAGACCGACACCCGGATTGGTGAGCAGGTGAAAAAATTGCTGCATCCTGGAATACCCGGCCCTGAACCACCAGTTTCCACCCGGGCTCCAACGCACCTGGAGCCGGGGTTGGGGCAAACTGTAAACTTTATCATTGACACCAAAAACGGCCTGATGCAAACCTGCCTGGATGCGAAGATGCGGATCGGGCGTATAATCGGCCTGCAGATGGGCGCCAAACTCACCTGCCAGCAAGGGCTCACTCCCACTGCGCGTCTGGCTGTACGCCTGGTTGACCTGGTTGGAATAAATCCGCAGGCCCGGACGAAGAAACAAGCGCGAGGCGTTCAAACCCGAACTGATCCGCAGACTGCGCAGGGGCGACCATTCCAATCCGCTCTTGAAGCCCGTCTGCTCGATCCCGGAGTTGAAATCGTGCTCCGTGGCCTGGACTGTCCGGCTCCCCTGAATCAGGTTATCGCGGGTTATGGCATAGCGCTGCTCGAAGTTGAAGTTATAAGCTGAATGCCAAAAAGTTTGGTGCAAAGTCAGGCCGTTGCGCAGGTGATAATCCCATTGCAGGGAAGCGAGTGTATTTCCCCAGCGGCTTTCCTGGCGGCGCCTTTCCCGTGTTAAAATACTATCGCCTGAATAGCGTGCATAATCGGTGTAATAGAGCCGGTCTTCACCGGTATAAAAGGAAAAACCGAGTCTGGAACGCTCGGAAAAACGATGCGACAAGCGCAGGGTGGCGTCGTAGAAATAGTAACCGTTTGCGCCGACAGTATCGGTGGCACCGGTAACCCTTCCGAACACATCGGCCATGAAGTCGAGATGGCTGCGTCGGGCAGAAAAGACGATGCTGGTTTTCCCTTTCACGATGGGTCCTTCCAACATCACCCGCGAGGCCAGGGTACCCAATCCGGCACTTCCTTTCCAACGAAAAAGATCTCCATCACGGGTTTGCACGGACACTACTCCGCTCAGCCGCCCGCTTTTGGAGGCATCGAAACTGCCCTTGCTGAGGGTGGCGCGCTTGATCAGGTCGTCGTGGAAGACGCCGAATATTCCGTATAAGTGGTAGGGATTGAAAACCGGCACGCCATCGAGCAGAATCAGGTTCTGATCCATGCTGCCTCCCCGGATATGCAAGCCGAGCAAGCCTTCGCTGCCGCCGCTCACACCCGGGTAAAACATGAATGCCTTGATCAGGTCGGGCTCTCCAAACAGAAACGGCAATTGACCCAATTTGCGGCTGCCGATTGTGATCTGATCGCTTTGCCCGTTGCTGATGGTGCGGAAATCGATAAAACGCAGGGTCTGTATCTCCAGTTCCCGCGTGCTGTCGCTGCTGTACATGCGGAAATGGCGGAGGTAGTTACGGCCTCCGGCAAGAGTATCTGTACGCGTTGAAAACCCAGGGTAATAGATACTGACGCGGCAACTGTCGCCTGGCAACAAGAGGCTGAAATAGCCTTGTTCGTTGGTTTGCGCATAGCGATACGTACCGTCAACCCGCACGATCACACCTATCAGCTTCTCGCCATCGGCTGCATCTGCAACGGTGCCGCTCAACCTGTACTGCAAACCCGGACGTGTTTTGCCCGATTGGGGAACCAAAACAAAATTATAGGCATCCTGCTCCAGCCAGGTGAGCCCGAATTGCAGCAAGTAATTGCGGAGCGGGTCTTCAAACCGGGCCCTGAATACATTGAAATCACTGCGGAAGGCGCCATTCAGCAAGGAGGCATCGTAGTGAAAACGCAATCCGGATTGCTGTTCTACAGCGGCCAGTACTTCTGCCGCTGTGGCTTGTTTCAGGCGAATGGTTACCCGTTTCTGCAATGGATTATCGCGCTGCGCCCACAGAGAGCCAGCCCATAAAATCAGCAGTGACAGGGTCAGATAACGCAAAGGCAATACCGCTTGGATGCGGTGAAATTAGTTCCGCAGCCATAAAGTCGGAAAACCAATTGGTCGAATGTGGCCTTCCGATGGGTGAAATGGGGGATTGAACCTCCCTTCTCTTCCTGCTTAACCCTGCAGGTCGGCGTAATTGAAGACCTTCTTCAGGATATCGGTAGTGCGTTTGGCCGGGTTGGCGCGGATGGCATTTTCCTCTTTTTCAATTTCCGTGAAGAGGGCAAACATCGCCTTTTCGGTCACGTAAGATCCGAGATCGGTCGTAACAGGCTTCACCAGCGGGATCTTATTGTAGGCCGTAAAGAGGTCGTTCCAGTAGCGGGTAGCTCCTACGCTGTTCAGTGCTTCCTGGATAACGGGTTTGAAGGCTGCGCGCAGTGCAACGGAAGTGGAATTGCGCAGGAAATTCGTAGCCGCGCCGTTGCCTCCCTTCAATACATTCATGGCATCGGTAATGCTCATGCCGGTGATGGCATCCACGAAAATGGGCTTGGCCTTTTCCATCGCCTTTTCGGCCCCGCTGTTCAGTGCATTGACGGCACGATCCACCTCTGAACCCAATCCGATGGCGCGCAGACGCTTTTCTACGTCGGCCACTTCAGGCGGAAAAAGGATTTTGATGAGGTTGTTGTTGAGGAAGGCGCCCGGTTTGGCGAGCAGGTCGGTTCCGCCCGAAACGCCGTTTTTCAGTGCCTCCTTGAGGCCGCTGGCAACTTCCGATTCGGTCGGGATGGGATTGAGCTGCGCGGCCTGGTGGAGCAGATCGCAGGATCCGAGGCCAACTGTCAGTGCGAGGGTAATAACAAAGGTTCTCATGGTTTCAGGGGAGAGTTGGGCAAATTTAGGGCCAGCTTTTTAATGGAAAGCAATCCGCAATCGGCTTTAAACTTTGCCGGCCCTGCCTTGTTACTTTGCCTGTAGATGGAACACCTTGCCATACGCACCCTCGGTGCATTGAAAAAATCGGGTTACCAACCCAAAAGCCTGAAAGAAGAACTACGCGGCAATTTGCTGCGCGCACTGCAGGAGAAGCGCGAGGTATTCCACGGCATCCTTGGATACGAACACACCGTGATCCCGGATCTTGAGCGCGCCATCCTCAGCGGCCATCAGATCAATCTGCTCGGGTTGCGCGGACAGGCCAAAACGCGCCTGGCCCGCATGATGACACGCCTGCTCGATGAATGGGTGCCCGTTCTGGAAGGTTCAGAACTGAACGAAGACCCGATGCATCCCCTGCTCGATGAAAGCCGCAAGCGCATCGAAGAACACGGCGACGCCACGCCCATCGTCTGGATGCACCGGAACGAGCGCTACGTCGAAAAACTCGCCACCCCCGATGTCAGCGTAGCCGACCTCATCGGCGATGTAGATCCGATCAAGGCCAGCAACCTTAAAATTCCCTACAGCGACCCGCGTGCCATCCATTTCGGACTTGTTCCGCGCAGCCATCGTTGCATATTCGTCATCAATGAGCTCCCAGACCTGCAGCCACGCATCCAGGTGGCGCTGTTCAATATCCTGCAGGAAGGCGATGTGCAGATTCGTGGATTCAAATTGCGCATGCCGCTGGATATCCAGTTCGTCTTCACTGCCAACCCGGAAGATTACACCAACCGCGGCAGCATCGTAACACCTTTGAAAGACCGCATCGGAAGTCAGATTCTCACCCACTATCCTAAGAACATTGAAACTTCCATGGCCATCACCCGCCAGGAAGCCAAACTCAGCGCTTCCCAGGAAGCGAATGTCAAAGTGCCGGAATTGCTGGCCCTGCTCATGGAGAGCATTGCCTTCCAGGCCCGTCAGAGCGAGTTTGTAGACCAAAAGAGCGGTGTTTCTGCCCGTCTCAGCATTTCGGTTTTCGAAAATGTGGTTAGCGCGGCAGAAAGGCGCATGTGCATTGCAGGTGATGTAAATACCACCCTGCGTATCAGCGATTTGTACGCGGCTATTCCGGCCATCAATGGCAAGATCGAAATGGTGTATGAAGGTGAGCAGGAAGGCCCGTATAATGTGGCAGTAAGCCTGATCATTCAATCCATCAAATCTGTTTTCGGCACCTATTGTCCCCTCGAAGGGAAAGCGCGCAAGGGCGATAAGAAGCCGCTCGACCCGTTCCGCGAAGTAGTACGTTGGTTTGGCGATGGCTCCCTTTTGGAGTTGCCCTATGAACTCAGTGAAAAGGAATACAGTGCAAAGCTGGAGCAGGTGCCTGGTTTGCGCGACCTGGCAGAGAAGTTTTTCCCGGGCGCTGCAGGTGAAAAGGCGCTGCCGGCAATGGAACTGATTCTGCACGGACTGGCGAGCATTTCGCGCCTCAGCCGCACACAGACCGATGGCAGCTTGCAGTTCGCCGACCTGATTGGTTCGATGCTCGGATCGCGGCATTCAGGAGACGAGTCGGAAAACACCTGATCGCCATCTGGCCAGACGAAGAAAATGGCCTTGTATCGCCAGCTCTCAAGCTGTTTACTTGCGGCGCTAATTTTGCCGCATGCGGGGTTATCTGGCCATCGGTTTGTTGTTGATCAGCAATGTCTTTATGACATTGGCCTGGTATGGTCACCTGAAATTCAAGGAATGGAAATGGTTCGAGAAGTCGGGGCTATTCGCATTGATTCTCGTGAGTTGGGGGCTGGCCTTTTTTGAATACTGCTTCCAGGTTCCGGCAAACAGGATTGGTTTCAGGGGCCATGGTGGTCCGTTCAGTCTGCTGCAACTGAAGGTTTTGCAGGAGGTTATCACCCTGTTGGTTTTCCTGGGGTATACCTGGTTATTCTTCAAGGAGGAAACATTCCGCTGGAACCACGCGATTGGATTGGTGTTTTTGGTTTTGGCTGTTTATTTCATTTTTCGGAAATAATCGAAAAGCCAAGGCTGAATCCGCGCTGCATCGCTTATTTTGCCTAGTATATGAAGCACATTGCACTGCATTATTTCTTCCGCAACGAAGACAACCAGAAGACGCACGCCAAGCGCATATTTACTTGTGATGACAGTCTTGGTCTGGCTTCCGCAAGCGAGGAACTGGAAACGCTGTTGATCGACGATGTTTTCATGGTTCCCAACCGCATTGGCTTGCCCACTATCGATCCGATATCAGCCGCAGACCCCGACGAAGACGACGATTACCACGAATTCGAATCGCTGCACTTCACCGACGAACCGGTGAACGACGAGCGCAGCTTCGAAACCTTCCTCGATACACTCCAGACCTTCCGCGATGAGAATCCGGATGAGTATGAGTGGTAATCGCGATGAACATCTGATTTCAAAAAAAATCGTCGCCCCATGCCAGCGCGGCAATAGCTTAGGCTGAAATACTTGCTCGTGATAAGGTTCAGAATGCTATTCTATATACCAAGGCAACTTTCTACAAGCTGATTTGCACGTCGCGTGCGTCGCCGGCCTGAAGATCTTCGGCAAGACGTATCGAAGCCTTCACAGGCAGCAGATACGTGCCTTGCCTGGTATCGAACCAGATCGCGGTTTTCCATTCGGCATTGCCAATGCGGGCACGAACAGGCAAGCGTCCCCAGCCTTGTTCATGGTGTTGAAAATGTTCCCGGATTTCTTTCGCCAGATGCACCGGCAAGCTCACAAAAAACCAGCCCCCGGATCCTTGGTGTTGCCATAGGGTCGCATTAAACTGATATGTGATGTAGAAATCCAATGTAAAAACGGATACTCAATTCTGCTCGCGGAATCATTATGTGCGCTGAGGACAGATTATTCTAATGGCAATCTAAGCTACTTTTCGGTGATTCGCCCCTGTTCAATTGATTTTTTGACTACCGAACAAATGTCCATGCTGTCTGCACTGCGGTTCGGTATTGAAAATCACCTCTTCTTGAAGGACTTACAAACCGTCTGGTCATTTGCCCAAAATGCTATTGCTTAGGCATAGTAGCTTAGGAAGTTGCTTGTATTCTGAGGAAACGGTCGTCAGACTGGCATGGTTCCGGGGAAGGAAATGTTGAACAGTTCGCTGGACCCTGTCATGCGGAGAAGGATCTGTCTGAGAAATAATCTGCATTGGGGAAGTGGGCTGCATCGAATTGGGTCATCCGGGTAGAAGGAAGTCAAGATACGGGGTGGGGGGATTGGATGGGAATTTCAAAGCAGTGGAGGATGGAGATTGCGGCAGGAAGCGGCTAGACGCTAAATATTTATGTTTTTTGATTTTTTTAAACGTTTATAAGCGTATATTTTTGGCCAGATAAGTCGGATGCTTGCCACATTACTTTGAGGGTATACGCGGAAAAGCTATATTGCGCCTGCATTATAGCTATTTTGAATATGGACTTTTTTACATTTATCAAAACTTACAACACAGAAGAAAGATGCATTCTTTTGTGGAAGGAATTTCGGGATAAGCACGGTGTTTATTGCAACCGTTGCGGTTCATCCGACCAATTGTGGCTCCCGTCTCGACTCAGGTACCGATGCAAGCAATGCAGATGGGAGACGACACTGCGCAGCGGGACACTCCTGGAGTATTCGAAGCTTCCTTTTCATTATTGGGTCTATGCCATTGCGGTGCTTTCGTTTCAGAAGAAATCCATTTCGGCCATGCAGGTACAGCGCCATCTGGGCCACCGGCATTATCGGCCAATCTGGTTGATGATGCAGAAGATGAAAGTGATGATGGCCGACCTTGTGGATTGGTATGCGATGCTTGATCATATCACAGCAGGCACAGCGGATTTCCCGGCGATTCCGGAACCAGCTGAGAAAAAATCCGCATCAGAAAGCGCAAGGCCAATACAACGCTCTGTTAGCAATGAAGAAGGACAAAAGCTGGAACTAATG
>JBKDBI010000256.1:0-5674 GCA_046314695.1 Bacteroidota bacterium | reverse complement strand
AAGGAATTCACCTACATGCTTGTGAGTGAAAAAGAAGCGGATATAAAGCTTGGTAAGATATCTGTCAAGTCGGCTATTGGTGGGGCTTTAATGGGCAAGGAAAAAGGTGATATCGTTGAAGTGCAGGTGCCGGCCGGTATGATGAAATTGGAAATCCTCGATATTTTCCGCTGATGCCCTCTTTGTTCACGCGCATTGTGCAAGGGGAAATTCCGGCACATGTGATCCTGGAGGATGAAAACTATTTTGCTTTCCTCGATGTGTTTCCTTTGGTGGAGGGTCATGTGTTGGTGATTCCCAAGAAGGAGGTTGATTATCTATTTGAACTGGACGATGAGACCCTGGCAGGTCTTTTTACCTTTGCCAAACGTGTAGCCGTAGCTGTAGGCAAGGCCATTCCATGCCGCAAGGTCGGTGTTTCAGTTATCGGCCTGGAAGTACCGCATGCACATGTGCACCTGGTGCCCTTGCAACAGGTTGATGACATGAATTTCTCTAAGCCAAAGCTGAAGCCTTCCAACGAAGAACTGGCCGCAGTAGCTGTGCGTATCCAGGCTGCTTTGTAATACCTGAGCCGTTCTTACGCGCTTATAAACGTGTAAGTTCGCTGTGTAAAGTGTTGAAAAACAACATGATGCAATTTTGTGCCCATTGCCATTGGCCTCGGGTACTTGCATAGAAAGGTTATCCGTAACGAGCATTGCAGTGACTTTTATGCATTGTTCGTATGTTTTTACATGTTCGTTTCTTAGGGTTGCTCGTGTGCATGTGCACCGGTTTGTTATTGGAATGCAGGGCGCAAGCCGCGTATTTAGCCTTGGGCGTACCTTCCAAACCTGACACTTTGTTGGAGGCGAAAGGCGGTGAAGGCCTTCGTCGGGCACATTTCAAGGTTGGATCAGCCACAGCTTCAGGTACATTGCGCTGGTCTTGGTTTGGTGAAAAGGGCAGTACGCCGGACACCATGCGCAGTTGGCGTCCAGCGCTTGCAAACCGATGCATTCCCGGCTTTGGACAATTGGTTTTGCCGGATACATCCAACGTCATTGCAAGCGCTTTGTACATGGATAGCCTGGGTGAAGCGGGGATTCTTCCCGGCATCAGCGCCAATTCCTGGTTGCATTTTCAAATTACCACATCCAGTAACCCTGCCGCTGGGGTGGATGAATGGATGTCCGTTTGCACAACAAATTTTGAACCAGCTAAAATTCGTCGCTGGCAGATTCCGGATACCATCGCACCTGGCTCCAATGCCTTTGTGAAGCTGTGGTTTGACCGGCCTTTATCTGCTGGAGAATGGGCGGGTGTTGAATTCGATACTGCTGTTTCCATGCGCACGGCACACAGGGCTGTTCTCGGGCAACAAGACAGCCTGTGCAGCGGATTTCTTCCTTGTTTTGATGCCGGAAAGCGCATTTGGCTGCGGTTCTTCACAAGCCAGGTTTCGCTGGTTTTATTGGATTCCCTTTTCGAAGCGCATGGGCCGCAGGCTAGTCGCTTGCTGAGCCTGGATGAAACAGGGGCGCGCAGCGATTCTTTTTTTGTTAGCCGGTCTGCCGGATTGTTTGGAAATTACCTGATACCCGGCACTTGTTTCAGGCGGCTGGAAGCCTTTATCGACACATTGAACCGCAGAGGCATGTCTGGCCCGCTCACTTGCCATGTCAAAGCCGGACATCGTGAAAAGCTAAGCAGTGGTTCAGGATTGCAGTTAAAGGTTTCAGGTCACGCCTTACATCCATTGCGGTTTACATCATTTGGAAGTGGAAAAAGGCCAATACTCATTGCGGGCACAGGAAGCCGGGGAATGAACAGCAGCAGCGCAAGAATAGACGGAATCTGGTCGATACATGGAACCGATAACCTGACGATCGAAGACTTTGAATTGGTGGATTCCAACGCGGCGAGTTCAGGCAGTGCGCGGATGGAATACGGGTTGGCTATGTTCAAGGATAGCTTGAACGGCGGCTGTTGCAATGTGCGGATTGCCAATTGTCGCGTCCGCTTCATGGCACTGATGAGCAGTTCAGGCCCCTCAGCGTTTGAAGATGGCAACAAAGGAATAGCCCTCGTAAATGCACGGGCCGATGCACTCAATCAGGCATTTACTGTGGCAGGCAGTCATGATTTGCACGCCAACATATTGTTGGAAGAAGATACCATTTCAACTGCTTTCGCCGGTATTCTGGCCAAGGGCATGAGCGATAACAGTGCTCCTTACAAGCGCCTCGACAGTGCCGTTGTGATTAGAAAATGTGCTATATGGAACTTTGGGGAAGAAGGCATTAAGGTGATGAATGTGCGGGATGCGCTATTGGAAGACAATCACATCCATACCCACCCGCACGGCAATGCGCCCTTTGCGGTGCCAGTTTCAGAGCGTTTCGGGATTGTATTCACCTCCGGGCATCTGTACAGCGAAGCCGGAATCCGCATCACCGGTAACCGGATTACCCTGGGAGGGCGGGCATTGAGCGGAAGCCAGCATCTTTTTGGTATCGCATTGCGCCAAAACGCCGGCACGAGCAACCGGATGGAAGTGAGAGGCAATGTAGTGCGTTCATGCACCAATCAAATGCAGGGCAGCACTTTTTACGGCATCCGGAATACCGGACAACGCCATACACTGGTTATTGATAGCAACATGATCTACGGGAACCTGTTTGCCTCAGCGGGCAGCCATGTTATAGCGATCAGCAACAGCGCACAAATCCATCATACGCTGCAAATCGGAAACAACAAGGTAAGCCGGGATACTTTAACCGGCGATTATACTGGCATTCTTAACAGTGGTCAGGCGCGATTCGTGTTGACCATTGGAAACTATATTGACAGCATTGGAGCACGCGGCCGGGCTACCGGGATTCAGCTGCATAGCATCGGGGCAACAATCCGCGCAGATTCCAACCGGATTGTCGCCATGCGCGCTGCCGGCGGTGTGACAGGTATTTCGGCGCGCTGCCTGAACAACAGCGGAATAAGTTCCTGCAGTGTTCAAGGCAATACCATTCACAAGCTGACGGCCGATTCCATCGGAAACGTTATCGGCATAGACCTCAACAATGGCCACCGACACAAGGCCGAACTGCATGCAAACTGCATCGCAGGGTTACATGGAAATGGCAGAATCAGCGGAATCGCTGTCCGAAGCCTGGAATCGCAGGTAACGAATAACCGCATTGCCGGCTTGGATGGGTTATCGGGGTCCCAGGCGCAAGTTTCTGGTTTGGAGCTTTTTCCGGGAATCGCGGCGCTACATCACAATACCATTTATCTGCGTGGAAGCCATGCCGACAGCAACCGGGCAGTCGCGGTCTTGCGTTGGAACGACAGCGCAGGCAGCAAACTGCTGCTAAAGAACAATGTGCTGTTCGCGTCAGGCGACGGCCATTGGCGACGGCCTGTTGCGTTTCTTAAAAGCCGCAGTGGTCTGGATACCAACGGTATCAATCCACGCTCATCCGGAAACTATTTTCATGCCGCCGGTTGGGGTGGTCAGGCCTGGCTGTATTTCAATCAAACAGACAATTCAGGCGATTCCCAGGTTTGCAATTGGTATGGCCGGCTTTCGGCGAACAACCTTTCCAATGTTGCTTCGGGTGGAGGAGGCGATATGGTATTGGATGAAACCTTGCGCCGTGAAACCTTCCTGAAACGAAAAACAGGTAACCTTTGGCCACGTTTGATCCAAGCTTCGCAGGCTTTTGATGCGCTAGGACGCACCAGAACATACCCTTCACAGCAAATACCCGGAGCCTTGACGGATACCTTCACTTTCGATATCGACAGGCAATTTAGCATCAGCGCGCAGCCCAATCGGCTGGAGATATTTGCTCCATTGGGGCAAACCGATTTGGCAAGCTGGTCTTTGAAACACCTTGGCAGAACGATGCCGGAGTCAATTAAACAACTTGCGTTTTCAATCGATTCATCGTTGCTGGCAGATAGTCTGAGTTTATGGGTGAAAATACATCCTGATACATCCTACCGGCATTTCGGGTCGGTGCAACCTGCGGGCATTCAATCGGTCTTCGCGGATAGCATGTCGATTGCCTGTGGTGACAGCTTGGGTTTCAAACTCAGCGGTGTATTGTCTTGCAATCCAACGCGCAAGGACAGTGTCTTTATCAAACTTTCTTACCTGGTTACCAGCAAGGATAGTCTGGTAGCCGATGCGCGTTATGGAGTTTACAGATTGACACCGCGCAATAAGGCAGCAGCAGCTATCAGCGGAAAGGATACGCTTTGTCCAGGTACCACAGCTGTCTGGAAACGATTGGGGGGCCAACTTGAACCCGCAGGGCAATGGCTTTGGCTGGATGCAGATTCAGACAGCCTCCTGGGTACAGGCGATTCCCTGCGCCTGCAATTGAATGCCGGAAGGCGTTTCATGCTGCGCGGCGCCGGTTATTGCGATACCACTATTGGACGCGTTCTTTCGTTGTCCGTTTATACGCTACCCGCTCCGGCGAATAAAGTTCGGGCAGACAGGGATACCCTTTGTCTGGGTGTGCCCAATTGGTTTTATCCTTCGGGTGGCAATAAAGGTTCAGGCGGCGTATGGAGTTGGTACCTTGGCGCCAACGCAGATTCATTTCTCCATTCCGGCGATGCGCTGCAGTTTAGTCTCCGGCAGCCTGACACCCTCTTTCTGAGGGCAGAAGCCTGGTGCGGCAACAGCGATTGGGTTCATTTGCCACTCGCTGTGCGCCATGCCGCACGATTTGACTGGATTGGCAACAGCAGCGATTCATGGCACCAGAAAGCCAATTGGTGCGATCAGGTTCCCGGGAAAAATGATACAGTTCGCATAGGTGGCAAACAGGCTTTTATGCCCAGGATAAGTGCAACAGCAGCTGCAGGTACTCTGGTGTTGGATAGCGGCGCAAGACTGGAACTCGACAGCGGCGTAAGGTTGTTTGTGCACGGCAATTTGCAGGCGCGGGCAGCAGACCTCACTGGCCATGGCGCAACGCTCATTTATGCAGCCGGAGATACCTTGGAATGGAAACTCCCCGCGCAGCTTGCTGTAGATACGCTTGTAATCGCCGGAGCGGCCTTGCAACTATCCGGGAAGACGCAGGTAAAACAATTGGTTTTGGAGCGCGGCATCCTTATTTCCAGTCCGGATACCTTGGTGTTGGAATTGCCGGTTATCGAAGGAAAAAGAAACAAACAGTTCAGCGAATCATGGATACATGGGCCGATTGTTCAGCGGCTAGGTCGGGATAGCAGTATTTGCATTCCATCCGGCGATCTTTATTACACCATGCCTGTTTCTCTGCAGTTCCGGCAACCGGGAAGCATTTCGGAGCTCCATGTACATTACCGCGACAGGCCCGGCAACGACAGCGGATTGAACGCCAGTGAGTTTGGAATAGGATTCAATTTCATCGCCGGAGCAGGGGTTTGGTTTATCGATGCAAAGCCGGACACATCCGGGGCACCCTATGGTTTGCAGCTGTGGTTTGCCGGCCATCCGGATTACGAGCACTATCTGCAGGATGGCGCATTTACCATCCTGCGCAGGCATGACAGCAGCCGCAACGCTGCCGACTGGACCTTGCCGGCCGGTAGTTTCTGGCCGGGCAAAGACAGTGCCGGAACCAGGGTTGCTCATGGATATGCGCTCAGAAAGGGAATCACCGGATTCAGTCAATTTGGGATTGCCGGC
>JBKDBI010000255.1:0-11876 GCA_046314695.1 Bacteroidota bacterium | reverse complement strand
ACACAGAATCGCGCCTGTTGTGAGAAAGCCCATCCCCAGGCGCCGCTGCCGTGCATAATGGGTGCGTTTTAACTCGCTCAGGATAGTCTGCGCGGTTTCCGTATTGAGACCGGCCGATTCCAGAAAGTCTTGCACCGCTTCAAAACGGCGTTCTTTCCGGTAGATATCGTAAGCACGTTGTGAGATGTCTGTCAGTTCCATGCGACCTCCAAATGGGAAAAATAACCCAAAGCGTGGAAAAGGCAATACCCCCGGGGCGCTATTTTTGCAAATTCGCATGGAAGCCGACAAAACATATAACCCCGGCAGGGTAGAAGACAAATGGTATCAATACTGGATGGACAAGGGTTTGTTCCGCTCTGTTCCAGACGAGCGCGAACCTTACACCATCGTCATACCGCCGCCCAATGTTACCGGCGTTCTGCACATGGGCCACATGCTCAATAATACCATCCAGGATGTGCTGATCCGCAAGGCGCGCATGGAAGGCAAAAATGCCTGCTGGGTTCCCGGAACCGACCATGCAAGTATCGCCACAGAAGCCAAAGTGGTGCGCATGCTGGCCGAGAAAGGTATCCGCAAAAGCGACCTCACCCGCGAGCAATTCCTTGAATATGCCTGGGAATGGACGCATAAATACGGCGGCATCATCCTCGAACAGCTCAAGAAGCTCGGTGCCAGTTGCGATTGGGACCGCACGCGCTTCACCATGGAACCATCGCTCTACGATGCCGTGATTGATGTGTTCATCGACCTTTACCGCAAGGGCCTCATTTACCGCGGAACCCGCATGGTGAACTGGGACCCGGTGGGGCTCACCACCCTCAGCGATGAGGAAGTGATTTACAAGCAGGAGAACAGCAACCTTTACTACATCAAGTATTTTACGCCAGACGGAAGTGATTTTATCACCGTCGCCACTACGCGCCCTGAAACCATCATGGGAGACGTGGCCATTGCTACCGCTGCCGGTGATGAACGCTATGCGCAATGGCTGGGAAAAACCGTTTGCGTTCCGCTCATCGGCCGAGAAATCCCGGTAATTGCCGATGAGGAAGTAGATGCTTCCTTCGGCACCGGTTGCCTGAAGGTGACCCCTTGCCACGACATCGTCGATTACCGCATCGGGCAACGCCATAACCTGCCGCTGATCGATACCCTCAATGCAGACGGAACCCTGTCGGAAGCGGCGCAGATTTACGTAGGAACCGACCGTTTCATCGCCCGAAAGCAGATTGCTAAAGAACTCGAAGAGAAAGGCCATATCCTCAAAACCGAACAGGTTCAGAACAATGTGGGGCGCTCCGAGCGCACCGATGCGGTGATTGAACCCCGCATTTCAACCCAGTGGTTCATGGATATGCAGGAATTCATGCAGCGCAATCCCGAAGTGCTGACCGCGGTGATGGACGATACCATTCGTTTCTTTCCTAACCGCATCAAGAACACTTACCGCCATTGGATAGAAAACATCAAAGACTGGAATATCTCGCGCCAGTTGTGGTGGGGCCATCGCATACCGGCCTGGTATACGCCGGAAGGTGAATTTGAAGTGGCTGTGAGTGCCGAAGAAGCGGCGTCTCGTTTCCAATCAAGGGGCATTCAAACCCATGCCGCTGAGCTCAGGCAGGATGAAGATGTGCTGGATACCTGGTTCAGCAGCTGGCTTTGGCCGATTTCGGTTTTCGATGGTTACAAAGACCCTGAAAATGAAGAACTGAAGTATTACTATCCGACGAATGATCTCGTAACTGCCCCTGAAATCATCTTTTTCTGGGTGGCGCGCATGATCATGGCAGGCTATGAATACAAAGGGGAATTGCCGTTTAAAAACGTATACTTTACCGGCATCGTGCGCGACAAGCTGCGCCGCAAGATGAGCAAAAGCCTCGGCAACAGTCCCGACCCGCTCGATCTGATCGCAAAATTCGGCGCAGATGGTGTGCGCATGGGCATGCTGCTCAGTTCGCCTGCCGGCAACGATATCCTCTTCGACGAGAGCCAGGTGGAGCAAGGCAGGAATTTCTGCAACAAGCTGTGGAATGCCTGGCGCCTGATTCAGGGTTGGGAAGTGGTGGAAGATGAGGCCGTGAGCGCCAACATATGCCGCGATGCCGAAACAGCATCTGCTTGGTTTTCAGCACGCTGGAATGCTGCACTGGGACAAATTCACCGCGACTTTTCTGAATACCGGCTGAGCGATGCCTTGATGGGCGCATACAAACTCGCGTGGGACGATTTTTGTGCCTGGTACCTGGAAATGGTGAAACCGGTTTACGGTTCGCCCATCCACCGCAGTGCGATGGAGTCGGCCAGGGCGCATTTTGCCGACCTGATGCGCCTCTTGCATCCTTTCATGCCCTTCATTACGGAAGAATTGTACCACGCTGTTTACGACGGAAACCCTGAACAGCCTTGCATTCTGAGTGCTTTCCCTCAACCGGCTGCTTCAGAAACGGTTGCTGCCGAGCGGCCTTTGAAGCTCATCAGCGAAGTGCGGCAGGTGCGCAACAGCAAAGGCCTTTCTCCCAAAGAAACACTCGATGTTACCCTCATCAGCCAGGCGCCTGAAGCCTATGCCGGATTCGAAGGCATCATGGCCAAACTCGCCAATTGCAGGTTGGAGATAAACGGCGTAAAACCGGATCCTGCAGCAGTTGCATTGGTAGATACCGATGAATTGTATGTTGGCTTGCCTGCTGGTTTGAACCTGGAAGAGGAGAAGGAGGCAATGCGGAAAGAGATCGTTTACCTGGAAGGATTTCTGAAGAGTGTGGAAGTGAAGCTCAGCAACGAACGTTTCGTTGCCAACGCGAAACCCGATGTGGTGGAAAAAGAGAAGCAGAAGAAAGCAGATGCAGAAGAGAAACTGAAGAACCTCCGCGCCGGATTGTCTCAGTTGGAAGGCTGACGCACGCTCAGGGGTGATTGATCTTCCGGCCTCGGAAGCTGGTCGCCTGGTCTTTCAGGCCTTGCAGCCATCATGCCGAACATCATCACCAGGGCACAGAGTACGATTACCTGGATGATGAGCGATCGATCGGCCACATCGAGTTGCAGGGTTACGGGTACAGAAAGAAAAAGCAGGATAGTGATCAGTCCGCGCGGCGCAATGAACAGCACCGGCCACGGTGGAACGCGCAATACGAGCAATGAAAGATAGCGCGTAAGGAAAATGCCTGCCGTAACGGTTATGGCAGCTACCAGGCTGTCCGGGTTCAGGAGTTCATGGGTTTCGATCAGAAAACCAAAGAGCAGGAAGAAAAGTGAGCGGATAAGGAAGGTGACTTCTGCTGTGATTTCCGCGAAGCGGTGAACCTCGTGCTCCAGCCTTTCGGGTCGGAGGCGTTGGATGAATTTCCATCCGACCATCTGATCCAGATTTCCCAGGAACAATCCGAAAAGCAGGATGAACACCAGTGCCGGCAAATGCCAGATTTTCGACAAGCTATAGATCAGGATCAGGATGATCATGATCGGAATGAATTTCACCTTGTGGTTGCTGCGCGACATCAGGAACGAAAGACCGGCAGTAGCAAGGAATGAAATCACAAGCATCAGGAGCATTTCCAGGAGGAATACGCCAAAAGTTTCCGCTCCGAAATAATGATTGAGCGTAATGAAGTTGAAGAGGATTACGCCGTAAATATCAGAAAGGCTGCTTTCGTAGGTGATGAATTCGCGCTGGTCGCGGCGGAGATAACGCGCAGTCGGTATTGCTATGGCGCTCGAAATAACGGCCAATGGAATGGCATTGGCGAGTGCCGGTTGCCAGCCTGCGCCGGATTGTAAGATGAAGAGTGCCGCTATTCCTGCGCATAACAGCAACATGGGCAACAATGCCATCAACGATGCTTTAGCTACCAGTCTGAAACGCGCGCGATTCAATTCCAGTTCCAGCGAACCTTCGAGCACGATCAGGATAAGTCCGACCGTTCCCAATGCAGGCAAAATGGGGTCGAGATTGGGTATTGGTATTTGGAAAAATGTGGTGGCCTGCCGCACCAGCCAGCCCAAAGCGAGCAAGAGTATCACAGTTGGAATGCGTGTACGGGCCGCGCTAAGGTCGAATACATAAGCCAGTAACAAGAGGGCGCAAAGGGTGATGGTTACAGCAATAGTCATGAGGATATAGAAGGAAGGGTTAAAGTTCGTTAAGGGTAGATTGACAGCGTCTTAGGTTTTCTTTTGCTGTGTGAGCCGGGCTTTGGCTTCGGCACCCAGTGCCATATCGCTGCTGCGGGTCAGTTGTTTGATAAATTGTGTTTTTCGGAACCGCAGTGCGCTCCAGTCTTCGTTCACAGCCACTTGTCTTACAGGTTCAAGGTTGTATTGGCCACAAACCTGCCATCCGGTATCGCGGTTGAAATCGCAGCGATAACGCTTTGAACTGCCTTTGGGGTAACATATCCAAAGCACGGCATCGCCATCCAACAGCGGAGCCAGTGTGTGAACAGCCGATTCAAGCACTTCGAGTTTCGTGGCAAAAACCATGGCGAACCCGACCGAAGAATTGTCGTTTTCAAGGCTGGTGATGATTCTTGTGCTTGCAGACAGGTATGCCGGCAATTCGCTCAGTTCCTCAGGTACGAATAGCAGGTGAACAGGTGATTCGCTTTTATAATTCAGCTTCTTCAGCAGGGCTTGCATGGATTCAAAAATAGTCGGTCCGCTTCAATTGCCTGTTTCCCATGCCCTCCTGACAAGCAGAAGACAGGAACGAAATTTGTATGTCGTAACATTGTAACATGAGAAAAGCCTTCGTATTAACTGCCGCACTGGTATTCCTGGCCCAACTAACCGTCAAGGCCCAGGTTCAGGTGCCCATGCAACAGCAGGAAGAACCCAAACCACGGCTTACGTATTACTTTGATCCCCTTTGTGGCTGGTGCTACGGTTTCTCATCGGTCATGAAGGCTTTTGAAGAGAAATACGGTGCGGAATGCGATATTGAAATTGTGCCTGGCGGGATGCTGGCGGGTGAAAGAGCCGTCCCCATGAAGGAACTCAGCGATTTCCTTACCCAGGCCTACCCATCTGTGGAACAATTAGCCGGCGTAAAATTCGGAAAGCCTTTCACAGAAGGTACACTGAAAGATTCGACAGTACTCTTTACATCCGATCCGGCATCGTTGGCTATTGCAGCGTTTACAGATTTTGTTCCCGGCGCGCGTTTGCAATACGCTTCGCTTATCCACAAGGCAATCTATGAAAGGGGCGTGCATCCCACCGATACGGGTGCCTTTGCTTCCTTGGTTGAGATATTCGCAGTCGACAGTGCGGTCTTCCGGGCCAAAATGCGCGAGCCCCATGTGAAAGAAAGAATGCAGCTTGCTTACCGGAATGCATTGAATGCAGGTTTGAACGGGTTTCCAACCGTGGTGCTCGAACACAAAGGCCGCAGGCAATTCATCGCCGAAGGCTATACGCCCTTTTCAACCCTTGAGCAGCGCTACCGCATTTTGATTGCCGGAAGCGTACAGATTGACTGAAGAGTCAAAGTTCCTTTTTCGTCCAACATCGGATATGGGTCATGTTTATTTATGACCAAAATGGTAGGTTTGGGAAACTAAACCTACCCCTCCATGAAAAAAGTTCTATCGATTCTAAAATGGACCCTGGGCATTCTTGCCTTGTTGGTTCTGGCGCTGTTCATCTACGTGCAGCTTGCCTGGAGTAAAAAGTATGAAGCACCGCTTCCAGACATCAAGGCCAGCGCAGATTCTGCGGTCATAGCGCGCGGCAAGTACCTGGCTTTCGGACCTTCCCATTGTGCCACTTGCCATGTTCCGATGGATAAAAGCATGGAAGTGGAAAGCGGACTTGAGATCCCGCTGTCCGGAGGCTGGGAGCTGGAAATTCCGGGTTTCGGTAAATTTCGCGCACCCAATATCACCCCCGATCCAGAAACCGGTATTGGTAAACTCAGCGACGGTGAATTGGCCCGCACCCTGCGGCATGCAGTGGGCAGCGACGGCCGTCTCATCGCGCCTTTTATGCCATATCAGAACATGAGCGATGACGATGTACAGGCATTGATTTCCTTCATGCGTTCACAGCCACCGGTAAAAAACAAGATTGAAAAGACGGAATGGAGTTTCGTTGCCAAGGCCTTGATGACATTTGGTGTGATGAAGCCGGAAAGCCCAAAAGTTGCTCCGCCGAAGTCGCTGCCACCCGACACCACGGCAGCTTATGGAGAATACCTGGCCGTGAATGTCGCCAATTGCAAAGGTTGTCATACCCGCATGGATCCTAATTCAGGCGCGTTGGTCGGTCAACCTTTTGCCGGCGGTAATGTATTCAGTGATGCGTTCACCAAAGGCCATTCCATGGTTTCTCCCAATATCACACCGCATCCTGGAACCGGTGTTATCTCTTCGTGGGATTTTCAGCGTTTCAAAACCCGGATGCAGGGTGGTCGTGTTTTGGATTATACACCTATGCCCTGGGGGGCGCTTTCCAGGCTGACAGATAACGATGTGAAGGCTATTTATGCCTATCTGAAGTCGCTGCCTGCGGTGGACCACAAGATTGTGAAAACGGACTATGCGCCGGGTGAGAAGCCGCCGGTGTATACCAATACTGCTGCCGGAAATTGACGACCAGGCAGCCGGTAAACAAAAAAGCCGCCCTTGGAAGGCGGCTTTTTTAATAAGATCCGTAAACTGGATTAGTCGTTCATTCCCAGGCTTTTGCTGCTGAGTTTGTACTTTTTGAAAACGCGGTTTTGTTTGGGCTTCGACAACGTGAAACCATGTTTCAGGTTGCGCAGCTCAGCTCCCTGAATCTGGAAAGTAGTGCCGTCTTCTGTCTTGGCATACACCTTTGCTTCGCCATTCAGTTTGTCGTACATGATTTCCCAGGATGAGCCGACTTTACGGGCCGGGATCAGCATCGTTGGGCATTCGCTGGCTACGTAGAGTTCTGTGATATTCAGGTCTGAAGTTTTGAACTTCGTCCGGTTCTTTCCGGTGTAAACACCGGCACAGGCTACTACGCCGGAACAAGTAACAGGAATCTCCACTTTCACGCTGGTTTTGTCTTTCAGGATATTCGGACGCGTATTCTTGTTGGGTTCCCAATAGTTCTTGGTCTTCGTTTCAAAGAGGCTGATTTTGGCTTTTTTGTAGCATTCGGCTTCGAGCGGCAGAATTACGGTAGCTTTTTGGGCCAGGCAGCTGTCTCCGGGTGTGCTGATTTTCAGGATACCGGCCATTAACAGGTTCTGGTATTTGGCGTTGCGCAGCGGGTATTCTGAATTCATGATATCAGAAACACCTTGGGTGAGGTCTACCTTAATGCCTTTTTTATTACCAGCCATGAATGTCTTCCAGGTGCAGATGTTCATGCGCATCATCACGCCATTGCCCATGCTGATGGTGGTGTCGCCTTTACAGGTATCGGCAACGGGCTTCGGCGGTTCGGGCTTGGGCTTCTCTTTGTAGAAAATGGTGATCTCCACGCGGCGGTTTTTCATGCGCTTGTCTTCGTCTGAGTTTTGCTCACGAGGCTTTGCAGCGCCGAAGAAAGCTTTTTCCATTACGTTTTCATCCAGGCCTTTGTCTGCGAGGTAGTCGTAAACATTGCTTACTCGGCGTTCTGAGAGGGCCAGGTTGAATTCCGGATCACCGGTGCTGTCGGTATGCCCGGTAAGCAAAACAGTGAAGTCGGATTTGGTTTTCAGGTCTTCGAACAGCTTGTCGAGCTTCTCGAATTCAGCTTTCTTGATCACGTCTTTGTTGACGTCGAAGAAAATCTGAACGGCTGGAAGAATTTCCTTGGGTTTGGGCTTATTGGCCGCTGGCCGGGGACTGGTGGTTGGCGGAACGGCGGGGCGGCCGGGTTGCGCCAGCGCTTCCATGGCAGGCAGCAGCGCCAGTGCCAGCATGGGTATAAGAGCGAGCTTTTTCATGATCGTTGCGCGAAAATAAGGACTGACAGTTATCTGACGGCAACCAATGACGCTATCCTCAATAATACTTACTGAGAATATCGAAAAATCCGGGCCAGTCATCCAACTCGCCTCTTGAAGCACCCAACCGAACGAAGATTAGGTTCTTGTTTCTAACCACATAAATGTACTGCCCGAGATGACCCCGGGCGAGAAATGCACCGTTTGGTCTAAGCCACCATTGGAAATGGTATTGCGGGTCGCAACCGGGCGCTGTGCCGGGTTTTGTTGATTCCATAACCCAGTTTTCCGGTACCAGTTGTTTGCCTTCCCATTGACCTTTGTTCAGGTACAGCCTGCCAAACTTGGCATAATCGCGTGCCCGGGCATTGATGCAGCAAAAGGTCTTTTCCATGCCGGTTTTCTTGTCGTCAATGCTCCAGCCGGCATCGAACTCCATACCCAAGGGCGTCCAGATTTTCCGTTGCAGGTATGCCGTAATGGTTTCGCCTTTCAGCACCCTTTCCAGCACAAGACCCAACATCTCGGTCGAACCACTTACGTATTCCCATTGTTGCCCTGGGGGGCGTTTGGTTTTTAGATCAAGGATGCGCTCTCTCAGATTGCGGCCATAATAAAAAGAAGCAGCCTCAGTGAAGGGCGAATAATAGCCTTCGTCGAAGTCCATTCCCGAAGTCATGTTCAGCAAATGGCGCAGACTTACCTGGTTCCAGGATGGGTCTTTTAAATCTGGTAAGTATTTGGTCACCTTGTCGTCAGCACTGCCGATCAATCCGTCTGCAATGGCACAACCAATTAATGCCGAAGTAAACGATTTTGCCATGGAAAAGGAAGGGACAGCATTGCTGTCTGCATAACCTTTGAAATAGCCTTCATAGAGAATGCTGTCGTTGCGGATTACCAGAAAAGCCCGGCTGTCGTTGTCGTTGTTGATCTGACTCAGGGTCTGCATGCCCCTTCCGGTTCGGATGGCCAGATTCTGGTTGCCGCCCCTTTTGAATTGAAAAGGCTGGTCAGCTTTCTGCAAAGGCCGGTTGTCGAATTTTTCGTGGTCTCCAATGTCAGAAAAATTGTACACGAAGTAGCGGCCCATCAGGCAAGAGTCGAATGTCAATGCGAAGATGATCGCAGCAGCCAACAGCGCAAAAAGTACAATACGCCGGGTCGAAAAGCGGGCAGACATGGCGCAAGGATAAGAAAAACCATTCGTAAAAAGCAGATTTGGCATTTCCACCCATTACTAAGCCGGCTTAGCATTCCTGAGCCATGTTGTCGCATTAGTGAGGGATGCCATTCGATTACCGTGCAAACCCGGAAACAACGGTTTTATTGGCTAATTCGTCAACTGCGCGATTATATTTGGAAAAACATGCAACGGTTTTTCGTTTACACCATCGGGTTGCTCTTCGTGTCTTTGATATACACTTCATGCACCGGCAAACGCAATGGATTGCCGGGCACGTTTGCAGAATTGAAAGCTGCCAATTTCGATGTTGATCTGGTGAAGGAACGGATGAAATTGGAATTGCAGCGCAAAGACAGTGCGAGATTGCGGTATGCCGATACCCTCTATTCTTTCTACCAGCAACGCGCTTTCAGTCCGGTCTGGCTCGATCAGCTGGACGCGCCCGGTTTCAAAGCGCGCGTCGCAGCTCTGTACGACACGCTATTTACCGAAGGCTTGCTGCCGGAATGGTATTACAGGGATACCATCTTTAAATCCATAGACATGGGCCGCACAGGCAATGGCGATGCACTTTACAGCCGCCTGGCCTATGTGGAGATCCTGCTGAGCAATGCTTTGCTGCACATGGAGCACGATAAGCTCCTGGGCCGGCTTCCGCCGTGCTCCGAATACGACAAATGTGAACTGCAGCGCAAGGATACCCTAAAGGTAAATTATATGGCGGTGTTGCATTCGACGGAATTTCTTAACCGCTTTGCTGCTTCCAGTCTGCAGGATACCAGTTACCAGCGCTTCAAACGCTATCTCGCCAATTGGCTGCCCGATTACCGCACCGATACCAATGGGAGGGGAGTTGACATTCCAACGCGTAAACTGAAACTGAATGATACCGGAGCAGCAGTGGAAGTTCTTGCCGCGCGGTTGGTTTCCTTGGGCATGCTTCCCGATAGTCTCGCCCGTCAGGCCGGCAGAAAATACAATGCCGCATTGGTCAGGGTAATCACACGCTACCAGGACGAGAAAGGCATGACCGCCGATGGCGTTATCGGGCCTTCCACCTGGAAAAGTTTGTACGCTTCGGCGTATGATAAATTCAAACAGATTGCGGTGAATATGGAGCGCATCCGTTGGAGGGTGATGCCGAAAACCGGTCCTTTTGTATTGGTGAATATTCCGGAGTTCAGGGCTTGGCTATATTACCCGGACAGTGTTAGCAGCATGAAGGTTTGTGTTGGAAAGGCAAGACCATTGGATTATGAGTCGAAGCTAATAAAATACCGCAGTTCGGGTAAGTTCGCCGATAAGCCGCTCGATCCGCAGACGCCCATGATAGAGTCTGCTATTTACTCGGTGGTGCTGAATCCGACCTGGAGCGTGCCCGCCAATATTGTCAGCCGGGAAATGTTGACTTCCATCCGCAAAAATCCATCCTACCTCACGCGCAATGGCTACCGGGTTTACCGCGGAAACACCGAAATCAGTCCTTATGCCGTGAACTGGTACCGGGTGCAACCAGGTAAAATACCTTACAGCATCGTACAGGATCCGGGCGAAGACAACAGCCTGGGCCTGATCAAATTCCTTTTTCCGAACAAGTATAGCGTCTATATGCACGACACGCCGATGAAGTCGAAGTTCAGCCTCAATAACAGGGCTGTCAGCCATGGTTGTGTAAGGCTGGAGGATCCAATGCGCTTTGCTCGTTTTCTTCTGCAATGGCAATCGCGCCCGACGCCGACGTACGATGATGTGCGCATCTGGATGGGTTATCCGCCGCTCGATTCACTGCGCTTAGTCCGTTGGAATAAAGTGCAGAATAAAGACAGCCTGCGGCGGAAACAAACCCAGTACATCTATCTGCCCCGCCGCATACCCGTGTTCTTCGTGTATCAAACGGCGAAAGTGGATGGACTCGGTGCGTACAAAGCGCTTTATGATGTATACGGACTCGATGCAGCACTTTGGGAATTGTTGGATGTCGGACGGGCACCCGAGACAGATGGCCGGGTTCCGGGACCACCCGGTAAACCGGTGTCTGCAATCAGCGATGCTTCCTGATTCGGTATCTTGGATATGCGATAATGGATATTTGATTGTATTGGTTGTACTTTGCCCGCAATGGCTCAAACGATCCTTCCCAATCCATTGGTAGATAAATACTTGCTCGATGGTTGTATGCGTTGCAAATACGGTGCAACCCCGCAGTGTAAGGTGCATACCTGGCACGATGAATTGGTGTTGCTCCGCGCCTTGCTTCAATCTACAGGCTTGATTGAAGAGATCAAATGGGGTTCTCCGGTTTATACGATAAATGGAAAGAATGTCATCTCGTTGGGTGTGTTGAAGGATAGTTGTGTGCTCGGTTTTTTCAAAGGCGCCCTGCTCAGCGATCCGCAACAGATCCTGGAGCAGCAAGGCAATATTCAGGCGGCAAGGATCATTCGTTTTACCGATACTGAAAAAATACAGCGGCTGGAAAAGTCCATCCGGGAATACATCAGCGAAGCAATAGACTTCGAGTTACAAGGGCTAAAAGTTCAGACAGTGAAAAATCCTGAACCCATGCCCGAGGAACTGCTTGCCACGCTGGAAGCTGACCCGGAGCTGAAAACCGCTTTTTATGCCCTTACCCCGGGGCGGCAGCGCGGTTATATCATTCATTTTTCACAACCCAAGCAAGCACAAACGCGGTTTTCACGCATTGCCAAACATCGGGAACGGATCCTGCAAGGACTGGGTTTCCACGATTGATTCCTGAACGGCAGTTGCCGATTT
>JBKDBI010000254.1:0-44227 GCA_046314695.1 Bacteroidota bacterium | reverse complement strand
AATCGAGCCACGGATGCCGTGCCTCATACAATGCGTCGCCGATCAACTGGTGGATTTCTAGTCCATAATCGCAAGCGTCGTATAGCAGGCTTCCTAGACATGTCAAGGTTCCGTCTTCCTGAATGGGATGCCCCTTAAAGGTCACTTGGAAGATGCTCGCCCCTAATTCAGGGATGCATTCGCCGATTTCCCACTCCGCTACGTCGTTTGCATTCAGTTTTAATGAGCAAAGCGTGTCGTCATCAAAAGCTTCGCTTTGTAAGTGAATCAAACAAGGTCTTTCTGCTATTTTCTTAGTCATGCGTTGGTCTCCGTTTTGTTTTGTAGATTTGCTATATACTCTTCAGGATCGCATCCATTTTCACACGGAGGCATGGGGCTTTTTAACTCATCATGTGCAAAAACATGACTTTTCCCACAGATGCAACACTTTCCTATTTTCCCACCTTGAACACGGTTATTTTTTATAAAATCAACCAATATACTGTGGTTTATTTTATAAACACCTCGTTTTGGCATAGTCTTCATGCGTCACCGCCTTTCTTACTTATGTCACTAATAAAATCATCAAAAGTCTTTTCAGCTTTTGGCAGTCCATATTTCAATACGCCCACAATCAGAGCAAAGGGAAGCATGGTCAATTGGAGGGATGCCCAAAGCACAACGAGAAAAAACTTAAAGGTTACACGCAAAAGCATCTTGAGTGTTTCCATTATTCACCGCCTTTCTTCACCAACTCATCATAAAACCGTGTGTACGTCGAATCGTAGAGCATCGCCAGTGTGGCTATGGCGTCCCACAACTGCTCCTCTAGCCTAGTCTCCCCTATTACAATGCCAACATTCGGGATGGTGATTTTTTGATCCAGCCAGCCCTCTCTTTCAAAAGACTTCTTATACACCGTCGCTTTCTTCTTGTTGATTTCCGCCCAGCCTTTCGCCTTCAGGAACGCATGGAGGCACGCTAGGACTTCTTGTTTGTTGGGGTTAGTCATGTTGCACCTCTTGAAATAAACTCTGTTGTGTCTTGTAATTGTCCGCTCTAATACGCACAAAGCTTGTGCATTCTGACTTGTCTGTGTTATCCCAAATGAAATGGGCATATTCTACAGAATCGGTAGAGCTTGTCCCACCAAATGAAGGGCGTTTAGCGTGCATGACAATAAGTGAGGGGGGGTATGAAGTAAAGAAGTCATCCCTTGACGCACTGCCTAGCCAGTTGAGGCGTTGAAGCATTATCACCTTCCCACTTTCAGAATCCACTAGTCTTAACGCCTTGCGTGTAATCTCTTCAGCAATAGCAAACGGTGGGTTTGTGATGATTAAGTCAAAATCGAGATTGTCGGGATTGTTCCATTGTAGAAAATCCGTTTTTATATCAGCTAGTGAATCCTCACGAATATCCATTGTGATGATATTCTCCCAGCCTTGACGTTTCAATGCTTCGGGGTATGGCATACCAAAAGCTTGTGAGCCGTTGACGATGCCACCGCCTGCACAAGGGTCTAGTGCAATGCGTCCTTCCGTTTCTTCAAACAGTTCAGGGATTTCATCAAACAGTTCATCAATAATCCAGTCGGGCGTAACGTAATAATCCGACTTGTGGCGGTCGTAACCTCTTAGTGTACTACTCATCTTCATCCTCCTCCCATACTAAAATATCAACTTCGGGGTTATAGTGTCCCTCTTCAGGGTCTGTTTCGATACAAAACCCTTGAACATCCGCATTGATGCGAATCTGCTTAGGATGTGTGCCGTTAATGTAAACAGGCATCTCCATTCCTGTATTTTCTTTTAAAAACTCAATAAGTTCATCAACTGTTAGCATCACTCAACCTTTCTCAAATTAACTCAATTACTTTGCCGTCTTCTAAAATCCGTCGTCTCACTTGGTCGCCATACGCCATAAAGAACTGGTGAAGCGTGGCATTCGTTGTGATGATTGTTTTACGCCGATTGTTATAACGCTCTGAAACGATGTTCAACACAAGCGTTTGGAAGGCATCGGTTATTTTAGATCCGTGCCGTAAGTCATCAATCATCAAGTGAGGTTTTCTGTACAATTCGTTTTTCTCTGCAACGCTCGTCATCGTCAAAGCCACCATATCCGCCAGCTGGTGATCCTTCACACAGACACCGTTCCAGTTCAGCGTGTTGTTGATGCGTTGCATACCGTCCACCATACCGACGATGCCAGCGAATGTTTTCCCTGCCCCTGTCTTGCCACAGAGAAGCAAAAAGGTCTTGTGGTTGTTCTGCCATTCACGAAGCCCTTTCATCGCCGTGGTGTCCTCCCTACACGCCCCTGTGTAAGCATTCGCATAAATGCCTCCCATACCCAAAAAGCTCAAGGCTTCTTTTGCTTCATCAAAAGGGGAGGGCTTAAATATATCCACATCAGAACGTGGGGCTTTGGGTTTATCTGCAATTTGAAGCATTTTAGCCAACGCTCTTTTTTGGCACATTGCCACCTTTGGCTTGCTCGACTTGTAAACGCCGTTTAGTTTGCCTCTGTATTCAGGCGGTTCAATGCCAGTATTCCACCAGTCTTCAACAATCTGAAAATGCTTGTGGCTATGACCAAGTGGCATTTCCTCAATAATCTTTTCAAACACTAAGAAATCTCCTTGAAAATTAACTCGTTTGTTTCAGGATCCAAAATGTACTCACCGCTTTTTCGCCCCTCCCACGCCTCGTCGGTGTAAGCTTGAAATACAGGCTTTCCGTTTTGCATTGGCTTGCTTCGTGCCTGTGGAGTCCACGCTTCCACGCTATTGCGAAAAACGGCTTGAACATACCTTGGATTGTGGGCTTTTTGGGTTGAAATGGACGCATCCACGGCTTGCTTGAAGAGATCCAGCAATTCAGGCTCACCCACGCCTCGCCTCACGGCTTCTTCGGGGGTTTGATAGGTGCTTAACCACGCCAAAACCCACGAAAAGCGGTACAGGACGGCGGTTTCAGCCTCGCAAGCTTTCGCTTGGGCTTCGGCGTAGGCTTGAGCTTCGGAGGCAAAAGCTTTCACGGTTTGAGGCTTTTCGCTTTCTTTTTTTTCAAGCGTTTCAGAAACCAAAAAATCATCACTCACACTCACATCATTTTCTTTTTTTTGTGAGTTTTTTTTCTCTTCTCTTCTCTTCTCTTCTCTTCTCTTCTCTTCTAGCAATGCGTTCGCATCGTTATTTTTCCAGCGACAATTCGCCGATTCCCTTGCTAGCTCTGACTTTGAGGCTATTTTTTTAATTTCTTCAAATGTGCGATTCTGTAACCATCCTGTGTCGGTTTTGACACAGAACTGTGTCAATAGTGTGTCGATAATGACACAGTCCCGACTCGAAACTGACAAAACTTTTCTCGCATGTTCAGAACTTTTAAAGGGGGCTTTATTGTGAAATTGCCACCAAATCATTCTAAAATAAATCCACTTTTGTTTATCGGTCAAGTGAGTGGTGGCATCTTCAAAATCATCAAAGTAAAACGGCATGAATCGGCTGTTTTCTTTTCTTGCCATGCTACGACCTCCACTCTTTAAAAACAAAATAAAAAACACCCCCTCAAGTGTGAAAGCGTGCAACGACTTAACCATTAAGAGGGGGTGCAGGGGATAAGCCCTGTCAAAAAAATTGTTAAATTAAGTCGTTGCCCCTCAAGTATACCATACCAACACGCAAAAAACAAGCTTAAGCGGTATAATCCACCGCAATTTTCAAGCCGATTTCGGTGGCTTTCTTAAATGCCATTGGCTCGCCTCCACGCCTGTTTTCTTTCCTGTGTGAAGGTTTCCTCCCACGCTCTCGCCTGTTCTGCGTAAATGTGGGGCTTGATGTCCCTAGCGTCCAACTCGCCTGCCTCATAGGCTTCATAGTCCTTCACACGCTTATCGAATAGCTTGTGCATGGCTTCCACCGATAGGGGCTTCCCTGAAAACAAGGGGTAACAAACCTCAATCTCCAACTGGCTCAAAGGCTTCTTCGGATCGGCGTTAGTCAACACATCAAGCAAGCGGTGGATTGTGGGTTGTGTGTAGTCCTTCAAGGCATTCTGCATAATTTCAGCGATGACTTGTTCAGCTACAAAACGGTAGTCTTTCAACTGGCTCCAACTGCTTAGGTAGTCAAACCATAGCCTGCCTTTAAGGCTTTTAATTGTTAGTGGCATAGTCTTTCCTCCTGCACGGCTCGCCCATGCAAGCCGTGCGTTGTTAGTAGTCGTTTAAGAATTAGGGACTCCTTCTAAGGTGTTCATCTTTGAAAAAATAGCTTCCCACTCAACACTTTGGCGAATCATGTTTTGCACCCATTCAGGAAGCTTTTGAAAGTCTTCGAGTGAAGGGTTTTCTGTGTCAAAGTGTAAAATCAAAGACGATTCAGGAAGCTCTGGTATTGGCATCCCTTTCATCATTGCAAGGACGCTATTGATATTAGCGTACACGCCCCCTTCCTTTTTTTCCTCATGAACAATACTTAACATGCAGGGCTTGCAAAGTATTTTAGTCAAGTCAAACCCTTTAAGGTCTTCCTCTGTAAAAGGCACCCCCCTCCATGCGTCTAGGCAGGATCTCAACTTTGACGGAGTGCCTTGCTTGTTTTTGTTTAACGTGGCGGTGTACACCTCACGCACTACAAAAGGATTGCCGTCTTCACGCAGGACATCAGGAAGCGTCCAAAATAGTGCAACCTTTTCTCTTGGGGCTTTACTGGTATCGAACTTGTTTACCTGTAAGCCTAAGTCTACTAAGCCCGTACAAATGGCAACGTGTGTGCCAGCAGGGCATGGTTTAAAATCTGTATTTTCATTTTCTTTAACAATTAAGCCCATAATGGACTCCTTTCTTTTTTATCTACCAACCACGAAGCGACTGCTCCGTAACGTCTTGTTTATCAAAATAATTCTCGTCTTCCTCCGTGCTGTAAGCGTCCTGCCACTCCGCCGTTTTGCCTAGAAGCTCCATGCCTTCAAACGGCTCGTGTCGCCATTGGATACGCACATCTTTCCGTTTAAAGTCGTCGGTGTGGTCTTTGAATGCCCTTGCAATCGATGCCAGCATGATAAAGCCGTTCTTTTTAAAGAAGGGGTCGGTGTTGGCAGCCTCGTCGCAATCGTTAAAAACTTGCAGAAGTTCCTCACGGCTTAATAGATCGCCTTCAAGCTTGGCAAGGTTTCCGCAGTATTCGCAGTTTGTCATGGTGTACCTTTCAAAGTAAAGGGGACGCTGTCGCCCCCCGTTTCGTTATTCCCTAACCAAGTTTATTTGGTGTCAATCAGCCCTTTGGCGATTTGCTCTTGCTTGAGCTTGTTGTACGCCTCTTGGTCTTTTTTATCAAGCGAAGACTGGTTCAGTAGGTTAAGGTTTTCCTCCTTTTCCTTTTCTTCTTCACTTTTCACTTCCACCGCCACAGGCACAAGCTCCGTGCTAGCCTCCAGCGTGGCTTGTGGTGGCTCGATTTTGTACTGTTGGACATGAGGCTTGGGGACGTAGCCAACAAGCCCTAAGCCGTCATCCTGAAACCACCGCTGGCTTCGTATAGGCATATCTTTGCCGTTTATGTCCTTTGCGGTAATGGTGGCGGTGTCGTCGTCGTAAACGCTCACAATCAGTTGGTAAGTAGGAACTGGTAACGGTGGGTCGGTGTTCTCAACCTTATTTGGCTCGTTGCCTTCCTGCCATTTCCAAATCCACACGGCGAATAAGCAAGTGAGGATCGCCCCACTAAAAAACTCCACAGGGTGTAAATCGTAGTTAAACATCGGTTCATCCTTCTTTCTTAATCGTAGGTTTTTTTATCGTAAATCTCTAAGCGGATTCTTTCGTCTTCCTTTTCACGTTTAATCCATGCGTGTAAAGGCATTATAAATGCAAGCCACAAGGCGACGGCAAAGATGAGTATCACTATTACACATCCGCCGTAAATGGCGATATTGGTCGGTATTGCAGGGAGATGGCTTTGCACTGCAAGCATGGCGTTTAGTATCCATTCAATCATTCGTTAAGCTCCTTTCCCTAAAAAGCATCCGTACTTGTCGACCAAATAACAAGGCAACTCTACCAAGTCGCTTATTCCAAACTCGTCACGCAGATTGAAATGATAAACAATCATTCCACCCTCACCTTGATCGATGTTCATTGTTTTGTCGTCATACTCAACCAAACCCCTATGAATAGCGTGGGTAAGGTTGACAGACGCCTTGCTCATTACGCCATTTTCGAGAACCCTTTTAAAGTGAAGGGTCTCTGCGTACACTCCCAAGGCAAATGCTACTAATAACAATACGGTCAAATGAAGTTTTTTCATCGTTAAGCTCCTTTCAGCTTAGTTCTAATCCTTTTTGATAAGTCCGATTCGCCCTTGCAATCCAGCCTTTGCCAAATGTGCGACACTTAGGGCGTTGCTTGTAGTACGTTATCCGTGCGTTCTTGTACATTTGAGGCGTAGTATTGCCCTGATTTAACAAGTCGCTAGCCACTGTTACACCTGCGTTTACAGAGTGGTCAAACAACTGAATCGCAAGGGCTGGATTGTCTGCATGGTGTCTAGCAAGCGGTTTCCAAAACCATGTTTTGTAAATGTTGGTAATTTCCGCACTGCTCAACGCCGTAACTGGCTTATTGGGGTATCCGTACTTTTTAACAAGCCCTTGGTAGAACTTGCTAGAAATCCCCCTGTTGGTCAATCCTCCACCGTCTCTAGGATCGTTTGATACACCCCCTTCTTGGTTCAGGACGTGACGCAAGGCGACCTCAAAGGTCAACCGCTTGACCGTCACCTTCTTTGGCTTGGTTGGTTTCTTGCTCATCCTTGAGCTTTGAGCTTTCCCTGCTCTTGCCCTGCCCCCTCATTCGCTTGTTCAGGGACTGGAGCCTTCTTGCCACACACTTGCAGATAGGAAGGGGCTGTGCCGTATCCAAGCTTTGCGTATTCTACCGCTAGGGCGTTAAAAGCTTTAAAGCTGATACATGAGTTGTTCATTGCCTTTTCAAACTCCAAGCGGTCAATGGGGGGATGTGTAGGGGATACGCTATGCACAACTTGCATTTCAGCATTCGCCACTGGCTCCTTAAACACTTGGCATAGGACTGTGACAATCAAGCCCCCTACAATCGCCACTGTTGGGACGAAAAATAACATCTGCTGAATGCTCAAGTGGAATCTAAAAGGGGCATCCTTCGAGCTTTTTTCTTGGTTTTTCATAGTTCATTCCTTTTCTTTTCGTAAATAACATCGGCTTTTCGAAACACGTCATCAGGCTGAATCACAAGCCGTAACAAGTCATACATCTTGTCTTTCTGCCACTGGGTAAGCTTACGCCCCCTTAGCCTGATTCCGCCTTTCAGTCGCTCCATTAAGTACCACTCCCTAACCGACTGCCCTTTCTCGTAGCGGTTCATCAGCCACACAAGCTCCGTTACAATCGCTTGTTTTAAAGCGTCTTGGCGGATCGGGTCGTCGGGGTGGTAGTGGTCAAGAAAGCGGTACTGAATACGATTCACCAAGCTTTCATAATGAAGGCGTGTGCATTGTGGGTGTTTTTGCTGACTTCGCCCCATGCGTGGCTCCTTCTTAATTCGTAAACTAGGCGTTTTCACGCCCATACATCCATTGGGCTTCAAGGGCTTCACGGCGGTCTAGGTTGTCCGCAACTTTGACTAGAAACGCATGAAAACCGAATCGCTCCTCCGTCGACATCCCTTTTTTCAGACGTTGACGGTGAAGCACCATGTAAGCGTGGACGGCTTTAGCATCTTCCATTTCTTGAAGCAATCCATCAAAATGTTTTTCCGCCAATCTGAAGCCGTTGTCGTATGGCTCCACCACTGGGTCGTCTAAGAACTCAAGCAGGTCACACGCTAAATCGGGTGGTGTGTTCACTGGGATTTGTTCCTGTTGAGTCATTACAACTTTAATGCACTGCTCCAAATAAGCTTCGTAGCCTTTTTGATACTCGGGCGATTCAGGCGGATCACACCTTAACGCCTCTTGAAGCAAAGCGACGGCTTCAATTAAGCTTTTGCCTTGCCCTTGCCAGTAATCAATAGCCAGCTGGCAATGCTTAAAGCCTTGCTTGAAAGTCAAGGGCTGTTTTTTGGGTTTGAAAAAACTAAACACCGTAACCTCCTTGTTCAAAAGCTTCATCACGTCCTAGATTGATAAGGGCTTGAGCGTGTGCTTCATCTAGGGCTTTTACATACTCATCACGGCTATTCGCTTTAACATTAAGCGTGTACTCTTGCTTCACTTGCTTTTGTACCAGTCTAGGCAAGTTGTCATAATTGCGTTGGGCTGGGGCAGGGAGTGCCTTTACAGGGTCAATCTGCAAACGGTCTACTCGTTGATTGTAACTAGACATAGGGGGTTCCTTTATGGGTTAAAAATAAGCAGTTTAGGGGTGGGTTTACGTTAAAGAAGTTCTGTAATATATTCACCGCTAGGTTGTTCACAAAACACTGCAATATAAGGGGCGTTTGGATGATGTAACACATAGTTTAAGCGGACGTTTCCATAGCCGTAGTGATTATGTTTACTCTTGAGGTTGCCCCATTGTTTTGTACTGCTAAAATTAAAACCTCTTTCTTTTAATTTCAAGCAGACTTTAATAACTTTTTCTAATTTCATGGTGTGCATTTCCTTTCTAACTTGGTGCAATGGCGAGCATGAAGAGCAAGCCTAGTATGGTTATAATGGCGACGTAGGGGTAACAGGGAGGGGGTCGTTAGGCATTATTCAAGCTCCTCAATCCGTTTTTCTAGTTCGGCATTTTCTACAAGCAATTGATTGTTTCTTGCGAGCAAGCGGTCATGCTCTGATTTAAGATTTTCCAAGCCCGAAATAAAGCCTTGGATTTCGCTGCTCCATTGTTCAATACTCATAATTCATCCCTCCATGCGATACTTTCGCATCGATTTTCTTTATTGTAACTAAAATCTTCTCTACCCCCTTCAATAGCAGGGTGGTACGTCACTATAATGAACACCTGCTAAAAAAGGGGTAGAGAAGGTTGAAAGCATCGCACCCCATGCCTCATAAACAAGGGATGCTCCACTTCTACTCTTCCGTTAGATTTAGCTTGTCACGTCAAGCCCTTCCAAACACACTATCTCTCCTCAAAGCCCCGATCCAAACGCAGAATCCCGAGCTTTGAGTACACTTTGTGCCAAAATCAACTGGAAGTATTCTATTCACGAATCAAAGAACAAAAAAAGTCACCTCTGAACTTTGGGTAGAGAGGTGATTTAATATATTCCCTCTAACCCTTTCGGGTCAAAGTGTTTCAAAATTGTTTTGAGGAAATATATTGGGTCGACTTGTTTCAACCGATATGAATATAATAACAGACTTGTTTATAAAAGGGAAGCATTTATTTGTGGAATACATCATTTGGAGGAGTTTCAGCTTTTCTAGCAAATGCTAGCACTTGCTAGCTTTGCTAAGCAAACTGTAGCAAAACCTAGCAAATCTAGCAGTAATAGTAATAGTAATAGTAATAGTTATGGTAATGGTAATGGTAAAAGTTATAAAATATATTTATAAATAAATATATATAGCAGTCTTTGTGAATTTTTAATCAGTCGAGCAATAGTTAAATAATGCGTTTTGCAACAACTGGCATCAATCACACGGTGCGAAAATGCGATTTATGAATAAAGGCAAGGGGAAGTGTGTTTTTAGAGCTTAGAGAGGCGTACATATTAACAATGCAACTGTACGGGATTCCCGAACGGTTCAACAAGCAACAAATAACAGTATCATATCGGTGGCGTCAACGAAATGGTGTGTAGGTAACACTACCACGTTACTGACATCAGTAAACTGGTTTTGCATCCGTTGCGATTGCGAAACCTGCGAAAGTTGCGAAAATGGACGGCTTCGGTTATAATCGGGAGGCTTGGATGTGCCAAGCGATAGGAAAGGATATACCATGAATAAACGATTGATGAGCCTGTACTTGGCTTTTGCTTTACTTGTCACGCCGTGTTTGGCTATGGCTGGCAAGGATGATATTAAGATCGATGTGCAGGATGTGGAGCTAAAAAGCGGCAAGGTCAAACGGCAATTCAACGCCTACAGGATTACCGTTTCCAATAATTCCAAGAATCCTGTTCGTATCCTAAATGCAACGGTGCAAAATGGCGTTAATAGTACAGGGGCTTATTCTCAATTAGACTTAGATCATTCGGGCGTGGGTATGCTTTGGGCTGTTGGGATCCCAATTAGCCTGTTTACATTTGGCGGTGGTATTATTGGAGCTTTAGTGATGACTCCCTTTGTTGTGATTGAAAACAACAATGCCAAGCGTGAAGTCGGCATGATGACGTCGAAGTTCAAAGACCAAGTCGTCTATGTGGAAGTCCCCCCTCTGCAGTCATTCAGCTTTGCGACGCTTGTTAGTCAGCCTAAAAAGCCAGTGCTTAAGTCACAACTTGCCAAGTACAACTTTCAGAAGCCAGCCGTTCAACTTACCATTGAAGACCAAGTAACGAGAGAAAGCTTTGTCGTTGACAACCGCTTGCAAAACTGATATGATGACTTTGCTAATTTTTTCATCGTTTATCCTTTCTTTAGCAAAGCCCTCGACTTATCATCGGGGGCTTTTGTGTTATGGGGGAGTTAGGCTTAAATAATAAATAAGCGGTTGTTTTTAGTGGCTTCCGAATTTTTAGAAAGGTGCAGGCATTCGTCACCTTTTCGAATATCAGAAAACTTAAACCGCTCTATTTCTTCAACAAAAAAACGAGACCCTTCAACTAGATACGAAAGATCGTTTTTACCTAAATACTCTTCTACCTTTCTTTCGGTATTGGCGTAAAAATAAATATGTATACGCTTTCCACTTTCTCCTTTTATGATTACATGGAAAGCCTTTGTCGCCCCCAAAACAATCGCCTGCATAAAATCTTCAGAAAGAGCCTCTCGGTATTTTTTAAGTTGCTCACGTTGCTCTGCTTGGTGTTGCTTATACTCTTCAAGCTGTTTATCGCTCGCCCATGTGTAATCCGTTTTTGGCTCTTCCCATACTGGCAATTTAAAAGGGTCTCTTTGTCTTTCGCTTGGCTCTTCATGGTCAAGACTTAGAAGCTCTACTTGCTCCATAATTTCGTCGTATTGCTCATTGCCTAAGCGGATTTCAGTATTGTTAAAAAGCGTGACAACAAAGCATTTATAGTAACTGCTATAGTGGGCAGTTAAGATTTGGTCGCTGTTGATTAGTAGTTTTCTATCCTCTTCAGTGTAGTAAATGAGTGGCATATAAAATCCTTTCTTTTTAGAATGCACTAATTCTATTTTACCACTCTTTACCTATTGACGTAAGCACCTAAATGTGTCATCATGCAAGTGTGTAGTAACTCTAATGTGGGGAGGGGTCGCATGAAATACCAACAGGTGGCAGTTGATAAGCTTATCCCTTATGCCAACAACGCCCGTACTCACAGCGACGAACAGGTGACGCAGATTGCCTCAAGCATTCGAGAGTTTGGCTTTATTAACCCAATCATCATAGACGATAAAAACAACGTCATCGCAGGACATGGACGCTTGCTAGCCTCTAAAAAACTAGGCTTAAAAGAAGTCCCTACGGTATTGGTTGACCACTTGACGGACACGCAACGCAAAGCATACGTCCTAGCGGATAATCAGCTCGCACTAAACGCAGGGTGGGACGATGAGCTTTTAAAGCTTGAACTAGCACAGCTTGATGACGTGGGGTTTGACTTAGAGTTGTTAGGGTTTGATTTAAAAGCTTTAGATGATGTATTTCAAAATGAAAATGAAGATAAAACAGATCTTTCCGATTCAGAAACAAAGTATCAAATTATTATAAAATGTGAAAATGAAATTGAACAAGAAAATACTTATGAGTATTTGACACAAAAGGGTTATTCATGCCAAGTTTCAACATACTAAAAAAAACAGAATTAAAAAAAAGCTTTAAAACACAATCTGTTTTAGATATGTTTTCAATGGATGATTCAAACTTAAATCAAAACTTTACAGGGAGTATTGATATTGAAGGAAAAGATTGGAACATCGGTTTAATCGTTGGACGTTCAGGGACAGGTAAAACCACAATAGCCAAAGAATGTTTTGGAGATGATATTGTAGTAAACTTACAATATGGTGAAAATGCCATTATTGATGAAATGCCTAAAAATTGTAATGTTCAAAAAATAACCAATATGTTTAGTGCGGTGGGATTCGCAAGTCCACCTAGTTGGTTAAAGCCTTATCATGTTCTTTCTAACGGTGAAAAAATGCGTGTTGATTTAGCAAAGTCTTTGCTTGAAGAAAAACAACGGTTTGCATTTGATGAGTTTACCAGCGTTGTAGATAGAACAGTGGCTCAAACCACGTGTTTAGCTATTTCAAAATCCATTAAACGAGAAAACAAGCAATTTATAGCGATAACGTGTCATCACGATGTAAAAGAATGGCTTGAACCTGATTGGGTTTATGATACCGATCTGAATCAGTTTTTTTTTATGCAGAAAAACCAACTAGAGCAAAAATACACTTCGATGTTTTTCAAATTGAAAAAAAATGGGGGTCTGAAATATGGGAAACCTTTAAAAAGTTTCATTATTTAGACCATAAATTAAACAAAGTGGCAGATATATTTATAGCCGTATATCAAAATCAAATTATAGGATTTTGTGCCATTATGCAAAGTTTTGGATATGTTGGTCAAAAAAGAATACATCGTTTAGTGATTATTCCTGATTTTCAAGGTATTGGAATTGGAACTAAACTATTAAACTTTGTGGCAGACTATTATTCAAAAACGCATAAGATAAATATCACAACAGGGACACCCGCATTATCAAATGCTTTGAAAAAATCGCCATGTTGGATATTAACCTCAAAAGGTATTCAAGCCGGGCATAGAGATAAGTCATTTAAAAAAACACATTCAGCAAATAGACCGACATTTTGTTTTACTTACAAAAAACTAGAGGAGACCGCTAAATGATCGAGAAAAGACCAGTCGGACGACCACGCAAAGATTTAACCGATAAGGAGTGGGAGATGCTCCTCTCTATGCTTCGTATCAACTGCACGCAGGTTGAATGTTGCAGTGTTATGGATATGGATGAGGACACCTTAGAACGCAATATCAAAGAGCGTGGTGGTGTCAATTTTTCGGAGCTATATAAAAGATATTCAGGGCAAGGTAAAACTTCCCTCCGTCGTATGCAGTACACGTCAGCAGAGGCTGGCAACGTCACAATGCAGATATGGCTAGGTAAACAATGGCTAGGTCAAACCGACAAAAACGAGATCAAGCAAGAAACCACTCACATGGTTAATGAAGCCCTTGTCGAGCAAATTAAAAACATGGACTTTGACAACATCATCGCACTAGGCAAGGGACTTGATAAGCTGGAGGGTCAATAATGCCGATTCGTGACGACGTTCTGTTTAGTCGATTGGTAGGCTCCTTAAGCCATTTAAGCCTTTGTGTGCAGACAGGCACAGAGCTTGACAACCCCACAATCAAACGGATTCACGAAGTGGTCAATCATGTGTGTATGCCTAGCGGATTCGTAGGGCAAAACGAGGACTATTTCAAAGAAACCATCAATCTGCTACTGGAATACATTGAAACCCTTGAACGTCCCCATGCTCTCATCAAGCAGGGCAAGGCATCCCCAGCGATTCAAAGGGCATTCATTCAGGGGGAATTGAGGGCAAAGGGCATAAGCCTATTGGCTCCCACGACACGCATCATGGCGTGTTATGATGACAACAAAGCGTTAAAGTATTACTCACTTAGCAAAGGGGCTTAGTATGATAGGTTTAAAGCAGAAATTGCTTAAAGGTGTTTATGTTACAGGCGAAAATGACTGGTACGAAGTGGGGTCAAAACTCCCTACCTTTACACCGTTTCATAAGTTTAGAATCCTTGAGAAAAGGGGTTTGATTTCAGAGGCTCCACTTGACGAATCAATCGGTGACGAAACCACACCACTTGATGATGAAGTCGTAGAGACAGCCCTAGAAACGCCTACAATCGACGAAACACCTAAGCCCCAAGCCAAAGGTAAGAAGAAATGAGCTACACAGGCACGCCCTCCAGTTCAGCAAAGGACTTGCTCCGATTCTTGCTACAAGACACCGTAAGCCCTTACTTATTCAGCAATGAGGAGCTTACGGACTCTTACGCTTTGCAAGGCTCCGATATGGCTAAAACCCTTTCCATGCTTTGCACTGCCTTAGTTGCTAAATCGGCAGGCAAGCCACAGGATGAAGCTGTTGAAGGGCTTAGTGTCACATGGGGGAATATGGGGGCAAAATACGAAGCTCTTAAGCGTTCATTCGCCGAAATGAGCCAAGCAGGCACGCTCCCCACTTATGACGGCACAACTGGCACGACGGCATCAAGCACGATGACGATGATCGTGAGCGATGCCACTTACCCATGGCAGGGCTTGCCACAATGAAGAAAGCCGTCGCCTCTTTGCTTGCACGATTCGGCACGGCTTGCACGGTGTCAGAAGTGGCAACAACCACACGCAATGCCACGACTGGAGCAGTCACAACCACGACCACGACACACACAGGCAAGGCTTACCGTCAAGTGGCAATGAAGGACACCAACGGATTAAATCCAAGCGTTAGTGCCGTGTTGATTGTTCAATTGACGGATGATTACGTCATCAAGCCAAAAGACTTAATTACTCACAATGGCTACACGAATCAGCAGGTGCTACAGGTTCACACGGTCAGCCCAGCGGAAGGGCTGGCTTATCAGAAGATAGGGGTATAAATGGCAAGCGTTCAAGCGTTACGCCTCGCACATGATGAAGCCTTGCGTCGCTTATGCAAAGGCTCCCTTTACTTCTTTGTAAAGACATTTTGGCACGTCGTGGTTCAACAAGGGGAGTTCGTGGAGAACTGGCACATTGAGGCGATATGCGATCACTTGCAAGCCTTAGCAGAGGGCAGGCTAGAGCGTAACCGCTTGATGATATTCCTCCCCCCACGACACGCAAAGAGTATCATCGTAAACGTGTTCATGCCTGCGTGGGACTGGACGGTGCGACCTCATCGGCGGTTTGTGTCAGCATCCGCAAAAGACAATCTTTCAACAAGGGATGCGGTGAAGGCAAGAAACTTGATTGCCTCCCCCTTCTACCAGCGTTTATTTGGCGACGTGTGCAAGCCCCATGCGACACGGTGGGGGTCGAGCTATTATCAGAATGAGCAAGGGGGGAGTCGCCTTCCCATTACCACGTCAGGCGGTACAGGTCAGGATGCGGATTTCCTTTTGTGTGACGATCCGCTAGAGGCACAGGACGCACGAAGCCAAGTAAAGCGTGATTCCTGTTTTTTTTGGTATGACTCCACCTTCACCACAAGGGGAACAAAAGCCGAAAAGACCCCCTTAGTGTTGGTTCATCAACGGCTACACGAAGACGACATCGCAGGGCGTATCTTAGCAGATGAAGCCTACGCACGCCATTATGATGTGCTTTGCTTCCCCGCCTTGTATGACTCGAATCACCCTATTAAGACAGTCTCATCGCTAGGTTTTCAAGACCCACGCACACAGGAGGGGGAACTGTTATGGGAGGCACGTTTTGGTGAAGTATGGGTGCAACAGGAAAAGGCAAAAGGGGCGAGGCACTACAACAGCCAATTACAACAGCGTCCAAGCGTTGCAGACGGCGAAATCTTCAAAGAGGAGATGTTCCCTATTGTGGATGAGAACGTCAACGCCATTATTAATGGTGCGACAGAGGTATTGCTTTCGGTAGATGCCACGTTTAGCGATTCGGAGCTTTCCGACTGCGTGGCGATTATCGTATTTGCACGGTACAAGGGCGAGTGGTATTGCGTCAATGGCATCAACAAGCAAATGGACTTCTTAGCAACCCTAGCGAGCATCAAGCAGATGATGAACGAGTACCGCCCTCATTCGCTTATAATTGAAAAGAAAGCCAACGGTGACGCTATCATAAGGGTATTACGTCAGCATGGTATCGACAACGTGCTTGCCATAACGCCGAAAGAGTCCAAAGAGGCAAGGGCAGAAGCCTCTACAATTTACCTTAATCAAGGGAGCGTCAAGTTTTTAGACAATCCCTTTACGGATTCTTTAATCGACCAAGCCATTGCCTTTCCAAATCGCAAGGATGACGACATGGTGGACGCCTTAACACAGTTCATCAATGCTAAACTAAATCGTAGACAGTCCGACGTCCAAGGCATAAGCATAGGATTCTAAAATGGCAAAAAATAAAAAGTACCGCAAGCAAACACAGGCAACGCCTCAAAACATTCAAACGGCATCAACCTATTTGCCTTGGGGGCTATGGGGTACAGAAGCCACGACGCAGATCAACAACCCTACAGATGCGAGGGGTTGGATTCAGCGTTACTACGATATGCTAGAAACCGACACGATAACGAGAGCCTTTTCAACCGTCTTGCAGTTGCTTTTAACGAGTCTCACGTTTGAGATTAAGTCCAACGACGAAGACGACGGCGACGGCTTCCACGAGATCGCCGAGCAGATGTTTACCGATTGGGCTGGTGGCGACTTTAAGGACTTCCTGCGAAACTATGTGTCGACGTTCCTTTATGGCTTTTCCCTGTTTGAAATGGTTTTGCGAAAAGGCGAAACAGGCTACGAGGTGGACGATCTATGCTTTCACCCTCAACGGTATTTAACCGCCAAGTTTAAGGATTCTTACACGCTTGAAGGTTTTGATTCACTCCTCACGCAAGAAACGATCCAGCTATCGCAATCCGTCTATGCCAAAGGTATTGGCAACTACAACAATTCCGCTTATGGGGAGTCATTGCTTAAATCGGCTTACTTCCACTTTAAAAACAAGTGTTTCTATTTGACCAAAGAAAACCGTCAAGTGCAGGTCAACTTGGAAGGCGTGCCGATTTTTACCTTTGACAACACTAAAAAAAACAAGGATAACATTGAAGCAGACAAAGCACGGCTTATGGCAGAAGCTAACCGCTACAAAGCAGGATTGGTAACTGGCTTAATTATGGGATCTGCTCCGCATACCGACGACGAGGGCAGGATGTCAAACATCAAACGTGAGGACGTTCGTCTAATGAGCGTTGAAGGATCTAAGTTCATCGACACCAACACTTTAATCAACCGTGAAGAGAACAGCATCGCAAGGGCGTTGATGGCTGGCTTCCTTGTCATGGTGGGGCAGGATTCAGGAAGCTATGCCCTAAGCAAGGACACCACGTCGATGTTCAAGCTCCTTGTCGAAGGCATTGCTCAACATCTTTGCGACACGTTCAACCACCAAGTCATAAAGCCGTTGTGGGTGCTAAATGGACAGCCTTTTGAATACTTGCCCGAACTCACTTACGACAGCGTGGACTTGACGCTGGACGGCATGGCGACGTTCATTAACGCTTTAAGCGGTGCAGGTATCGTGCTAACGGAAAGCCAAGAAGACTACCTCTTTGAATACGGCGGATTGCCTAAGCCCGAAGCCGAAGAGCGGTTGAAGATGCAGGAGGACGCTTTAATGATGAATCCGATGATAGGCACGCCTAAGCCCCCTTTAGATGACGAGCTGGCAGATGATACCGAGTGAAGCAAGCTTGCAAGCCAAGCGTCAGCAACTTATCGCCATAGCCGAGAGTAAAGAGTTCTACCTAGCGAATGAGTGGCTTCTTGCCATACAGCAGGTCAAGGACTTAATGACGCTTGACGCATTAACGGTGGCGGTAATGAACAACGACGTGTATGCCATACAGCGAGCGTTTAGCCCCGAAGTCGTGCAGTTGAGACTCAAGGGCTTTAAGGATGCAATGACAAACCACTACGCCACGTCAGGCGTGCAGATTGCGAAGAATATAACCGTTTCAGGCGTTTACTTCAACCAAGTAAACCCACGGCTTGCAGGCATCGTGAACAACTGGACGAACACGCTCATCACCAACGAGACACAAGCCACGATTCAGGGCATAGGAGCCGAGCTTTCTAAGGCGACACTAAGGGGGGTGAATCCACTCCAAAGTGCTAGGGCAATCAGAGGAAGCATCGGCTTAACACCTCAACAGGTGAAGGCGGTACAGAACTATGAAGCCAAACTAAGAGCTGGTGAATCCGTAACCAGCTACAAGCTTCGAGATAAACGCTTAACAAAGAAGGTACTCAAAGAGGACGACATCATTAAGCGTGTGGAGCGGTACAGGCAAAAGCAACTTAAGTATCGGGCGGAAACAATCGCACGCACAGAAGCCCTACGAATGACGAATATGGCGAATCAACACATCTATGACAACGCCATTGAAGAGGGGAGCATTGGGGCGAATGATTACCGCAAGTATTGGGTGCCACGTCGTGACAACAAAACAAGGGATGCACATTTAACCTTGCCTAGCATGAATAGAGAAGGGCGAGCCATTAACGAACCGTTTATTAGCACATTAGGGCGGATTATGTATCCTCACGACCCCACGGCATCGGCAGGGAATACCATAAACTGTAGATGCGTAATTATCTACGCCTTGCAAACATCCGCCTTTGTGTAAAAAGAGGTAAGGAATGGGCTTTAATTTAAAAACAATCAAACAGCACTTTAAAGAAAAAGGTGTTTTTTATACAGAAACCGCTTTGGCGGAATTAATAAAAAGCTATTTACCAAGTGAGGTTAAGGAAGTTTATGATCCCACTTGTGGCGACGGCGGACTACTTTCTGTATTTGATGAAGACGTCGCAAAGTATGGACAAGAATTAGATGCAGACCAATTGAAAAACGCCGATCAGAGACTTGTTAATTTCAAAGGCATATCAGGCGACACTTTAAAAAACCCCGCATTTATGGACAAACGTTTTAAGGCAATCGTGGCAAATCCACCATTTTCAACAAAATGGGAGCCGCCATTACCTGTAATGCAAGACCCTAGATTTTCCACACTGCCATGCTTCCCACCTCCATCCAAAGCGGATTATGCTTTCATTGCTCATTGTCTTCATTTGCTGGATGAACAAGGAATGGCGGTAATCCTTTGCTTCCCTGGTATTTTATACAGAGGCAATAAAGAAGGAGAAATCAGGAACTGGCTCATTCAAAAAGGATTCATCAGAAAAGTTATCAGAATACCTTCAAAACATTTTACAGATACCAATATAGAAACAGCACTTATCATTCTTCAAAAAAACAACCCTTCAACTAGTATCACTTTTGAAGATTTAGTTTTAAATAAAAAAGCAACAATCCCAATAGAGGAAATTTTAAAGAATAACGGACTGCTTTCTGTAAGTGCTTACATTCAACCAGATTCAAAGCAAGAAAAAACCATTAACCCATTAGAGTTAAATAATCTAGCAAGAAAGCAGATGATAAAAAAGCTAGAGTGTGATTTACAGAAAGATGAGTGGGTATGCAAGCTTGAAGATTTTGATCATATTTCATATTGCAAAGAATTGATTAGAGTTATTGAGGAACATATAGAGCTTTGTAGGTGACCAACAAAAGCATTTGAAAAAATGTTATGTTGAAGACGGAGGTTTTCAGCATGGATTTTGTACTTGATTTAGAAACCAAACTATCCGCCGACAAACGCAAGGTTTACGGCTGGGGAAACGTGGCAACCAAGAATGGAATGCCTGTTATTGACCAAAAAGGGAATCACATCCCAATTAACGTATTAGACACCGCCGTTAAGTCTTTCATGGCTGGCGGTGGTCGTGTCAACTTCAACCACGAAGGCATGAATAACCCACAGCGTGGGGTGGTGTCGCAGTCTTTCGTCCTTAAAAGCGAAATGGCACAAGCTCTAGGATTGCAAGCCGACCGTGAAGGGTGGGCGGTTGAAATTGACGTACAAGATAATGACGCTTGGCAAGTGGTGCAAAGTGGACTCATTAAAGGATTGTCACTAGGGGGAACAAGTAAAATCCTTACTGGTGAGGAAGAGATTAAACGCTTAAGCAAGGATCCAAACGCTCCTTTTGAGGACGTGCGACTGGTGACTGAATTGAGCATCCAAGAACTAAGCCTTGTATTCGCTCCTGCGAATCAGTTTAGTGACGTTACCCTAGTTCTGAATAAGGAGGAACCTATGAATCAGGACGAGCAAAACAAACGGCTGGAGGAATTGCAAAAGCAAGTCACCCAGCTTTCGAGTGACAAGCAGGAGCTGGAACTAAAGCTTTCTGCTTACGAGTCCCCAAAGGTGGAGATGACGGCTGAATTGGCATTGTCTCAATTGCAAGGCGACGCTCAAGCGGTACTCAAGCAGGCTTTAGCACAGGCAGAGGAAGCGAAAGCAACCCTTGCCAAGCATGAGCAGGCTTTGGCATTGTCGAACGCTAAAGAAGAGATTGCTTTTCTTGGTGGTGAAGATGACGCTCAAACCGCTATCGCATTGGGCTTGCTTCAAGCAGGCGAGCATCGTAAAGCCATTGTGCTTGCGATGAAAGGGCTTGCGGATAAAGTGGAGTCCGTACAAGAAGCCGTTGCTTTGAAGCTTGGCAAGATGTCGAAGGCTTTCAAAGACAAGGAAGACGGCGATACTGTTTCAGGTACTAAGGTTGACGAGACAACCAAGGCGTTGATCGAGCAGAATAAGAAAAGAGGGCTTAAATAATGACAGTTTCTTCTTACACAGGCGTTAAAGACGTCGAATCCTTCACCACGGGTGGAGCAATTACGAGCGACAAGCAAGGCTTGTTTTTGGTAGCAAGTGGCACTGGAACGGTTGCAGTCAACACCACAGCTAAAGGCTATTGTGTGGGTGTATTCGCCCCTCAAAACGACGTAACGAGTGGCGGTCAATGTGCCGTTATTGTCGGCGGTCGTGTGGACGTTCAAGCAGGCGGAACAATTGTTAAAGGGGGCTTGGTTGCCTCTAATAACGCTGGTAAAGCCGTGGCGTTTGCAGATGGTTACGCCCTAGGTCGTGCATTGTCTGCTGGCACAAGCGGCGGAATTGTGACGGTTCAATTATTGACCGCCTACGTCCCTGCTTCTTAGCATTAAACCTGTTTTACTATAACTAAAAGGAGGCTTAAAAAATGCCTTTTGATCCCCAGTACAACACAAACCCCCTGTTGTCGCAGTACACCGCACAACACGAGCTGGTTGTAGATTCCCTTTCCTTTATGCGAAAGGTTCCCATGATTGAGACGATGACGGACACGGTTAAACTTGCAAAGCAAGACTTGACAGAATTACGCCGTGTTGCATTTGGTACTAAAGCCTTTGGTGTAGACATCAAAACCACTGGCATTAGCAAAGATTACATCAATTTCAACTTAGAATCTTATTCGGACTCTAAGGGTATTTCAGGCATCGCCTTTAACACCATGAATGACGAAGGTTTTGCCTTGAGCCAACAACGCTTAGGTGTTCGTGTAGCCACGGCGGTTGCGGTGAATATGTTGAAAGACTTACAAACCACGATCCTAACGGCTAGCTCTTACGCTGTCACCAACGCCACAATGAACATTTCCGCCCCTGCGACGGATAACGACGTTATCGGCAAAGTGATTGATGCAAAGAAAGCGATTCATCTTCAGTGTGGATTGAAGCCCAACACGGTCATTATGACAGGTGACGTGTTTTATCAAATGCTCAAACAGGATGAGTTGAAATCCTTGTTTGCAGGCGGTAACACAGGCGTTCAAGGTGAAATCGACGAACAGTGGATTGCTAAGGCTTTGGGCTTACCCAACGTCATCATCCTTGACGGAGCCACCAACACCGCAGGAGCAAACGCCACGGCTTCAAACGCCTTCTTGTCAACAGGCTTCTTGCTTGTTTGCTACTTGAACCCCTTGGTTTCATTAGGTGGTGAAGAGGCTTCCTTCTTGGCTGGGGCTTACAACACGATCCCTAACGGATTAAATGTTAACGGCTCTATTCGTTCAATGGCAGGGGTCGCTCCTTTCCCAATTCGTTTAGCGGATAACTTCGACGCCTTTAAAACAGGACACGGTGAGTACAAAGTGGCTGGTGAAGCCATTGCGGACTTCAAAATCATGTACCCCGAGCTGGGCTACTTGTTTACCGTCACGGTTTAGCAGTGAATAAGGCAAGAATAAAGGGGTGTGGATACATTCACGCCCCCTTGTCTATGGAGGCAGTATGGCAGGACGCAATCAGAACTTTAGCATCGACTTCGACAAAGCCGTTGACGTGGCGATGAAAGACGCAGAAGCTATTTATTCACTAGGGGCGGACATGATGTTTAATAGCATTATTGTGGGGAAAGATGCCCCTGATACGGTGGTTTCACACAGTGGAACACCAGTTGACACAGGCTTTGCTCGTGCGTCGTGGTGGAAGGCTATCGGCGGTGTGGGGTCGCATCCAAACCAGCCCGCAAAAGGCGAGACTGTATCGGCTCCATTGCATCCACTTGGCAAACTCAAGTTTTCCGACAAGGCATATCTTGCCAACAACGCCCCTTACATTTTGGCGTTGGAATACGGACACTCTAAACAAGCAGGCGACGGCATGATCCGCATTACACTTGAGGAAGCCCCTAGGTTTTGGGAGCTTGCCAAGAAACGCCTAGCGACAGCGAGGGCTAACCGATGAACGCTTACAACGCTTTAGAGCTTGCCCTTCACCAACGGCTTGAAACGGTGGTAACGACCGATTTAATCAAGTACCCAAACATCATTTACGACGACAGCCAAGAAACGGCAATATGGGTGCGTCCGTCCCTGCTTTACGGCTCCGCCGAATCGGCAACATTGGGACGTGATGGCTTAAACTTCGTACGTGGCGTGTATCAAGTCAGCATCTTCACCGCACGGAATACAGGCACAAAACCTAGCAACGATTACGCAAAGCTTATACTAGATGCCTTCCCGAAGGGTGACCGCCTTACATTTACAGGCGGTGTTATAATGATAAATGTAGGCTATCAGTCGACAAATCTTTTAGAAGAACAATTTTTACACACGCCTGTGACGATACCGTTCACGGCACACATGGAGGTTTAATCAATGCCATTCGCTCAAGGTTCACGTTTTGATGTAGGGATGCAAGCCGAAGCAACATACGGCGTGGCTCCTGCCAGCCCTGCTTTAATCGCCTATCCTGTCACCAGCTTTGCGGTAAACCCGACAAAAACGCTTTTAACGTCCGAATCCTTTAATGCTCTTGGTCAGCGTAACTTCCAACGACACGGCAATTTGTCAGTGGCTGGGGATATTGGCTTTGAGTTCGCCGATTCTGATTTCGACACATTTCTTGAAGGCGTGATGCACTCCACATTTTCCGCTGGCGTATTGAAGCACGGCACAGGCATTCGCTCCTATCACATTGAGGGGCGACAAAATGACAACACGGATTATAGCCTTGTCAAAGGGGCTATCTTCAATCAATTGACATTAAATATGTCTTTGGATGCCCTTGTGGCTGGTACGGCTTCGATTGTGGCTCGTGACCAAGTGGATAGCGGAACATCATTTGATGCCACAATGACGGCATCGTCTAACACACCCCCTTTTGCAGGGCATGAAGTGACGGTCAGCTGGAAAGGCTCCGCTTACAAGGCAAGCAGTGCGTCGTTGACGATTAACAATAACTTTGAACCCAACCCTGTACTTGGGTCAAAACTAGCCGATTCCTTCTCAAAGGGTTTCATTGACGTAACAGGCTCTTTGGAGTTGTATGTTCAAGACATTACTGTATCGACGGATTTCTTGGATGAAGTCGAAGACGATTTAAGTATCGTCATTTCAGACGGCACGAATACTTACACCTTCTTAATGCCAAAGGTTAAATTATCTAGTGCGGAAAAGAATCCAGCAGGGCAAGGCTCAATCATCATTACGGCTGGGTTCAGTGCCACTTATGATTCAGGGGAAGCGACGACATTAAAAATCACGAAAGCATAGGGAGTAGATTATGCGTTTAGGGGATATTAAAGCAAAGCAAGCCGTCTTTCAAGCGGTTGATCCAGTGTATGGTGAACCTATTGAAGATGTGAAAATCACATTTAAGCCACGTTCAGATGTTGAAGCTTACGAGAAGTTTAGTCTCAAGGTGGCAAGTGGTGGTTTGAACACATCTCAAGACATCGCAGAAACCTTTTTTGAGATATTGCAAGACGGCGTGATTGGTGATTACGAGTTCACCCCCGAGGGATTTCAAGGACTGCTTGAAGACGAGAACTCCGCTTTTATTGGCAATCAGATCGTTGAGTTCTTTACGGAAAAAAGCAATTTTTTTACGGTTCCCCCTCCAGTGGTGAAAGAGGAACAGCCAGCCAAGCCAACCAAGAAGAAGAAATAACGGCTTACACCAAATGGCTATGCGGTATGCGGAAAGTCCCAAAGGGTGGCAAGTGTACCGTATGGCAGACAATCCACCACAACAACCCCTCTAGCCCTGCCCTAGTGCCTCCAAAATGCCGTCATGGGTACTTATTCAGTGTTTACGACGAGATTTCATTTCACGGCAAGGATTATGGCATGGGTGGAGCAAGCCCCTTGAAGTGGACGGAGCTTGAGGCGTGGCATCGCTTGTTTGGGGTGGCATACAACCGAGACGAGCTTAAGCTTATAATGTTGATAGACCGTTTAATGATGACGCAGGAGGCTTCACAACATGATGATGGCGGACAATCCTAAAATCATAGTGGAGACCAAAGCTGAAGGAGTCGCTAAAACAGAAGGCGACTTAAGGAAGCTTAAGAACACGGCAGACGGTACGGCAAAGGCAGGCGATAAGGTCGCTAGTTCCTTTAAGATGCTTGGTGCGACACTGGCAACGCTTGGCATTGGAGCGATTGCTAAACAGCTAGCCGACACCGCCGACAAGATGCGTATGCTTGAGGCACGCACGATCAACGCAAGCAAAGGCATTGCACTAGGCACGCAGAACTTTGAAGCCTTGAAGAAAGTCGCTATTGGCACAGGGGTTGCTTTAGATGATGTTGTAATGGTATTCCAACGAGTAGCAGGGTCAAAAAATAGCGTCGGTGCGACGAACGCCGAAATGCTTAAATTAACTGATACGGTTTCAAAGCTAGGAATTATATCAGGAGCAACAAGCGAACAGCAAAAAAATGGCTTGATGCAATTTGCTCAAGCAATGACAGGGGTTAAGATTCAGGCGGAAGAGTTTAATAGTATTAGCGATAGCTTGCCTCAACTTTTAAACACAATACAAGACGGATTAGGTGTTACACGTGGTCAGTTGCGACAAATGATGCTAGATCAAAAATTATTATCTAAGGATGTTTTTGATGTTTTGATCAAAAAAACAGAAGAGGTCAATAAAGAGTTTTCTAAAATGCCTTTAACATTCGGGCGGGTTAAGTCACAGGCAGATATTGCCTTTGGCTCGTTTGTTGCAGATATTGACAAGGCAACCGATTTGTCAGGAACTTTAATCCGATTTATTCAGAGAATAGGTAACTCCATTGGTCACTTAGCCCCCATAATTTCAAGGGTTATTATTGTAGGAATTGATGCGTTTAAAGTTATCGGGAACGCCGTGGGGCTTGTGTTTAACGGTATGCAGTTTCTTTACTCTGCGGCAATGGAGAACATGACACGCCTACTTAGGGAAGGATTGCGTCTTTACAATCAATTTGCAGGAAAAATAGCAGGGGGCAAGTTTAAGGCTCCTACAGGGCTTTTAGATGATATTGTACAAGGCTCAAAAGGGCTTAGAAAAGATGCGGTAAAAGGGTTTTCTGCTAATTACAAAGGTTTTGGCAAAAACATTATGGCAGGGGTTGGTCATACGTTTGGCAGTATCAAAACAGGGAGCGTTAATACCAACATTCCCAAAGACGAAAGAGGGGGGACGGAAACCCTTCAACCCAAAGCGAAAAAAGCAAAGAAAGAAGCTAAATCCGAAGCCCAAAAAGAAGCCGAGCGTTACGCCGATGCGTTGAAGGGCTTAAAAGAAAAAGCTAGAGATGCCATGCTTGAAGTGCAAGGCATGGATAAAGCGATTCAAGCCTTGTCTAGCGGTGGCATTAAAGCCTACGAGGCACAGCTTAAGCAAAACGAGGGCTTAGGGCGTTACAACGAGCTTATGGGCGATTACTTAGGCAAGGGCAAGCGTGAGCTTGAACTACTGGCTCAAAGCATCGTTAAACGTGAGCAGGACGCAGAATCCAAAAAGAAACAGCTTGAACTTAGTGTAAGCTTAAAGCAGGCTATGGAAGAAGCAAACATTGAAGAGGCGAAACAGAAAGCCTTGCGTGATGCGTTCCTTGCAGGTGGTGAGAAAGCCCTTGAGCTTAAACAGCGTGAGTTGGATATTGAGCAAAGAAAACGTGACTTGCTAAAAGATAGCAATGCAAACGCTGATCAAAAACAACAGGCACAGGAACAAGCCACTCGTGAACAAGCGTTAAAGGATTATGCAGACCAAACGCAACAAATGGCAGACCGTGCGAAAGAAACAAGCGAGGGCATTCGTAACGCTTTACGTTCAGCGTTTGACAATACAATAACCTATATGTTAAACGGCACATCTTCATTCAAGGAAATCATGGTGGGGCTATTGCGTCAAATTGCCGTCCAATTGATTAAGGTTTATGCCTTGCAATTATTGACTGGGATTGTCACAAGCGTTACAGGAGGCTTTTTAAAAGGTGGGGCGGTGAGTGCTGGTCATGTTGAAGCTGGTGGTGCGGTGGGGGCTGGAGCCGTTGGACACCGTGCAGGCGGTGGAGCGGTTAATGCGAATCAGCCTTACATGGTGGGTGAGGCAGGGCGTGAAATGTTTGTGCCACGATCCGCAGGGAACATCATCCCTAGCCACGCCATGCCAAGCGGTGGGAGCGGTGGTGGTATTACAGTCATTAACAACGTGACGGTTAACACGCAAGGCGGAGGCAAGGGCGATAATCAAGGCTTAGCAGAAGCAGGGAAGGCAATTAGTGAAATGATTGAAATGAAGGTTAGACAAGTCCTTAAGACGGAAAGCCGTCAAGGCGGAATGTTACAAAGGGGATTCGCATAATGAAAAAGAGAATGAACATCGAAAATCCAGCACAATTAAGGTTTAAAAAATACATTCTTTCAGAAGTAGATTTTAGTTTGCAAGGAAGGTCTTTTGACGTATGGGTAAAATATGATGATATTTATACCTCAATTACAGCACAGGCGTTTGAATCACATGAAAAAGCGGTAGAGTTTTTTCAAACTGAATTAACCACAGACAGATACACAGAGGTTGCCTTTAATCCTCCGTATCATCCTATCAGGGATGTTGTTGAGCTTGCACATATCACAAGCTTTGAAGGTGAAGACACTCCATTGGATTATTTGAAAATATCATTGCTACTTTTGGAGCGTGAATAATGCCTTCAACCCTCACCTTACCAGTAACCCCTAGCCAAAGTGGCTACACCGAAGAAACAGCGTACCGTGTGCAAACCGCCAAGTTTGGCGACGGCTACGAGCAAAGGGTAGCAGACGGCATCAACTTTAAGATTCTAAACGTGACGTTGACGTGTGCCGTATTGACGGCGACAGAAAAGAACGATCTTGTCGACGACTTAAACGGATACGGTGGGGTTGAATCCTTTTACTACACGCTCCCTAGCGAAGCGTCTGCTCGTTTATGGGTGTGTCAAGACCCGATACAGGTTACAGGCATGGATGCGAACTTGTGGAATGTCACCTTTAAGCTTAGGGAGGTGTTTGATCTTGCTTGATGCTCAACTCCCTAGTTTTGGTTCAATCGTAACGTTATTTCAAATTGACACAGCGATTTATGGCGGTGGCATTATTTACCTAAGCCCTTCATGCCTTGAAAACCGCACAAACATTGTGTTCAATGGCAATACTTACACGGCGTTCCCAATTGATGCCCAAGGCTTTGAGATTGAAAGCGGAAAAGCTCCACGTCCGACCTTTGTTGTTTCAAACTTGCAGGCGTTGCTAGTAGGTGGCATCAACGAGTACAGGGGCTTACAGAATTGTAAGTTTACAAGAATCCGTGTGCGACGGAATGAACTTGACGACATCACCCCTACAATTACGGACGAGTTCGTGAACTATGACACGTTTTACATCAACCAAATCACAAGCCAAACAAGTGTCGCTATTGAGTTCGAGCTAATAACCGCAATGGAGCTGGCAAACCGTCAGCAGTTCCCCAAAAACCAAATGGTGAACTATTGCAACCACATCTACCGCCGTTGGGATGCGGATACATCCAGCTTTGTCATCGCCGATGTCAACCCTTGCCCCTACACTGGCACACAATACTTTGATGAGTTTAACGAAGTCACCACACAAGCCCTAGACCGTTGCAGTAAGACCGTGGGCGGTTGTGAGGCACGTTTTAAAACGGCAGTTCCCTTTAATGGGTTCCCCAATTTTAGTGAGGCATAACCATGTTCACCGATGCAGACCGTCAACACGTCACCATGCAACTTATGGCACGATCCGCCGATGATTTAAAGAACGAGCATTTATTCGCTAAAATCGGCGACGTGTGGCACTTGGTCAAAGTAGGCAATGAGGAGTTTGTAGACGGCTCTATGATTGAAGGGGCAGAGGCTTACTTGCACACGCACCCGATACCGTCACATGAGCCTTTAGTGCCATCCATGCTTGATATGCAGATGTTCGCCTCAAGTAATAAACCCCAAGGGATAATGAACTTTTGCAGTCATAGCGACGTGGTGAAGCCGACGTTTTGGCATTCGTCTATTCAGCCTACAGAGGAAAGCTTGCTAGGGCGGTCGTATCGATGGGGCGATTATGGAAGCGACGGAAAAGGCGATTGTTTCTCTATTATCAATGATTGGTATAAATTGAATAAAGGCTATGAGTTCCCCATTATTCCTAGAGATTTTTACGATAAAAATGGCTACTATTATACACTTAATCACCAAGGGCTTTGCGAGGTTAAAGCACTGGACAGCCCTTTAGAGATTGGCGACTTGATTGTCATTCGCTTAGGTCGTCATGGGGAACACGCAGGCGTCTATGTGGGCAACAGCGTAATGCTTCATCACCCTATGAATGGGGTGAGTCGCTTAACACCAGTCCATGCCAGCATGGAACGCCTGCACATGCTTTTAAAGGTTACAATGTAAGGGGAGGGCGTCAAATGCTTGTATCGGTTGTGCTTCACGGAAAATTAAAGACCTTTTCCCCTAATCCCCTGCGGATAAATGCGGAAACCGCTCAACAAGTGGTTTCCTTTCTTTTACGGACATTTAAAGGGATGCGTCAAATGTTAAAGCGTGGCTGGTATCGATTCAGTCTAACGGATGACGGTAGAAGCCGTTTGCTTTCAGAAGATTCACGCTTTGATGTAAGCTTGCCCGATGGTGTCGATACGATTCACCTTGTGCCAGTGGAAGGCGTTTATGGGAAGAAGTTTATCGGCATTATTGCAGGTGTGCTACTAATTGGGGCAGGGATTGCTCTCACGTTTATGACTGGAGGCTTAGGAACCTTGTCAGGTACTCAATTGGCAAGTATCGGCGTTGGTTTAATTGTGGGGGGTGCTACGTCCGTTCTAGGGGGTATTGTGACGCTATTCACACCCACGCCCAAAGTAGGCGACTTGCAACAAGGGGACAATCCAGCAGATCGCCAAAGTACCCTTTTTACTGGTGCAACGAATCGGCTAGGTAAAGGCGTGGGTGTGCCTGTGGCTTACGGACGCTTCTATGTGGGAACGAATGTTATTAGCCAGTCAATCACGACCGAAGAGGTGTTGTAATGGGTGGGTCAAGCAAACCACAATCGAGAACGCCTGTATCGTCTCCGATTGATTTACAGGCGAATAACGTCGCACGGATCCTTGAAGTCATTTCAGAGGGCGAAATAAAAGGCTTGGTCAACGGCTTAAACAGCGTCTACTTTAACGACACCCCCTTACAAAATACGAATGGGAGCTTCAACTTTCAGGGGGTAGAGTTTCAATCACGGCTGGGCGAAACAGACCAAACCGAAATACAGGGCTTTGGTGGTGTGGAAAGCTTGGTGAGTGTAGGCGTTAAGGTATTGCAAGCCTCCCCTGTGATTCGCACCATTACAAACCCCGATGCCGATTATGTGCGTATCAAAATCGCCGTGCCTGCCTTGCAATTTCAAAACACAAGCACTGGTGATGTATTGAGGCAGAGCGTCGCCTTTAAAATCGAAGTGAACGAGAGCGAAACAGGCTATAAGCAGTTTGGGCGTGTGTGGCAACGCATCAACCAAACGGCTGGTCAATGGTTGACATCTAGCACCGCTAGGGGCTTTAGAGTGGTGCTTACCAAGCGTGTTGACAGTCCTAGCCAAGCGTACTTTTTAGATAATATAGAAACGCCGTCATTGGTTTACAAGCTCATGCCTAGTGGCTCAAATGTTACTGAAAATTATAGCATTGAACCGACAGGATACACGGTTTATAATCCGACGCAAGGCTACAACGGCACGGTCAATTTCATTAGCCAAAATCTTAAAATGGAAAGTCGGGGGATCTCCACAAAATCACAATACGGCTTATGGTACAAATTGGATGATGAAATTATAGGGCTTACACAAGGGCAGTATCGCATCACCCCCCCTAGTGGTTGGACGGTATCAGAGATTTACGAGCTGGTCAACAAGGACACCGTTATTTCAGGACGTACCGCATCAACCTATGAGCGTGAATACTTGGTATTGCTCCCTAAAGACAATGGAGGCAGTCCGTGGGATATAAAGGTGACAAGGGTAACAGAAGACAGTAACAGCCCCTACTTGCAAAACGATTTATATTGGTCAGCGTATGCCGAAGGCGTGGAAACCAAGCTCACCTATGCGAATAGAGCCATTGCAGGCATTAAAATTGACGCTTCTCTATTTGGCAATAACCTTCCTAAGCGTGGCTATTTGATTGACGGCGTAAAGGTTAAAATCCCAATCACTTACGACCCGATTACACGGCTTTATGATGAACCCCTAGGCTATTGGAACGGCACGTTTCAAACGGACTGGACGAATAACCCTGTATGGGTGCTTTATGACATCCTCACAAACCAGCGGTATGGTGGCGGTCATTTTATCAGTGCGTCACAGATCGACAAGTACAGTTTTTATGAAGTGGCTAAATACTGCGATGAGTTGGTTCCTGTGGCAGGGCGTAAAGCTATGGAGCCACGGTATACCTTTAATTACTGGTTTGCGAATAACGAGAGCTTTTACGACATCGTGAATAAGGTGGCATCCGTCTTTCATGGCATGGTTTACAGTGCCAACGATGTCATCATCCTAACGGCGGATATGCCGAAAGACCCTGTAGCGGTATTCTCACAAGCGAACGTCGTTAATTCGGACGGTGTGACGTTTCAGTATGCCACGGCATCCGTTGACACTACGTCGAGCGTGGCTCAAGTACGGTGGAACGATCCTAGCAACCTTTACGAGCAAGCAACCGTCACTGTTGAAGACCCTTATTTGATTGAACTTTTTGGTTATCAACAAGCCAGCGTCGCTTCTATTGGGTGTACGTCTGAAGGACAAGCCCGACGCTATGGGGCATGGTTGCTCGACACACAAAAGAATCAATATCAGACCGTGGGGTTCACCACTGGTTTAGAGGGGGCGGAAATTACCATTGGGGACGTTATCGGGATCTACGACCCCAGTTTTCAAACCCTGCGTCAAAGTGGGCGGATTAAATACTTTTACGACGACATCGGCTCCACTGGTTATGAAGGCTTACTTTTAGACGGCGACGTCTTCTTTGATGCCTTGCAGACCTATACGATGTACGTTATGATGCGTGACGGCTCACTTAGGGAACGTGTTATCAAGCCGTGTGATGAAGACGGCGTGGTGACTTATGGAAACACCGAATACATCCGCTTTGATACGCCTTTAACGGTAAGCGTGGGGGATGAACCCGATTTAGACGACAACACGCCTGCGTTACATAGCATTTGGGGGGTTAATGCGTCAAACCTTGCCCCTCGAGAGTTCTATGTGATTGGCAAAAGAGAATTAACCGACCAAGAGAAATTTCAATACGAAATATCCGCCATTGAATACGACCGCACGAAGTACGACCGCATCGAAAGAGGTATCGTCACAGGCAAAACACCGACAACCTTAATCGGTCAGGAAGTTTACCTACATAGCAACTTAAAGGGCGTGGGTTTCTTTGAAAACTTAGACGGCGTGCGAGTGAAGCGTTTATTGCTTACATGGACGGCATCGCCCGATCGACGCATCACGCGGTATGCGGTTTATTGGAAGCTTCCCACTAGCGAGAATTACACCTATGCAGGTGAAACAGCCAGTTCTGTATACGATTTAGCCATTACCGACAATATCCTAGATATTCGAGTGGATGCCATTCAAGCCACAGCCAGCGAAAACAGAGCCATGGGAAGCGTTACTGCTACGATTGACTTTGCGGAAAATAACCTAGCCCCTGCGAATGTGCAGAACTTCAACTACTCAATCGCTGGAGGGGATTTGATTTTTACATGGGATGCCGTTTTGGATAATGACTTAGACGGCTACGAGATCCGCTACACGCCAAGGAAGACAAGCACAGCGTGGGATTTAACGCCTTTCTTGATATTCACTCAAGACACGACTTTGACAATCCCCTATCAGGACGGTACTTATTTCATTAAGGCAAAAGACTTTTACGGAGCCTATAGCACTATTGATGCAAGCCGTGTGACGTTCACGTCGCCCGATATTAACATCAACGTCGTAGAAACAATAGACGAGCATCCCACGTTTGCAGGCACAAAAACAGGATGCGTCGTGATTAGTGACGGCTTGGTTATTGACGACCCCTTAGTGACGGATACCGCTTATTACGAGTTTGATAATTCAATCGACTTGGGCGATGTTTATGTTTCACGATTAACAGGCACTGTTGATTTTGTCATGGGAGATACCTCTTCATGGGTATCTTTCATGCCCAATGTATCGCTTGAGCCAACAATGGCAACAGTGGATAGCGACACAATCGCCGATGTGGTTGATTTCGCTTCTTTGTCTAGTGTTCTTGATGTCGGCTTCATTGAATACACGCAGGGGATGCTTGAGCTTCAAGTGGCAACATCCACCGATAACGTCTCATTTGGAGCGTGGTCAACCTTAAATGCAGGGGATTATGAAGCAAGGGCGTTTAGATTCCGCCTTGTGATGCGTTCATTCTTGCAGTCTAAAATCCCTACGGTTACGACCTTAAGCGTTACTTGCGATATGCCCGACCGCTTAGAATCTGCTAATGCAGTAGACTTGCCAGCAGGCACAAGTACCATTACGTTTAGCGTACCGTTTAAGGCACGCCCTAACATACAAGTTACGCCGTTAAACTTTGCATCCAATGAATACTTAGAGATTACCAATGTTACAAGTTCATCCTTTGATGTCTATGTGCATCATGGCGGAGGTAGTCATACTCACTTAGTCGACTGGCTCGCACGAGGTTATGGAAAAGTATTATAATTCAGGAGGAGGTGCCTTAAATGCCACAAGCAGATTATACCGTTTCAGCGTCACAATCAGGAAGTGCTTATGCGTCGGACGTAAACAATGCGTTGCTTGCGATTCAAACCAACAATTCAGGAAGTACAGCTCCTAGTGATTTAGACGCTTTTATGGGGTGGGCGGATACCACCACGAACTTTTTTAAAACGAGGGACGCAGGAAACACCACTTGGTACACGCAGTTTCCTTTAAATAAAAACCTTTCCACTTATATTAACGAGTTGGTGTTGGTTCATGGTTTAGGTGGCACAGCTCCCTTAAAGAGTGGTGACGATTTAAACAGTGTCGATCAAACAGGTTTTTATCGAATCACGACAGGCACGACAAATAACACTTACGGCAACGGCTCCGTATTGGTTGTTAATCGTGGCAGTGGCGTTGTAGACCAGTTGATTTTAAGCATCACGGATTCAAAGCTTTACTTAAGAAACACCGCAAACAATGGCTCATTATGGACGCTTAAGGCGACAATAGGCAGTGAAGACACAATGGCACTCCCCAACGGATACCTGAACGCCCCTGTTCCCACCTACGATTCAGCTCAACCCAAGCGAGTCAACTTCAACGGAGCCTTGAACGCAAGAACTCAAGACAACACAGCGAACATCTTATTGAGTTCAGCGAGCCGTAACCTTGACCTTGCCACCAACGGAGCCAACGGACTTGCTGACGGCTTAACGGTTGCTAATAACACATGGTACTACGTCTACGCCTATTCAGGCGGTTATGTTGCTTCCACCACCAACGGAGCCAGCACCTTAACGATCGGCACAGTGGTTCAAAAGGTCGTGCAGTTGCCGTTGACGTTGAGAACCGACGGTTCTGCAAACATTCTGCCGTTTTATATGGTTTCTTGGGCGGGACGCAGTTCACATACACGTTATTCAACGCAATTAAATGGGGCTACAACAGGTTTAACTAGCAGTCCGACTTTAATCGGTTTAGTTTCAAGCGGTACTTATTCTGCGTTTTCACTTGCTTCTTTTGTCCCGCCACCGTCAAGAGTAGCCACGTTATTTGCCTATTCAAGAGGTGGCGGTGCTGGTCTTCTCCGAACAACAGGGACTACAAACGAATACATCTACGATTTAGGTGGGGGAGTACTGTCAAGAGAATTAACTGTCCTCACTAATAGCAGTCAAAGTATTGATGCACGAGTCACAAGCAGTGGGTTTGACCTAGCCGTTACAGGCTACACAATCAACGTATAAGGATTACATTATGCCGTTTTACGCATTCACTAATTTCAATGAAGAAAACGCCACCTACACAGGCTTTCGCATGGTGGAAGCAGACTGGGAGCTAGGCGAGAATGAAACGCTGGTTGAAGCGGATTCCCTCGACGGTTACAGTGAGGCAATCCCCACTTTACCAAAGTCGCCACAAGACAAGCTCCGTGAACTTACAGCCCTTATTTCGACGCTTGATGACGAAACGCAAGCCGATTTCCTATCAGCATCGGCAGGCATTGCCACGGCGTTAAACGCTGGTCAAGTGGGGGTTGCTATTGTTGTGGTGAATCGCATTGACACGCAAGGCGACCCACAGCTTGACGCTTTGAAGCAAGCCGTTTTAGCGATACTGGAGGCTTAAATGTCTATTATCAACGTCCCAAGCCATGATTTAAAGTTCTACCGTGGCGACACGGCGATTCGGACTGTGAAGATATGGGACGAAAGCGTTAAGCCCCGACAGCTTCAAGATTTATCAACAGCGACGGCGTTAATGCAGTTGAGAGCCACATCTTCAGCATCTAGCGTCCTTTACACCTTCACCACCACAATCGCCGACAACATCATTACGTTGTCAATCCCACAAGCCGATTGGGGAGCGATTGATACCTTAATGGCAAGCGGTACAACTTCATTAGTGACAGAAATAGAAGACGGCAAAGAGGTCACTTATTACAAAATCGGTGTTTTTGATTTACAGCTCACTTATTCAAGTGGTGTCGTTGACACGCAATTTGCAGGAAGCGTCTTAATTAGAAGGGATGTTTCAAGATGAAGATTATAGAGATTTCAGCAGACCGCAAGACGATTGAAGTTTTTACTGGTGGTGTAATTACTGGTGGCGGTGGTGGTGGTGGTGGAGCCACGAACTTGACTTACACGGCTTCACCAACGAATGGCATTGTGGCTTCAAGCACTGGCACGGATGCCACGATTCCCCTAGCCGACGGTACGAACGCAGGCTTGATGACGCCAGCCCATAAAACGAAGTTGGACGGCATCGCCACAGGGGCGACAGCAAACAACACGGACGCCTATTTGCTTGCAAGGGCGAATCATACAGGCACGCAAGCCGTGGGAACGATTACAGGGCTTTCTACAGTTGCCACCACTGGAGCATATGCCGATTTGACAGGCAAGCCCACGATTCCCACACTGACAAGCCAGCTCACCAACGACAGCGGTTTTTTAACGAGTAACGCCGTTTCAAGTGTGGCAGGTAAAACAGGTGTTGTAACGCTTGCTAAGGGGGACGTTGGACTTGGCAACGTAGACAACACAAGCGATTTAAACAAACCTATTTCAACCGCCACTCAAACAGCTTTAAATGCTAAAGAGAATACCATAACTGCTGGCACAACAAATCAGTATTACAGAGGCGATAAGACATTCCAAACGCTTGATAAAAGTTCAGTTGGTTTAAGTAATGTTGACAATACAAGTGATGCCAATAAGCCAGTTAGTACAGCTACACAGACCGCTTTAAATGCTAAACAGAACACGTTAGTAAGTGGAACAAACATTAAAACAATTAACACACAAAGTATACTAGGAAGTGGTGACATTACAATCGGTGGGTCTGCTACTTGGGGATCTATTACAGGCACTTTATCAACTCAAACAGATTTACAAACGGCATTAAATGCCAAACAGAATACAATTACAACTGGGACAATAAGTCAGTATTTTAGAGGTGATTTAAGTCTTGCTACCTTAGATAAAACAGCAGTAGGACTAGGCAATGTTGCAAACGTAGACACCACGACGACCGCTAACATTACGGATTCAAGTAATAAGCGTTTTATAACGGATGCACAGCAAACCGTTTTGGGCAACACAAGTGGAACAAATACAGGCGATAATGCAGTCAATAGTCTTTATTCGGGTTTAGCATCTTCTAAAGAAAATACCATAACTGCTGGGACAACAAGCCAATACTATAGAGGCGATAAGACCTTTCAAACCTTGGATAAATCAAGCGTAGGCTTAGGCAATGTTGACAATACCACCGATTTAAACAAGCCGATTTCAACAGCGACTCAAACAGCCTTAAATGCAAAGCAAAACACAATTACCAACTCTGATTCGATAACACAGGGGGCAACAAATCTTTTCTTAACATCAGCCGAACGGACTAAATTAAGCAACACAAGCGGTACGAACACTGGTGACAATGCCACGAACACAACATCAAACACCTATGCAGACGCTAAAGTGGCGGATGCTATTACAGATGGTGTTACAACAATCGCCCCTTCACAAAACGCCGTGTTTGATGCTTTGGCAGGGAAACTCGGAACAGCTCTTACTTCTGCAAATATCTTAGTGGGTAATGGATCTAACGTGGCGACGGCAGTTGCTATGTCGGGCGATGCTACTCTTTCAAACACAGGCGTTCTAACTATTGCCAATAATGCGGTAACGCTTGCTGACATGGCACAAGTAGCCACTGCTACAGTGCTGGGACGTAATACCGCTGGAACTGGCAATGTAGAGGCTATACCCAACGCTACGCTGAAAACAGCCTTGTCGCTAGATAGAGCGTCAAACATAACAGTTTTTACATCGACTTCTGCTCCCACTGCTGGAGACGGAGCAAACGGCGACGTATGGATTCAATTTACACCCTAGGAGGGCAATATGACAGAATTACAAACACGAATACAGGAAAGCGATTTGGCTTCTTTACCTGACTGGGAAGTGGCGGATATTTTAAACACGCCTGACCCTGCTTTGCCACCCACTTATGGCTCTATTCTAAACGCCGATGTGATGAGGATGTTAATTTCCTTTAATGTGTGGGCAAGCATTGTAGATAAGTCTAAGAATAGCCAAAACGCAAGCGAGAAAGCTTTATGCCTTAACATTGTGGACTCTGTATCTACAAGAGATTACATGTTTGATTTAAGCAATTCTGAAATTAGAACACCTTTTGAAACCATGTTAAGCAGTGCAATTTCAGCAGGGCTTTTCACACAAGAGCAAGGTGAGTTTATTTCATCAAAAGCCTATCGCCTGCAATCGTGGGCAGAATATAACAACATCGAAGTAACGGCTCGAACAGTGGGAATCGCAAGAGGGGGTCAAGCATAATGGCAATCGCTACATGGTCAGATTTAAGTAGTCCAAGTTCTAACGTTGCAGGAACAGCTTTAGATAACAGAGCCTCAGGCACGACGACTTTCATTACAGACATACCAAACACGACTGGGAAAGACTTTTATATAGAACTTAACATAGTTCTTGGTTCATTTACTCCTAACGCAGGAGGGAGTGCTTCGTTTTTGTTACGAAGAAAAGTAGACGGCACAAACTACGCTGAAAATAATTCCGAATCCATGACTGTGGCTTTAACTGGAACAGGTACAAGACCAGTGCGTTTTCATGTACCTATGCGTGTACCCAACGCAGGCGTATACGGTTTGTATTGGCAAAACAATATGGGTGTTAATACGGCGGTTTCGGGCAATAGCTTAACTTTCGCCACTTGGAACGAGGAGATTACCTAATGCCAAGAGGAGTTGGTTTAAATTGGCGGTACGACGAAGCACGCTTGCAGAGGCGGTTGTGGACGCCAAGCCCTGAAATAATACGAAGGGGTCTAAATTTAGACGCTGAAAAAAACATTACGGTTGTTAGTGGTGCGGTTTCACAATGGAATGATTCTGATGAACTTTGGTCGTTTACTCAATCAACTGCTGGGCTTCGCCCTGCTTATCAAGCAGGGGGGTGGAATAACACCCCTTCTGTTGGGTTTACAGCCTCAACTCAACGCTTAGTAGGCACTGCTTCTTTTACACCCCTTGTCACCACTACGGCATTTACAGCGTTTGCGGTAATCAATCAAACAGCAACAGGGTGGTTTTTTGAACATGGAACCACTACCCCTACGGCTAGAACAGGATTAGTTGTTATTGGAGCCGATTTGTTAGCGGTTTTAAACGGTCAGACTATAGGCACAACGATTGCAACAAACACAAATTATATAATTGTATGGAGATTTGACGGCAACGCCTCAACAAAATCAATACTGCGTGTAAATGGTGTGCTAGCCGCTTCAGGTGGGATCACAGCAGCGACCACAACAAGCACAGGTGCTTTGTTTGTTGGATTTGGTCCAGACCTAAGTACTTTTAGAGGTAGAATGCGAGACCTTTTAATTTTGCCTTATGCTGCGACCGATAGGCAAATTGAGTTAATAGAAGGATATTTATATTGGAAAAACGGTCGGCTTGTTGAAACACCACCCGCTTCGCATCCCTTCCGTAACCATCCACCCTTAATAGGAGACTAAGCCATGGTTTTACGCATTCGTACGCCGTTATTAGCTCCTACTGGCACACCGCCAGCCCCAAAAGTCTTCGTCAAGGATGCTGGGGTGTGGAAGCAAGCCCTTACGATTAAGGTGAAAGATGCTGGAACGTGGAAAGATATTGTCAGCATTAAAGTCAAAAATGCTGGTACATGGAGGAATGTTTAATGGCAACCGTTGAAATAGACACAACCGTTTTTTATGGAGCAATCGGCGTTATGCCAGTCGCTATTGGTTTTATGTTTAAGTGGATTCTTACTCAATTCGACGCTGTTAAAACAAAGGCAGAAAAGGATTTTGCTGAACTTAAGAAAAAGGCGGAAGATGAAAGCCTCGAGTGTAAAGAAAACAACAAAATCCAAAACAAGCGTATTGCGGATCTACAAAACAAGCTTCTTGAGTTTTCTTACAAACTTGGATTACTTGAAGGAAGAGCTGAAGGAGTCCACCATGCGGAATTTGAAGTCCCCCATTCGCCTTAGTCTGCTATGCTTGATTGCGTGGTAAGATAGAGAGATGTTAGAAGATACGTTACAAAATCAGAAGGATTAGACTATGTCGTTTATTGACTGGATTAAAGGTTTTGTTGGCAAGGTCAAGCAAGGGCTTGAAACATCAAGAGCCAAGGCAGTTATGGCGATTATTGTTGACATTGTGCGAGACCTTCTCGACAAGAACGATGACGGCAAGATAAGCGTCGATGAAGTGTTGGCATTGATTCCTGTGCCGATTCAAGCGAAAGTGCCTGCGATTATACTTCGCAACATTATTGGTGCGACAATCCCTCAAGTGGTGGCACTTCAAAAATCTCTTGAAGATGATAAAGCTTAGTGTGTGTTTGTAGAAAAGCAAAGTAGGGGGCTTCCCCATAGCCCCTTTTCTTTAGGAGGACGTTATGCCGTTTTTTATATGGCTAGGAGCGATGATTCTTGTGTTGATTTTGAAGGTCTGTGTTGATAGGCAGGTTGACAAAATGAATGCACAGGCAACCCCTCGAGAAAATCGAGTAGTTCAACGTACGCCACGCCCTGCTTATTGGGTTGAAGGCAACACGGTTCACAAGTATGAAAGGATACATCAATGAACGCTAAACTCAAACGTGTGTGTATTCACTGGACGGCTGGCGGACTCAAAGCCAACGCCATTGATCGCAAGCATTATCACTTCATCTTTGAGGATGACGGCGATTGTGTGAAGGGTCAATTCCCTCCTGAAGCCAACGCTCGCCAGCTAAAAAATGGTGATACTTACGCCGCACATTGTGCTGGTGGTAATAGTTGGGCGTTGGGTGTCGCCGTGTGTGGAGCCTTTAAAGGGTACAAGGGCGGTACGTTTACACAGAAAAGCCTTGAGGCGTGTCTTAAGTTCGTGGCTCAATTCTGCAAAGCAAACGGCATCCCTATAAATGAGGACACCGTTTACACGCATTATGAGTTTGGCTTGAAGCACAAGGGGACGGATTCCGCTGGGAAGATTGACATCAACAGCATACCGTGGGAGCCACAGCTCAAACCTCACGAGGTGGGCAACTGGATCCGCACGAAAGTTAAGTGGTACATGGCGAATCCGTAGGCGACGAGCGGACGTGGGCGTATTAAACAAAAACGCACCCTTTTCTACATCGTTGAGAGGTCGGGTGCGTGCGTTGCTTTTATTTTAACATACTTTAGGCTAGGACAATAGTAATAGAAACACCCATTTGCTCCATGCTAAAAAACCACAGACAAGCACAGGGACTAGAAACACTGCAAGAGTCACAAGCACCAACCTTTTCAAGGTGTCTTTATTTATAAGCATTATTCACCGCCTTTCTTGTCACTCATAAACATCCCCCAAAACTGGAGCATTCCTAGCCCCACAAGAAGCCATAATGTAGGATGTGCGGTCATGTAGTACCCACACCATGAACCAAGCAAACGTGCAAAACAGGCAACGGTTATGCAAAAGAATAACAATGCTATAAACTTGGCAATCTTAGTAAGTATACTCACCCTTCACCGCCTTTCTTTAGATCTTTAATGATTTTGTCAAGACTCGCTTCGGTAGAATGAAAGCCTTGTGCCAGTTGTTCTTTTAGGGCTTTTAACAAGACGCACGGCAGGACTATTAGTATTTGTGCAAGCATCCACATAGCCACCAATAGGAACTTCCACACAATGCGAAAAAATTGCGAAACCTTACTCATCACTCACCGCCTTTCTTTAATGCTTTTAATGTAGTGTGCAAATATGCAAATTGCTGACACATCACACTTCGTTTTTTTCTTGATTCTATAAGCTTTATAATGTCACGCTCGGTTCTGCTATCGCCTTTCTTTTCAAGCTCTTCAATAGCACTCCATACCTCATTAAGCTTTTTTCTGAAATCGCAAATCTCTAGTTGAGCCTCGTATATTTCCACTTCATTACAAAGGGAGACTAAGGCTTGTCCCTGTTTTTTTGTAAGTTTTGGGATCTGCATAAGGTTGTATATCTTAAGCGAAACATCTTCAAGTTCTGCATCGTCTTTAATCACGCTCCACCGCCTTTCTTGCTTACATCACAAATAAAATCATCAAAAGTCTTTTCAGCCTTTGGCAATCCGTATTTCAAAACGCCTACAATCAGAGCAAAAGGGAGCATGGTTAGTTGTAGGAACACCCAAAGCAAAACAAGAAAAAACTTAAGGGTTACACGCAAAAGCATCTTGATTGTTTCCATCACTCACCGCCTTTCAATTCCCACTGGATTAAGTACCCCTCAAAAGGCAAGTCGCCGTATTGAGCTACAAAGAACGCTTTCATTTCCTCAAAGTCTTTGAAGCCGTCTTTTTGGGCAAAGTTATTTAATAGATATTCTCGTCCACCTAATGATTTTTCACGTCCTTTTCCGCAAACAGAAATATAGTCAAGATTAGCATACTCAACATTTGTTTCAGTAATACTAATTTTAAAAATTGTTTTTACAACGGCTTCACCCAATTTACGACACGCCTTTGTACGTTGCCCTGTGTAGAGCTGTAGTGTATCCCCCACTTTGAAACGGTTCGTCTGTCGTATGGTCTGCGTCTTTTTACCACTGGCAACCAAGTCCGCAAACTTGGCTTTAAAGTTAATGGCTATCATCACTCACCGCCTTTCAATCGTACCACCAGCTCGGAGCCTAGGGAGCAGTAACGCCATTCTTGACTAAAGGTAGGCACTATGCCCCCAAGTGCGATTATGCGATTCCCCATAGAAAATCCCATAATTTGCTTGTCGCTTGTGATGACGGTGAGAGCTGTTAAATCCTTAAGTTTCCAATTTTCTAATAAGGTCGTTAATTTCTCCACATTCTTCGTAGGGAAGCCGTGAATTTCCAGTATTTCGGTTATGATTTCTTGCATTTTAGTTGCCTTTCTTATCTTCAAATGTAAACGTGCCGTCGTCAGAGTTCCATGTTTCATTTAGAACGTGTTGCAAAATGTCGTCATGGTTTTGTGGCGTATGTGTGCCTTGGGTGTAATAAATCCAATCGTGCTTAATTTCCACTTTCTTCTCTTTCGGCTTTAACCACTTCTTTAAAAACTCAAGCATGGCTCACCTCCTGCGGTGGTTGCGGCAAGGGACGCCAATAAGAAAAAACAATTGCTTTTTTCTTGATCGGACACCTTCAACTAAATAAGTAGGCATCATTCTTTCCCTTTCTCTTTTTCTTCGTTATTAAAATAATCGTTTATATTTTTAAGGTGGTGGACTGTATCCTCAAAGGCGTGCATGGCGTGTCTGTGATGTTTAAATACAGGACGAAGTGGTCTTGTAGGATCCATAGGCACACCGTCCCATGCAATGCTTGTATTCAATAGCCCCTTGCCGTTCTCTGTTTTTGTGGAAACTCGAAAAACGACTTGACCGTAATCCTTGCCACGCTGTGTTCCTGTAATCACCCACCCTGCACCATAGCCGATAATCATGTAGCCGATAATCAAGCACACCGTGCCGTTTTGCCACAACATCGTTCCGAACTCGTACAACCAGTTAAACATCATTTTTTCCACTTTCTTACTGATTTAGGGACTACTGATTTTCGTGACATTGTTGTCGGTGACTTCTCTTCCTGCAGTCCAAACGAAAGAGACTTCTCAAACTCTGCAACAATCCGCTTGGTGTGTGCATCGGCTTTCTTCGCCTCGTGAAGCTCTAGGGCTTCTAGGACGATGCCTAGGACATCTTGGCGTGTTAGGGGTGTGGTCACGGCTTCACCTCACTCATACCAAATGGTTCATAAGGAATAATCTCACCTTCAAAACCGCCACGTTGAACACCATAAGGGTTTTCTTTCACAGGTGTTCCGTCCAAATTAACCCAAGCTTTTTTCTCAAACGTGCCATAATTGCCACAAGTAGCATGGGCTAAAATATGTGAGCCGTCTCTAAATGTCAACCAAAAAAGCTCTTTATTGACCGATACCTCCACAGGCTCGGCTTCAAACAGATCCCCCACGCTACAACCTAAGACGCTACAAAGCATGTCCACGCTCTCAAGCCTCGGCTGTGTGCGTCCACTTTGCCAGCCGTACACGGTTTGTTGGGGAAGTTTAAGCTCGTTGGCTAGCTTGTAAAGGCTCCAGCCCTTCTTGGCTCGTGCCGTTTCTCTGATTTTAATTTTCATCGCTTCCCTCCCTTGATGTTCAAGCTTAACTGCTTGCTTCGGTACGCTTCTAACTGGCTGTTAAGGGTATGGATTTCATTCATAGCCTCTGTAAGGCTACTTACTCTAAATACGGATAAAGGAGACAAAATAGAACCTTGCCCAAACCAAACCCTTCCTATTTCTGTTGAGTCAAAAATATAAAAAGGCTCCAGTGTCTCCACCCAAAAGCTACCGCCACCGCTAGTGCTTGCCCAAAATAGTTCGTACATATAAGCTCCTCGCTTTCTCGTGCTTCACATGGCACACATAGCACCCTAGGCTCTCGTACATTTCCGCACAATGGGGGTCGTCTTCAAACACCGTCACATCACCAAAGGCAACATCCGTGCAGATTTCCCTCAAGTGCCGTTCCTTGACCTTGTGAGCAGGCTCAAAGCTGCCTTCATGACGCATGTAAAGGCTAGGGTTTTCGCCACAAAAGCCATTAACCTGTAGCCACTGGATCGTGTCTTCACGACTTGACTCACGCCGTCCTGTGATGAAAAACACATCGTGATGCTTTTGGATGCCTTGTAAAATCGGGGCGATGCCATAAATAACCCCAGCTTCACGGATTCGTGCATAGTACGCCTCATAGTCCTTATTTGCCCCTGTGATT
>JBKDBI010000253.1:0-9143 GCA_046314695.1 Bacteroidota bacterium | reverse complement strand
ATCATGGGTTCAACCCGCAGCCGCGATTTTCCGACCAATGGCGTTGGGTGGGACCAAACCCATAACGGTGACTACGACATCGTGGTAGCCAAGCTGAATGCCGCGGGTACCGGATTGCTAGGAGCAACCTATGTGGGCGGAGCCGGACTGGACGGCGTGTTGGGCGACCGGGAAAACCTGCCCAATGCCAACAGCATTCCTTTACTCTACAACTACGCAGACGAGTTCCGCGGTGAAGTGATTACCGACAACCTCGGCTTCATCTATGTGGCTTCCACCACGCACAGCTTTGATTTCCCAGTTGTTTCGGGGAATTTCTTTCAGGGCAGGGAAGATGCCGTGATCCTCAAGCTTGCACCCGGTCTCAACCAGATGGTATGGAGCACCTGCATGGGCGGAACGGGGTCGGAAGCAGCCTATGGACTGGCTTTCGGACTGAACGACGATCTGTTTGTCTGCGGAGGCAGCAACAGCGGCGCCTTCAACCTCGGATTTGAAGCCTGGGGAGGCGTAAACCGCGGAGGCATGGCAGACGGCTTCCTCCTGAAACTGAATGCCCGCACCGGCGGCTTCCAAAAAGGAATATTCGCAGGAACGTCTTTATACGATCAATGTTATTTCGTGCAGACCGATACCCGCGGCCTGCCTTATGTGTACGGACAAACGGAAGGCGTCTGGCAGGTAACACCGGGTACTTATGCCAATGCGAATGCAGGACAGTTCATTACCCGTTACCGAGCCGACCTTTCGGGCATCGACCGCAGCACCACGATCGGCTCAGGCGGCAATCTTCCCAATATCTCGCCATCGGCTTTCCTGGTCGATCAGTGCAACCGCATCTTCCTTTCCGGTTGGGGCGGAAACACGAATACGCATATCCCCAAAACGACCAAAAACCGCGGCAATACGCGCAATATGCCCGTCACGCCCGATGCCGTGCAGCGCGGAACCGACGGCAGCGATTTCTATGTGGCGGTCTTGAGCCGCAATATGGATGAACTCTTGTATGCCACCTTTTTCGGCGGCATCAGCACCCGTACCGCTGAAGCCGAAGAACATGTGGACGGTGGTACTTCCCGTTTCGACAAGAAAGGCATCATCTACCAGGCAGTTTGCGCGGGCTGCGGTCAGAACGGACTGTTCCCGACGACTCCGGGTGCTTACAGCCGGGCGAACCGCAGCGAAAACTGCAACAATGCCATCTTCAAGATCGACTTTGAAAACCTGAACCGCAAACCGGTATCGCGCGATACGCTCTATAAGATAACGGCCACCGAAAGTCTCAATTTTGAAATCGTTGGCACCGATCCGGATGTCTGGGATACAGTCTATCTCGACGTTTTCGCCGATTCATCCAACTGGGCAGGTGTTGCACAACCGCGCCCCATGATCACAAAACAGCTTGGTGCAGGTCGCTCAGTGGCCAGCGTCAACTGGGCAACCAATTGCAAGCATTCGCGCAGCGATACTTTCGTGCTGCGCGTTCGTGTGCGCGACGACGGATGCCCGCAGCAGGATACGACTTATAACACCATCCGCATCGTGGTAGATCCGCCGCCACCGGTCGAACCGCCCACCGAGATCTGCCTCATGATCAACGAGACCCGGGGAGAAGTGACGCTGGAATGGCCGGCATCGCCCACACATCCTTACTGGAAGCACCTGATACTCTACAAGCAAACCGGCAGTAGCCGGGTGGTGCTGGATACCCTGCGCAATGCCAATGGCGGACGCTTTACCGACCGGAATGCCCCCAACCCGCGCGCAAGGAATTATTGCTATTACATCGTCGGCGTCAATGTATGCGGCGTGGTTACCGATCAAGGTTTCCGCACCTGTACCCAGAAGGAGCTGAACAGCCCGATCGACAGCACCTATCTCATTACCGCGACGGTGGAAGACAACCGCGGCGTGCGCACCTTCTGGCTGCAGAGCCAGGAACAGGATTTCGGCTCCTACGAACTGTTCCGGAACACCCGCGACGGCAAAGAACCGTACAGCCTGATTGCAACCCTCACCAACCGCACGGATACTTCGTTCCTGGACCTCGATGTCGATGTGCAGACCACCAGCTATTGCTACAAGGTCAGGGTGCTCGACCGCTGCGGGCATGTGAGCGTAAAGTCGAACCCCGGCTGCAATATCGTCCTGGGCGGAACAGCCACAGGCAAGCCTTTGTATTACTTCGACCTGAATTGGCCGGATTATGACCATTGGCCGGCGGGTGTTTCAGGCTATACGCTCGAAAGACGCGTAGATACAGGAGTATTGCGTCCCATCGTGGCCGTTAATCAAACCGTATTCGATTACCGCGACAACAGGCTCAATTACGATTGGGGAGGTTATTTCTACCGCATCCGCGCGTTTGAAGCGCCTGGAGGCTATAATGCCACCAGCCTCAGCAATGAGTTTTACCTCTTTCAGCCGCCTGAATTGTATGTACCCGACGCCTTTACGCCCAATGGCGACGATATCAATGACGTGTGGGGAACCGTGCCCGTGTTCGTGCGCGATTACCACATGATGGTATTCAACCGCTGGGGTGAAAAAGTATTCGATTCGAAAGACAAGAAATTGCAGTGGAAAGGCGTTATGGGTAATGGAAAGCCCAGCGATAACGTTTTTGCCTGGTTGGTTGTGTATAAAGGATGGGACGATCGGCGCTATACCCAGCGCGGCGTGGTTCATGTGTTGGAGTAAAGGCCGGCAGCTGCACGTTGCGGTTTGAATTGTATTGTTATGAATCATAATATATCCCTTTTAGCCTCCATGTTGTGCCTTGGTAATGTCTGCGCGCAGACCGGCAGCCAACAGTTTGTGTACGAAGTCAAATGGCAGCCCGGCCGTGAAGTGCGCATCGAAATCCAACAGGAATCGGCAGGTACCACCCGCTTCATCGGCGATAACAGCTCCGTCTTGCAGCAGATGAACCTCGAAGCCGACAGCTTCCGGTCCACCCTGCGCAGCAACTACCGGTGGTCGGTCATGCCGACCGGAACCAACGCCGCGGGCCGACCCACGTTCAACCTGCTGGGTAATCGGGACAGCCTCATGTATTACCGTAACAGATCACCCTTCCCATTGCCGGCGACCGACCTGGTTCCCATCCAAATCAGCGCCATAGCCAAAGACGTCAACGGCGGTGTGCAAATCGAAAAGTTTGCACCCATGCCCGATGTGCCGTTTCAGACTTTGGTGAACTCGCGGCTCGCTGCCCAGCAGGAACTGAATGTGGTCAACATGCTGTTTCCCGGACCGATGCAACTGAACCCTGCGGATCCGAACGATGTTATCGATATCGAATTGACACGCACCCTGGCGTCGGATTCATCGCAGCAGCATGTGATACAATACAGCCTGTTGCGCATTTTGGACGGCATCGCCGAAATTTCCCTGAACATTTCCATGATGAAATTTCCCGAGCCAGGTGAAGTGAATGGTCATATCAGCCAGACCAAAGGGCGCGGTATCCTGCGCTACGACGTAAAAGCCGCATTTCCGGTTTCCCTCAGCTATACAACCTGCAGTACTTCCACTGCCACCATGGGCGAAAACCTGCGCATGGACGATACGTGGACGTCAACGACCCGTGTGACAATCCGCCGCTGAGACCGGCACTTATCGCTTCACGGCAAACCGGGCTGCACTACCAGCACCTTTTCCTTCTCCACCAGCACTTCGCCCGGTGCACCGCCTTTGCGTTTGCGGACGTATTTGCGCTCCGTGTACTGCACCGGCAACCACCCCTGTGAACGCCCCTTGGAGAACCAGGCGGCCAGGCGGGCAGCGCCTTCCATGACCGGCTTCGGCAAGCCATCCAATCCGCGGGCACTGCGCACCACCACATGGCTGCCGGCCACATCGCGCGCGTGGAACCAGATATCGTTCTTCTTGCTGTACTGGTTCAGCAGCAGTTCGTTGGCCCGCGCGTGCTTGCCCACCCAAACCGTAAATCCCTGGATGCTGAAGGTATGGAAAGGCAAATCGTCTTGCTCCTGTTGCTGCTTTTTCTGCGGCAGCGGAATATTGCGCAAGGCCTTGCTGTTCGTGGCCGCATCCACTTCGGCAGTGCGTGCCGTTGCTTGCGCGTAGGCTTCCCGCGTGGTGTTCAGGCGCGAAGCGAGGATGGCCGCTTCGATGTTCTCGTTGCGCGCCTTGCGGTAATAGGCTTCGGCGTTTTGCAAGGCCGTGAGTCCTCCCTGCAGGCGAATGTCGATGGATTGGGTTCCGCTGAAATCGGGCAGGGAAATGCGCTCGGCGCCTTCGGGTATTTCGGTCAGATGCGCCATGATCAGGTCGGCCATCAGGCGATAGCCCGGCCTTTCCTGCAGGCGTTTTTCTTCTTTTTGCAGGTCGTTCAGCAAGCGGCCCAGGCGGCTCATTTCACCCTGCCAATGTACTTGCAGGCGCTGCTTGAGCGAACGGAAATTCTGCCAGCTGAGAAAGGCGCGGGTGTATTGGTTGACGGCCTCTGCGAAGTCGGTAATGGCTTCGAGCCCTGCGCCCGGAAAGAAAGTAAAGCGCGGTTGCCCAGACGCGGTATCGACATAGAATTGCGGATGCACGAGCGGCGCGCTCAGTTCGCGAAAGCGCGCTTCCTGTTCGGCGCCGTGCAGGTGGAAGAACCCTGCATCGTCCCACTGCGCCAGCAAGGCCGGTAATACGAAAGGATAGGCCGCGCGGAAGGCTTCGGCATCGCGGCAGTTGGCGTCGTCGTAGTCAAAACTGCGCCGGTGGCTGAAGCTGCTGAGCAGGGCCGCGCCATCGCCTTTGTGGTGGAGGCGGAAATGCTGGCTGCATCTGTCTTCGCCCGGAGCAAAGAGCAAGAGGTTCGATTGCTTGCCAAAAGCCTTGAGCAGGAACACATGCCCGCTTTCCATTTCCAGGCGGAAGAAGCGATCGAAGCCACCGTCGTGGACGGCCAGCACTTTTTCGCCGACCACAGAACGGAACTGGTTGATGGTGTTTTTCCCGGCCCTGGGCAATTCAGAAGGAAAGGAGAAGAACATGAACCCATCGGCCCAATTGAACTTCAGGTAGAAATCGCCCGAGAAACCCAGCAGCAGTTCATCTTTGCCCGTAGAAAAGGCCTGGGTCAGGCTCCGTCCGGGCAAGATGCCGCCCAGGTAATGGGCCAGGGCACGTGTGGTGAAACTGCTGTGGTAGAAATCCAAGTTGCAAAGATGGGGGAAAGCGGGGGCTTGGCGGCAGGGAAGTCGGGTTTTGCGCAAGGAATTGGATTCGCAGCCTGGCTTTCTTCTTGCATAGGTTTAAAAGATAAGAGGTGGTAAATTTGGATATTTGTAGATTGAATTGTAGTATATTCGAACAAGAACGCCATACGACCTGCTGAACGGCAAATTCGTACGACCAACCGACAACCCAATTTTATATGCATATACCTACAAAGAAATTCTATCGCCATTCCGGAATCTTAGCCATTGCCTGCGAACCGAATGGACTGGGGGGGGCATGCGCAAGATGACAAACGTTTCCATAACGCCATCGAAACCATGGTGTTGGAAACCAACATGATGATACACCTGCTGAAAATTGCCTACACATGGAATTGACATTGGCGCAAATTGAAAACAGGATATAAACTGTCAGAGGCGTGCAGGTGATGTTGGACAGCGATTTGGCGCAATTGTACCAAACCGAAACGAAATACATCAACCGTGCAATGAACCGCAATTCGGATAGATTTCCGGAAGCATTTGCTTTTCAACTTACCAAATTGGAATGGTCAGACTTGAGGTTCCAAATTGGCACCACAGTTTCACACCAAGGCGGAAGAAGGTATTCACCAATTGTATTCACCGAGCAGGGTGTTTCCATGCTTTCAGCTGTCTTGCACACGCCGGCAGCCATTCAGGTCAGCATCCAGATTATGCAGGCCTTTGTGGCTATGCGCAAAACGCTGAACAACCTGCATGGTATCATCCAACGCCTCGAAGGCGTGGAAATCAGGCAATGGCAAACCGACAGCAAGCTGGAGCAGGTGCTGCTGGCGCTTGAAAAGGGCGATACACCCCGACAGGGTGTATTCTTCGAAGGGCAGTTGTTCGATGCCCATGTGTTTGTCAGCGAGCTCATCCGGCAGGCTAACAAGTGCATTGTGCTGGTGGATAATTACGCCGACGATACCACCTTGCTCTTGCTCAGCAAGCGCAAAGCTGGTGTGCGCTGCACCCTCCATACCCGCCTCCGGCCGGCACTGCAAAAAGACCTCGAAAAGCACAACCTGCAGTATCCAGCCATTGAAGTGTTGACCAATAACAGCAGCCACGACCGCTTTCTATTCATCGACGAAACGTATCTCTACCACATCGGTGCATCGCTGAAAGACTTAGGCAGGAAGTGCTTTGCCTTCAGCCGGATGGACGATCTGTTGCCCGAAATTCAAACCAAACTCTTGCGCGCATGAACGCCCGGGAAAACAATCGATACAATAATAGATCATGACTTTATCCGTATTCATCGTGCCGTAGGCACATAAGCTTGGTAGAAAAGATGTCCCAGCTCAGTCTGTTCCGTCCCATCCGGGACGGCACAAGTTGTGTGCGGGGTGTTTCTACCAAGCTTGCATCCCTGCGGGATTTAGGTTGCCTATGGCGGTGTAGGTCGATTGGATGATCATTTTTGGAGCATCGCGCTGCTACACCGTCGAGCCGCATCGTCGCTGTAGTAACATGCCGCTGCTGTGCAGCTCAACAGCATCGTCCCGTGATCTTTAGTAATATGACGCTGCTGCGCAGCTCGAATACAGTGTTACAAGGAGTCTGGCAGCTCTATGAATTCACTCTATCCAGCTGCACAGCAGCGTCATACCACTAGACCCATGCGATACGTGCGGACCGAGCTGTGTAGGCTCCCCATTCTTAGTACAGGTCAAAAATAGACTATTAGTCATTTTGTTATTCGATTTTGTTCAGTGCCCTGGGTTGAGTGTAGCGTAGGCGCAGCCGGAGCGGAACGAGACCCAGGGGGTGTATGTGTTTCTTTGTTGGCCTTCCGATAGTTTATGGGTGACATACCCCCTAGTGCATCGTGCGGCCTGAAGTGGTTGTAATCGTGAACCCATTCCGCCGTTATTTCCCTTACCTCTTCCAGGCTTCGGAATATATATGCATCCAACACCCCGTCTCTAAACGTTCCGTTAAACCTTTCAACGAAAGCGTTTTGTGTGGGCTTTCCGCGCTCTATGTACTTGAACTCGATTTCATTCGCCTCACTCCACTTTTGGGCTATTTTGGCTATGAACTCAGGGCCGTTATCCATTCTTATTTTCAAGGGTTTGCCATGTCTGTTGATCAGGTGCCTGAGCACCCATATAACCCTGCTGCTTTTTAACGAGTAATCCGCTTCTACGAACAAGACCTCTCGGTTGTAATCATCTATGACGTTAAAAGTCCTGAACTTTCTTCCGCCTTCCAGTGCATCGCTCATGAAGTCTATACTCCAAGTGTGGGTAAATGAGCTGGGTACAACCAAGGGTTCTTTCACACGAGCGGGAAGTCGCTTCTTTTGTTTACGTCGCAATGGAAGACCTAGTTCCTTGTAGACTCTGTGTACGCGCTTATGGTTTATGATTTCACCGGAGTTCCGGATCCTGAAATGGCACTTCCAAAACCCTTCTCTGGGATGTTTAGCGCTCAACGTCCGTAATTTTTCCATCAGTGACTCATCATCCTTCACAGAAAGATAACTCATGCTGCTCCTACTCGTTTTCATGATCCGACACGCCCTGCTGATGTCTTTTGGTCGCTCTTTTTTCAGCTCTTCCATGATTCTTCGCTTATCGCAGGGCTTTAGAGCTTTTTTTCGATGATGTACTTCGCAGTGTCAAGTTCCAGGGCGAGGTTAGCATACATGCGTTTCAGCTTTGCGTTTTCTTCTTCCAGCTCCTTTACACGCTTCAGCTCACTAGCTTCCATTCCGCCATATCGCCGACGCCAATTGTAGAATGTGGCCCGGGAAACTCCGTGTTCCCGAGAAATTTCTTCGACCGATTTACCCAAATCGAACTCCTTCAGAATGTTCGCGATCTGTGTGGATGTGAATTTGCTCTTCTTCATTTTTTGTACTGGTGAAATTAAACTCTTCGAGTCTACTTTCAACTTGTACTAGTTTTGGGGGAGCTTACAGCTGCACAGCAGCGACACATTTTAAAATTGAAAGCCAAAACCAACCGCGTCAAGAATCCAACGAGTCGTGTGGGAATGAAAATGCGTCCCTCGGCGGTGCAGCTTGAATGTACCATCGTATTTGGGACATGCCGCTGCTGCGCAGCTCAGCCGCATCGTCGCTGTAGTAACATGCCGCTGCTGTGCAGCTCAACAGCATCGTCCCGTGATCTTTAGTAATATGACGCTGCTGCGCAGCTCGAATGCAGTGTTACAAGGAGTCTGGCAGCTCTATGAATTCACTCTATCCAGCTGCATCGCAGCGCCATACTACTAGCCCCATGGGGTGCGTTCGGATTGAGCTGCGTAGCTGCGGCACATTTCCGTATGGATGGAGGCGGAGATGCTGGTTGGGGAGTGGGTTGGGTTGTGGTTAAGCTTTCGCTGCATAGATGTACGTTTTGGCGCTTGTCGCAGTAGCGGATTATTAGCACATAGGTTGAATCGAAGAACTGCACTTGACCAAACACAAAGCTGTTATGCCCGGTGCTTCCGTCATTCGATGTCGATTTTGTTGATTTCTTTCATGAGTCTGTCCGTTTCGGTCAAGGCTACTATGATTTTTTGATAATGTAAAATGTCTTCAAATTCCAGTTTGCGGTCTTTGCGGTCTTTGAGCCATTTTTGGGCTGGTTGGTAGCCACCTATGTAAAACTCCCAGGCTACTTGCGGAACGTTGTTGAAATATTGCGTGTCGTTGATATACACTTTGCCGTTCTGATATGTTGGTTTGGTTACCATATTGTCACCGTCTAATGGATACTGCGTGATGTATTGCTCAACGATTGGGCTTTCTAATAAATGGATTTGCCTGATTTGTGAGCCAAGGTTTACCAATTGCCAAAATATTGCTGCGTCTTTTGGATAAGGCACTCTCGGAAAATCAATCTTCAAAAACTCTTTGTATTTCTCTCGGTATGTTGGAGAGTGTAGTACTGCATAGATGTACGTTTTGGC
>JBKDBI010000252.1:0-6622 GCA_046314695.1 Bacteroidota bacterium | reverse complement strand
CGGATGCCGGCATAGAACTCTTCAATGGAAGGTTCGGGCAGCGTCTGCAGACTGGTCGCCTTGGTGATGATGCGTTCATGGCGCAGCATCAGGCTCAGCGTAAAGCGGCTGCGTTCGGTGAAGGGATAGAGGAACTTGAGGTCTGCCGTGGTGCTCTGGTTGCGGCGGAAAAAGCCTTCTGTCAGCGCGTCTTGCGGCAAGCTGCGCCGGATAATAGACAATTGCTTGTCCAGCCGATGGCGCAAGTCGGATGCCTTGAACAGGATATCCGAACTGTTCAGGGCTGTATTCACCCGCAAGCCGGCCTCTACATTGAAGTTGCGGAATAGGTCGCTGATGCTGACACTGACGTATGGACTGATCAGGTCGTATTGCATGACCGATGGAGGCATTTCGTTGCTGTAGTAATAAGCGCCGAGCAGCGAATTGTCCAATTGCGACAGGAAATAATCGATCGTAAACCTGTTTTCGGCTACTGCAGCCAGATTTTCCGTCTGGTTACCGCCGTTGAAAGGACTGGCGGTATCGGTCGGGCTTTGGTATTCAAAATGGTCGAAGCCGGTCAGGTATTGGTAACCCGAGGTATCGATATTATTGGAGCGTTGGGCTTGCAGGGAATCGGGCAAGGCCTGGGCTGCACCGCGAATGGCCGCTGCTTCGCGCGCCGCCGATTCCAGCCTGCGGGTGCGTTTGCGCCAATCGAGCCGGGTGATATCAACCGATTGCAAGCCGCCGCCTGTTTCGTTGAAGAAAATGCGGTAACGGCCATCGATCAGCAGCATTTCAGCCAATAAGTCGCCGCTGGCCGTATAATCCTGGTACAGGATATTGCGCCTGTAATTCGTCAGCGGCCTGGCTTCGTAAATGCTGTCTCCGAAACGCGTGGCCCAGCTGTTGACGATGCCGGATACATCGCTCAGGAACACCAATTGGTCATTCCCCAAGACGAAAGGCTGGCTTACCCTGACGCCGCTGTCGTAAGCGGTGTGGGCGCGCACTTTGCCGCCTGCGCTGGCAATGCTGAACACATTCTCCGTTCCTTCCGCCATTTTCCGCTCCAGCGGTGGCCTGTTGGAAACGAAAAACAGTCGTTGTCCGCTCGGGTCGAGTCGCAAGGAATGATCGAACCAGGCATCATCCGTGAGCCCGACATATTCGCCACTGTTCAATTGAAAGCTGTACAGATCGCTTTGGCCATTGCGCACGGCGCTGAGGTAGATGCGCCCTTCTTCGGCATACACGAAATCGCTGAAACCGGTGAAGCCTGCAATTTCCCAACGCTTGCGTGTGCCGTTTCCAAGCGGCAGTTCCAGCAATTCATACCGGCCTTTTTCATCCGTAATAATCCCCAGACGCTTGCCACCCGGATGCCAGGCAATGATCGGAAACTGATAATCCGGAATCTGGTTCAATACCTTGTAGCCGCCTCGGTACAACAATTGGGTATGCTTGTTCCGCGTGTCGTATAACCAAACCCGGTAACTGCCTTTATCGTGGGTTACGACGGCCAGGTTTTTTCCATCCGGACTGATCTTGAATTGTGTATTGCGCAGCCGGGTGAGCCGTTCGGGCGTGTTTTCGCTGCCTTGTGGCAGGCTGATACCCTTGGGTTCGTTGGCATAAACGCCTTTGTAATGGTCGCGCCATGATTGAATCAGTTCACCGAGTCGTTGCTGGGTGACGAAGTATACAGCGCTTTCCACGCTGCGGGTGATGCGGGTCATGTAGATCACATTGGTCAGTGCGTCCTGACCGTATTGTTCCATGATGTATTTCCAGAGCGAATGCCCGGCCAGTTCGGTCTCTTCTTCGTTCAGTGAATTGAAATGGCGGAAGCGGTCGATCCCCGTGGCATCGCGCATGCGGTTGTCCATTTCGGCATTCCATTCTTCCCCGATATAACTCTTGAGACCGGCGATGAACCAAGGCGGCAAAACCAGCAGCGCTGAATTCTGGATGCGCTCCTGCAGGGTTCCGCCAAACATCATTTCGCGCAAGAGGATATCGGTGATACTCGAACGGATCTGCCGGTTCAGGAAGTGGTAGTCGCCGTTGAAGTAAATCGCGGCCTTATCGTCGGGGATGACGGTATAACCGCCGGCATCGAATTGCGGATTGCTGTAGCCCAGGTTGCTCTGCCGGTATTCGTTCAGGTTGTTGAATACCATCAATTGCATGGAGCCGCTGAGGCGGTAAGCCAGTATTTTCTCCACACGGGGCAGCACATCGCGTGCCATCTCGAGGGCATTCCGCGCCAGCGCTTCACCGTCCGAATAAAAGTAGACATCGATGTTCCGGTCGGAATAGAATTTCCAGTCGAAACGCGTGAACTGAACACGGTTCTGGCCGAATTCAGCATAGACGCCCTGTGCGGAGAGCCGTGTTGTGCAACACAAGAAAATCAGGAATAAGCGTAACCACTGCACTTTTCAAAGTTAATACGCATTGACCATCTGCGGACTTTCGCGCCCATCGGCATTGTGTAACTTTGCGACATGCAGGATATCCTGAACCGCCGCGCCAACACTTCAGCCGAAGCCATTGCCCTCGAAGAACATTACGGGGCGCATAATTACCATCCTTTGCCTGTTGTGCTCACACGCGGCGAAGGCGCTTATGTATGGGATGTGGAAGGCCGCCGTTACCTCGATTTCCTCGCCGCTTACAGTGCCGTAAACCAAGGCCATTGCCATCCGAGGCTGGTAGAGGTGATGCGCGAACAAGCCGGTCGGCTCACCCTTACGTCGCGTGCGTTCCATAACGACTTGCTTGGAAAGTATGAAGAGTACATCTGCCAGTTTTTTGGCTATGAGCGCGTATTGCCCATGAACACCGGCGTGGAAGCGGGGGAGACCGCCATCAAGTTGGCCCGCAAATGGGCTTACGAAGTAAAAGGTGTTCCCGATGGCCGGGCCCGCGTGGTCTTTGCCGATAACAATTTCTGGGGAAGGACGCTGGCTGCTGTCAGCAGTTCATCCGATCCGGAAACTTACACGCATTTCGGGCCTTATATGCCGGGCTTTGAACGCATCCCTTACAACGATCTCGACGCGTTGGAAGAAGCCATCAGCGACCCCGATACCGCGGCTTTCATGGTAGAACCCATACAAGGCGAGGCCGGCGTGATCATTCCCGACGCAGGCTACCTGCAAGGCGTGAGGGCTTTGTGCTCCAAATACAATGTGCTGTTTATTGCCGACGAAATTCAGACCGGACTTGGTCGTACAGGCAAGATGCTGGCTTGCGACCACGAAGGGGTGAAGCCGGATATGTTGTTGCTGGGGAAAGCCCTTTCGGGAGGTATGATGCCGGTTTCGGCCGTGCTCAGCAGCCACGAAATCATGAACACCCTGCGACCCGGTCAGCACGGCAGTACCTTCGGTGGCAATCCGCTCGCCTGTGCACTGGCGATGGAAGCATTGCAGATACTGAAAGACGAGAAACTTTCCGAGAATGCAGCAGTCATGGGCGATTTGTTCAGGAAGAAACTGGCAGAACTGGCTGTACCCGGTCTCAGCGGTTTGCGGGGGAAGGGCCTGATGAGTGCTGTGGATGTGGAACCTGGTATTTTCAGGATGACGGCACGCGAATGGTGTGAAAAGCTCTTGACAGCAGGATTGCTCGCCAAGCAGACCCATGAGTTTACGGTTCGCATGTCGCCGCCGTTGATGATAGGTACAGGTCATGTGGAAGAGGCGATCCAAGCCATTTCCAACAGCCTTGCGTAAGCCCGGCGAGAACGCAAAAAATCCGTGTGCAGACCGGGTTAAAAGAAAAAAATATCAAGCCCTTTGTTATTTAAAAAAGCGCCTGTAATAATTTGTATATCAATGTGTTGAGAGGTAAATAAGACAATTGCGTTTGGTGTTATTGAAAACGAAATGAATTGATTCAGTAACTAATGTATTGAAATTGTGCGCTTTAAAAACCGGGATTTTTATTGCTGGAATGTTGCTCTTGGGTTCTTGTAGCTGGCTTCAGCATTTGGGCCACCGGCACCAGGACACGGAGCATGGGAACGTGGATGGGCATGAACACCATGGCCCGGCAGCGCTGGGGCATCCGCACGACGAGCAGGATCACAGGATGTATGGGGGGTGGGACAGCAGCGAGTATCCCACAGCGGTAAACCTGTACAGGGCCATGAATCTGATTGCAGAAATCCGCGACCCGGCAGACAGTGGCAGGCCCAGCCGTGCCGAGATGTTTGTAGCCACATTTTCAGACGCATACGTTAAGTACAAGCCCGATTCGATCATCATGCTGCACTTGAAAGGATTGAAGGCGAATGCAGGAGTCGTTCTGTTTTCCGGCGCATCCCGGGACGTGGCAACCCAAGTGCAGATGCCCAGGCTGGCGCGGGTCTTAGACTTGCTTCGGGCCGATTCATCTCATTTTCACTACAGGGCATTGGGATTGAACGGCGTCTGGCATCAGCGCATTTTCTTTTTCAGGCGATGGAAACCCCATAGATGGTTCCGGATTTCCATGCTATCCCATGCTGCAAGCAGGGAAAAGTAGACAGATTTCTACTTTCGCGGGATTCTTGTTGTGTCAAGCAGGAAAAATTGTAACACAGCGGGTTCGACTGTGTAACAATGTTATGAACGCCAATTTTTTTTTTACGGCATTGACAGACGCTTAATGCGTTGTCATATAATGGGTTATGAGAAGGTGCCGGAAGGATCAACCAAGGGTTGAAACCCGATGGTATAGTGTCGTTGTCCTAAATATTGGATTGCTCAGAATATATTTTCAATAAAAATAAAGTATTACATGGAAAGAAAAAACAAACAATATTAATTTTGTTGAAAGTTTCCATTGAGGAAAGTTATGATATGAAAACTTAAAGCGCTGGGACTGATCATCCTCAGCGCGCTTCCGGTAGCGGTTTCAGCCCAAATCACCTACGAAACCATCCCCGCCGGGTACTATGTAGTCAACATGGGCGGCACATAGAGCGTTTCAACTCTAAAGGCTTACGGATTGTTGTTTAACCTGATGCGTGGCCAGTATGTGCCGGTAAAATGGTGCATCAACCCTTCAAAGGGCAAAGACGGTGTAGACTTCACCATCGGAACCACGGCATTTCGTTCGGGTGCTTTTGTCATACCGAAGCAGTGCCTTGCCGCTACGGTGAATACCATTATCAACACCTGGCAGACCAAGGGTGTGCGTGGTATAACCAGCACTGTCGATGTGGTTTTGCCTGTGTTTACGACCTTCTCTTCGATGCCGCGCAACGCGCTTTCTTCAATGCCAGCCTCATGGCCGGTGTAGGTGGAACGGCCCAGAACAACAACTCAATTCGTATTGTGAGACAGAGCGCTTCCGGCGCTTTTGTGCTGCAATCGGGTACACTGAATTTCGGCATCAAAGTAGCAGGCGGTGCTGGTACCTATACTTTCCGCAGCCTGAACAATTGCGGCGGTTCGCTTACTGCCACCAAAATTGGCGCTGATTCAGCCCGTTTGGTGTACACAGCCCCATCTTCTGTTTCAGGAATCACAGATTGCTATATAACGGTTGTTGCACGCGACGGTTGCGGACGTGAAACCTTCATTTCCTGGCCGATCCGCATTTCGCCGACTCCGGCAAATAACCCGCCGGTGGCCCGCAACGACACCCTGGCTATCCCTCGCAGTTGTAACGGGGCTTCCCAGGGTTCGATCAATGTGCTGTTGAATGACTCCGATCCTGATGGACAGCCTTTAACGGCGCAATTGCTTACCGTGAACAACGGAACCGCTACCCTGAGTGCTTCGGGGAATTTTGTGTTTACGGCAACTCCCGGCTTCCAGGGCGTTACCACTGCCACTTACCGTTCCTGCGACAATGTTACACCGACGCCGGCCTGCTCAACGGCGACGATCCGTATCCAGGTGGGAACGCAGGACGTAAAGGTTGCTGGGGGTCGGAATCGCGGGGCTTTTTGTTTGGAGTCAGGTTAAAGTTCCGGTCAGCGGCCTTTGAATTCAGCTTTTCGCTTTTCAATAAACGCTTCCATGCCTTCCTTCTGGTCTTCGGTAGCAAACAGCATGTAAAAGTTCTTGCGTTCGAAATACAAGGCTTCCTGCAAGGGCATATCAAAGGCCTTGAGCACCGATTCCTTGGCGAGTTGAACGGCGATGGGTGATTTCTCGGCTACGCGCGAGGCGAGTTTGATGGCTTCATCCAGGTACAATTCCACAGGAACAACCTTGTTGATCAATCCGGCAGCGCGGGCTTCTTCGGCAGAAATGAACCGGCCGGAAAGCACCATTTCCATCGCCAGGGCCTTGCCAACGGCGCGGGTAAGACGTTGGGTTCCGCCGGCACCCGGCATCACACCGATATTGATTTCCGGTTGACCGAACTGGGCTGTTTCGCTCGCGACGATCATATCGCAGAGCATGCACAGTTCGCAACCGCCGCCCAGTGCAAATCCGCTCACAGCTGCAACGATTGGCTTGCGGGTTTTGCGGATGGCGTCCCAGGTGCTGAACTGATCGATTTGTAGCATGTCAACCGCGCTTTTTCCCGCCATTTGCTTGATATCAGCACCTGCGGCAAAAGCGCGTTCGTTGCCGGTGATCACGATGGCGCGCACTGCGGGATCTTCATCAAAGGCTTTCAGTGCGTC
>JBKDBI010000251.1:0-2100 GCA_046314695.1 Bacteroidota bacterium | reverse complement strand
GCATTCGGCTTGCCAATGCATCATCCTCCTTAACTTTGCCGGCATTGAAACCCCTCCTGTCACTCATCGTTGCCGCTGCAGAAGACGGCGCCATTGGTCGGGATAACCGCATGCTCTGGCATTTGCCGGCCGATTTCCGCTGGTTCAAGGAGAAGACCCTGGGCCATCCGGTGATCATGGGGCGCAAAACCATGGAAAGCCTGGGCAAGGCCTTACCGGGTCGCCGCAACCTGGTCATCACCCGCGGCAACGCCGAAATCATGCCGGGTTTCGAGGCATTTTCGTCGCTCGAAGCGGCCATAGCCTCCGCAGCAGAAACGGAAACAGAAGAAATCTTCATCATCGGAGGAGGGGAAGTGTACCGGCAATCCATTCCGCTTGCCAACCGAATTTACTACACCCGTGTGCATGCGCGTTTCCCCGATGCTTCCGCCCATTTTTATCTGCCCGGCGAACCCTGGGAGTCTGTCTGGTCGATGTTGCATCCGCGCGATGAAAAACATGCCTTCGACTTCAGCTTCGAGATATGGGAACCGAAAGCGAACCCCTGAAACCTGACTCCGGTATCCGTCTTTACGGCCGCAGCACCGAAAGCGGAAGGCTCATGCCCGTCGTCCTGCTCGCTGTAGCGGTCGGCATGCAGGTGATGTTCTGGCTTTTTGCGGCAGGCGCACCCATCTGGCTGGTGCTTCCCGCATTGCTGGCCACCATGTTTGCGGTGATGGCTCCCTTCTTGCGCCATGTGAACCTCAGCCTGGAGGCAGACGGTGTTCAGGTGGATATGCGCCCGATGTTCCGCATCGGCAACTGGCCCGCCACCAAATCGTTCCGGCTGCTCTGGGATGAAATCGGCCATTATGAAATTGGCAGCGATATGAACAGGGCACTGACAGAAAAGCGATTCCTGATCGTCCAGTTGCGCAAAGGCGGGAAGCGCATCCGCATCACCGAAAACGAAAACGACCGGGATGGATTCACCCGCTTCAGCGAAGCCCTGGAAGCGCGCATAGCCAACTGGAACGCACAACACGGAGCATCCGGTGAAACGCTTGCAGCTACGGGCCAGGCTTTCCGGCCCATCCGCAAGAAGCGGGGTTTTTACACCGGTTTTTGGGGCAAGGCCCTCAGCTTGTTCTTCCTCTTCGCTACGGCAACCATCGGCACCCTCATGATTGCTGAAGGACTGGGTTCGGGAGGAAGTTGGTTCCGCTTGCTGTTCATCCTGGTTCCCGGAACCGCGTACATGGTTTATCGCTCCTTTATCAGAAAAGACCCTTGATAAAAAAGACATTCTTCAGCATAGCGGTAGCTGCGCTGAGCCCGGTATTTGCACAAGGCCAGATAGATACGATCGCCCTCAATCCGGCGAAAGTGCAGGCCTTAACCTTCCGCGGCAGCCTGGAAGAACAGGGCCGCAACATTACCTATATAGAAGCGCGTGAACTGCGCATGCTGCCGGTGGTGCAGTGGGACGATATCCTCCGCTTCGTTCCGGGCATGGAAGTACAGGCCAGGGGCGGCTTTGGCAGTCAGGCAGACCTTACCCTGCGCGGCAGCACCTTCCAGCAGGTTTTGGTGTTGGTGGATGGTGTGCGTATCAACGATCCGCTCACTGGACATTTCAACGGCAATATCCCGGTGGTGCCGGCTGAAATTGACCACCTAGAAATCATCAAAGGTCCGGCTGCATTGAACTATGGACCCGAAGCCGTCGGCGGGGTCGTTCATGTGATTACCCGGGCGTATGCAGGAAAAGCACACTGGCCGGGCACAAGTATCAGCGGAAACTTTACGGTCGGTGAATGGAATTACCTGGGAATGCAATTGCACGCCAGCGGCACATCCAAAAACCTGCGCCACGTGCTTGGTACGGCTTTTATGCACAACAGTTCACCGGGGCAATTGCTGAGTGGTGACAGCCTGCGCAGCGATTTCAGCAACAGCCTTACTGCCCTCTCTTATTCCGGGCGCTGGGGCAGGAAAGTGCATGCACATACCCGTCTGAGTGGTTCGCTGTACGACTTCAACGCGCGCTTTTTCTAGACGCGCAGCACGGCAGACCGCAGCCGGGAATGGATAAGGCGCATCCAAGGGCAGCAA
>JBKDBI010000250.1:0-5037 GCA_046314695.1 Bacteroidota bacterium | reverse complement strand
ACGCGGGTGGTATAATGGTTGCCGACGCAAATGATGTCTTCGGCACCGTCGCCGTTCACATCGAGATTCAGCATCCCATAGAGGGGTGCAGCCTGTGCTTCTGCCGGCAGGGTTTCCACACTGAAGCTGCCGCCGTTGTTCCGCAACAGGAGCGAGGCAAACTGATTGGCGTGCATGGAAGTCTTCAACATACCGCCTTCAAACACCTCTTGTACCGGTTTTCCGGCAAAGTCGCCATAGCGCACAAACTTTCGGCGTATCACACCGGGCGTCTGCAAAGCCAGCTCGTCATAAGAGTTGATGGGGTATTCGCGGCCATTCACACTGTAGGTAAGCAGTAGATCGATGCGGCCATTGTTGTCGAAATCACTCCAATAAACACCCAATGGTTCCGTACGCGTTGCCCGGTACTGGCTATTCCATCCCTTATTGCCGATGATGTAATCCATATCGCCGTCGTTGTCGGCGTCGGTGGGCAGGATGCTGTTGAACCAACCTATTTGCTCGTGCATGCCAAAGGCTTGTGTCTGATCGCTGAAGCTGCGCCCTGCATTGTTCTGCAGAAATACAGGTGGCATCCATTCACCGCTCAGGATGAGGTCCGGATAGTTGTCGTTGTTGAAATCGCTCCATACAGCCGCGCATACCATACCGGGGCGTTGCAAACCGGGGAAAAGTTGGGCTGTGACATCGGCGAATTTCCCACCGTCGTTCCTCAATACATAGCTGCGGCTGTCGGCAATGGGATACATACCGGGCACCATGCGCCCGCCGACGAACAAATCCTGGTCGCCATCGAGGTCGTAGTCTGCCGCTACCACACAACTGCCACTGGCATCGCACAACGGAATCCGGCTTGCGTCTTCGCTAAAATTCCCCTTGCCGTCGTTGATATAAAAGCGGTGCTTGTATTTATCGGTCGGCCAGCCGTATTCGCTGCCGCCTGGAACTACGTAGAGATCCGGGTCGCCGTCGTTTTCTGCATCCACAAACAAGCAGCCCATGATATCGGCCGCAATGGAAGCCCAGGGGTTTGAGCCTGCGGCCCGGAAACCGCCATCGGGTTGCTGCAGCCAAAGTTTGGCGCCGCCGCCGTTGCGTCCGTTGCCGGCAAAGACATCGTCCAGTCCGTCGCCGTTCACATCGGCAGCACAAAGTCCGGGTCCAAGCTGAGAAAGGCGATGGGGAAGGAGGAATTCGCGGCGGAAATCGGGTATGTCTTCTTCCTTATGCACCATGGCAGGAGCCGGACTGGAAGTGAAACTGAACCCGGGGTTTTCTTCAGGCCAGCTCCAGTTTCCGGAAGCTTGAGCCGCGTCGAGTTCGATGGTTTTGTTGATACCGGGATTGGCAATGGTTTGGAAGCTGCCGCCCGGCCAAACAACGGTAAGCGATTTGACAACCGCAGCGCCACCAAGCCCGAAATGCTGCACAGCGCTCACACTGCCCTGATAACCGCGGGTCATATTGACTTCCAGAAACTGCCTTCCGCTGTCGGTTTCCAGGATGAGCTTGGCTCCCAGACCAAAGCTATTGGCCTTTCCATTGCCTTTTAGCTTTGCCTTCAGCCAATTGCCTTGTTTGCCGATGTTGCGGTAGATAAAGGAGGTATCCTGAATATTGCTCACCACGAGGTCCATCCGGCCATCGTTGTCCAGGTCGGCGATGGTGCTGCCGGCTGAAAAGGAAGGATGGTTGAGCCCCCATTCTTCTGTGCGCAACTGGAAGGATAAATCGCCTGTATTCCGGTACATGAAGTTGCTGAGGCGTTCGTAGGGCAGTTCGTTGGCTATTTCGCGGAAGTTCGGACCGCGGTTTTCCTTCTGCCTCAGGCGCCCCATGTACATGATGAAGTCGAGGTTGTTGACATCGCGGAGATAGCCGTTGGTCACATACAAATCCTTGCGTCCGTCGTTGTCGAAATCGGCGAAGAGCGGGCTCCAGCTCCAGTCGGTCTTGGCCGTGCCGGTGAGGAAGGCCAGGTCGCTGAACCCTTTGCCGCTGCGGTTGGTCTGCAGTGCGTTGTGCATGAACTGCGGACCGTAACCGTGTTGCTGGGCCACCATGAAGTTGTCGAGACCGGGAGGGCCTTGGAGCAAGGCGTATCGCCGCGGATCGGAAGGCAGCATATCGCAGGTGAAAAGGTCTGTCCAGCCGTCGTTGTTGTAGTCGGCTGCATCGCTGCCCATGCTAAAGAGGCTGGTATGCTTGAAGTAATCGCCCAGGGCTTCGCGGAATTTTCCGTTGCCGAGGTTGAGGTAGAAGAAGTCGGGGATGAAATAGTCGTTGCAGACATACAAATCCACCAGGCCGTCGCGGTTGAAGTCGCCGGGTGTGGTGCTGAGCCCGTAACCCATCGCGTCCATTCCTGCCGCTTTGCTGATGTCGACGAACTTGCCATCTTTGTTCTCGTACATGCGTTGGCTGTTCCAGGGGTCTTGCATCATGGAACGGCTGTAGGTAACGTCCATGCTTTTGAAAAAAGGCAGGGCATGGTTGGCCACGAAACAGTCGAGATCGCCGTCGTTGTCCATATCGAAGAAGGCAGCCTGGGTGGTATGGCCCTGATCGGCAAGTCCATAGGCCGCTGCCTGTTCGGTAAAGGTTCCGTTTTTGTTGTTGATGTACAGGAGGTTAGCGCGATTAGCCGGGTTTTTGTCCGGACCGCTGCGGCTGATATAGACATCGAGCCAGCCGTCGTTGTTCAGGTCGACCATGTTCACCCCCGAACACCATCCTGTTGGCGTTATGCCGGAAGCCTGGGTGACCTCTTTAAACTTGAATTCGCCCTGGTTGAAATAGACTTTCGACGGACTGGTATTACCGGTGAAGATCAGATCGTCGAGTCCGTCGTTATTCAGGTCGCCGGCTGCAACTCCGCCACCGTTGTAAGCGTAGTTGTATATCAGCTGGTTCATGCTGTCGCTTTCGGTGAGTTCATTCACGAAGGCAACACCGGTTTCAGCGGCCGGCATCAGCTGAAACATACGGCCGGCAGTTTCCTCACCACCTTTTTTATCACAGGCTGCAGCAGACATGCTCAGCAACAGTCCAAACAAGACGCGTCGGGTCATACTGCAAGTTTACAGTCCGGCGCGCATCCCTGCACCTTTCCACCTTGCCTGTGGCATTACTTTTGCCTTTTGACTGCCGGATGAAGAAAGGAATTTTATTGGGGATACTATGGCTTGCAGGCGGATGGATGCTTGCGCAAGCTCAACTGATCAAATCCATCGGAAGCCAACGTCAGCTATTTACTGATCGCTGGTTTGTTGATTCGCTTCTGGGTTGCCGGATGGTGAAACACGAACCGGTTGACCGCGGTGCCGTTTTGTACTTTAATGAAGGGGCAATGAAGGAAGGGACACAGTGCACCTATGCAACGGTGATTCGTCGCGACTCTGTGTTCCAGGTCTACTACCGGGCCGGACTGACAGGGATTGATGATTATGGCGAACAACACACATCGTATGCAGAATCGCGCGATGGAATCAACTGGATTAAGCCGGCTCTGGGATTCTTTTCGGTCAATGGCAGTAAAAACAACAATGTTGTGATGACCAATCAGAACCGTGACCACGTGGTTCATAATTTCAGTCCATTTTACGATAACCGCTCCGGTGTGCCGGCCGAACAGCGCTACAAAGCGCTCGGCGGCTTGCGGCACGGGCTCTTCGCTTATGTCTCCGCTGATGGCAAGAAGTGGACTCGGCTCCAGGAAAAACCGGTATTGACCGGTTCTATGTTTGACTCACAAAATGTGAGCTTCTGGTCGGAGTCAGAGCAGGTGTATGTTTGTTATTTCCGTGAATGGACTGATGGTGCATTTAAAGGCTACAGAACGGTGGCGCGAAGCACTTCTGCTGACTTTGTTAACTGGACGCCCAAGGAGATGATTCGCTTTGGCAATTCGCCCGTAGAACATATTTACATCAGTCAAACCGCGCCCTATTTCCGTGCTCCGCAGATTTATATCTCCACCGCAGCCCGCCTGGTGACCGATCGCGTGGTCTTGCCTGCCGGTGAAGCCGAGCGCCTTGGCGTGGAGCCCATGTACCGCCGGGGCGGTATCGACGGTATTTCGGATGTGGTGTTGATGACGACGCGCGGCGGCGACAGCATGGACCGCACGTTCATGAGTTCCATCCTGCGCCCGGGTATCGGCTACCACAACTGGATCTCGCGTTCCAATTTCCCGGCCCTGAACATCGTCGAAACTGGCCCGGGTGAAATGTCGTTGTATGTGGTACAGGAATACGCCCAACTTGGTAACCACCTTCGGCGTTACACCTGGCGCACAGACGGGCTGGCCTCGGTGCAGGCACCCTATGAAGGCGGTGAATTCGTGACGCCGTTTTTCACCTTCACCGGAACCCGGCTTAGCCTCAATTACACCACCAGTGCGGCGGGTTCCATCCGCGTAGAGGTTCAGGATGCAGCAGGCAAGCCTATCAAGTATTTCAGTGCAAAAGACTGCACTCCGCTCATCGGCAATGAAACCGATCGCTTCGTTTACTGGGAACGTTTTCCGCAGCTTGCTGAGCTCCAGGACAAGCCCATCCGATTGCGCTTTATCTTGCACGACGCCGATTTGTATTCCTTGAAGTTCGAGCCCTGAGTTGAAAGCGCCCACACCGCCAATATGCCGGTCACGCAAGGAGAATCCCTTCATCGGAAGTCAGCGTTGAGCGCTACAGGCGTGCATCAACCCGCAATGAATTATTTTTGAACCATGCGCATAGAAGCATCGACCCCGGAGGCTTACCTCGAAAGCGTACCCGAAGAGCGGAAGGCCGTCGTGCGGCGCCTGCACGAGCTGATCATGGAAAACCTGCCCCAGGGTTTTGAGGCCGGTGTAGGTTACGGCATGCTGGGTTACATTGTCCCCCACAGCCTGTATCCGGCCGGTTACCACTGTGATCCGAAACAGCCCTTGCCCTTTATGGGACTCGCATCGCAGAAGAACAACATCTCTTTTTACCACATGGGGCTGTATGCCGACCAGGCCTTGCTGGATTGGTTTGTCGGAGAATATCC
>JBKDBI010000249.1:0-11934 GCA_046314695.1 Bacteroidota bacterium | reverse complement strand
AACCGGAACATTTCCCGGGCTGATCTTCCCTGCCAAAACGCCCGCGAGATTCCGTGCGCAGGCCCTTCTTACGCGACCGTTAAAGTGCTCGGTAGTCCAGAATTGATCGGTGAATTCCTGACCGCGCGCCACTTCGAGGTTGTCTACAACTTCCACACCCATCTTGCGGTAACGCGCTGCGAGGAAATCGCGGTTGTACCGGATAGTATGCACCAGGTTTTCTCCTAGCAGCAGTCTGGCGTATTCCATATTCTCCGGAACGATGTTAAAAACCAGTTTCCAGCCATTAACGGCAGCCAGTTTTACCATGGCGTCGAATTGTTCAATGCGTGGGTTGTCTTCCCTGAGCACAAAAGCAAAGCCCTTGATATAGTCGTCGGCCAGAATCCGTTTGCGCCTGGCATCGCCGCTGCTGTCTTCCCCCGGAAACTTTGGGGCATCGAACCAGCTGCGGGCATTGGGGTATGGGTGTTTCGCTCCGGGATACTGAATGTCCCAGGTGCGCCAGGCTTCCAGTTTTAACCTTTCCCGCTCCATGCTGTCGCGGTTGTCGTAGAATTTCATGGAAAGGTAGATGCGCGACAGCAAGGGCATTCGGCTGCTGTAATACACTTTCTGCTTCTGCATGTAAGGCTCGAGTGTGGTGTGTATGGCGGCCGGCCCACAATTCCGGATATTCATCGTAACCACAATGGTTTTTACACGCGCCGTTTCAGGGATCAGTTCCATGAGCGCAAGGAACATCCCCGGATGGTAGGCGCTGTGTGTGATATCGCGAACCTGTAAACGAGGCAGGTATTGTTGCAGAAACTCAGAGATGCTGTAGGTGAGTGTATCGGTGAAAGGATTGAAGCTGGTATTGCTCGATTCGCCGAAGTACAGCACATCTGCACTGTCGGCAGTTTGAATCACGCGTGCGGCCAGTGGTGCGTGCTTTTCCATCTCCGCGGGCCACAGAAAACGACTGTAGAACCCATTCGCGGCTATGAAAAGTACCACTACGAACAACAGGCGGATGGTCAGGCGTTTGAAAGTCATCTTAGAACTGGAAATAGACGAAAGGATGGTTCACGGTGCCGCCAAACATCCAAATGCTCAGCATGAAAACGGAATAGACAGTCCAGCGAAGGGCTGCAGGATATTTCCCCACCCAGCGGTCGAAGCGGTCGCGGGTGATAAACAAATCGAGCAGGATGAACGCGCAGAGCATGGCCCAGGTTACAGGAGGAATCTGAAGCTGCGCTTCGCCCGAGGGCATTCCGGCCAGCATGCCGTAAACCTCAGTGCTTTGTTTCAGGCTCATACTCCTGAAGAAGACGAGTGTCAGGAGGAAGAAAAAGACGGTTTTCGCACGGTGGAGCCAGGCAATGGCATCTTCTCGCGCCGGCGCTTTACCGAAAAGAAAATGATCGAACCAGTACAAAATGCCCTGGGCAGCGCCGAAGAGGATCATGGTCCAGTTGGCGCCATGCCAGAGGCCGCTCACGAGAAACACGACCATGACATTGCCGAGCATCCGTGTTTTTCCCTGGCGGCTTCCACCGAGCGGGAAGTAGATATAATCGCGGAACCAGGTGGAAAGGGAGATATGCCAGCGCTGCCAGAATTCGGGTACGTTGCGGGCCAGGAAGGGTTTCAGGAAATTGTCCATCAGGTCGATACCGAAAAGCTTTGCGGAACCCTGCGCCATCAGAGAATACCCAAAGAAATCGGCATAAACCTGAAAACAGAATGCAAGGGCAGCGAGCCAGGCTGAACCATTGTTGTAGAGCTTATGGGCGCCGTAGAATTGATCGGCTGAAGCAGCGAGGTTGTCGGCTACACAAACTTTCAGGAACAGTCCGTAAAGCAGCAGGCGGAATCCGGCGCTGAGGTTTTCATAGCGTATGTTATTCCGGCTGAATAGCTGGCGCTGCAGATGGGAGAATCGTTCGATAGGGCCGGCCACCAGCTGCGGGAAGAACGCCACAAAGAGCATGAACCGGGGCAAACTGCGTTCAGCGGTATCGTTGCCGCGGTAAACATCGACCACATAGCTGATGCTTTGAAAGGTGTAAAAGCTGATTCCGGCCGGAATGGTGTAGCGCGCCAGTTCCACAGCCCATGCCATCGCTTCGGTGTTATACAACCAACGGGCAAGGGGCGAATGCCCGAAAAAGAAGTTGAAATACTTGAAAAAGAACAGGATACTCAGGTTGCTGATGATGGAAAACCACAGGAACCGTTTGCGCACTGTTTGCGCTGTGTTTGCCACAATTTGCCGCGCGCAATACCAGTCGACTAAACTGGTAAAAGCCATCAGAAAAACGAACTGGTATTTCCAATAGCCGTAGAAAAAATAGCTGGAACCCAGTAACCAGATCCACCGAAAACGATGTGGCAGCAGGAAATACAGCGCCCACACCAGCGGCAGGAAGAGGAAAAACTGTACAGAATTGAACAGCATTGGCGGGCAAAAATACACAGCCACTCCAGCAGATTGTAAGCAAAACCAGCCCCACAACGAGATTATCTTTGCGGCATGACTCCGGAAGCTGCGCTGCGTGCGCTGATAATTGATACCTTAAACAAGGATTTCCAAATCGAAAGCAGCGCGGCTGATTTACGGATAGAGCGCACGAATCCTGATTTCCCCGGCGATTTCACCCTGGTCGTGTTTCCCCTCGTGAAAGCCTTGAAGCGCAGTCCGGAACAATGCGCCGAACTCGTCGGTGAGGCACTTTGCAAGCGGAATGACCTGGTGGCAAGCTTCAATGTGGTCAAAGGATTCCTCAACCTTGAGCTTGCCGGCACTTATTGGGTCAGCCTGTTGCAGTCCATGGGAGCCAATGCATTGTCGCTGCTCGGTTCAAAACCCCGAAACACGAAGGTGATGGTCGAGTATTCTTCCCCCAACACCAACAAGCCACTGCACCTTGGCCATGTGCGCAACAACCTGCTGGGTTGGAGCGTAGCCGAGATTCTCAAAGCAGACGGTTATGAAGTGATCAAAGCTAACCTGATCAACGACCGGGGAATCCATATCTGCAAAAGCATGATTGCATGGGAGCGCCTTGGCAATGGCGAAACCCCGGAAAGCAGCGGGATGAAGGGCGACCATCTGGTGGGGAAATACTACGTTGCCTTCGATGCACAGTTTCGTGCTGAAGTTGCCGAGCTGGTGGCTGCAGGGATAGAAAAGGAAGCGGCTGAAAAGCAGGCGCCCATTCTTCTCGCCGCGCAAGACATGCTCAGGCGCTGGGAGCAAGGCGATGAGGCGGTGCTGCAATTGTGGAGGACGATGAACTCCTGGGTGTATGCAGGTTTTGAAAGCAGTTACAGCCGGTTAGGAGTGGATTTTGACCGGTATTATTACGAATCGAACACCTATACACTCGGCAAAGACATCATTGCAGAAGGCCTCGAGAAAGGCGTTTTTTACCGTAAGCCAGACGGCAGTGTATGGATTGATTTGCGCGAAGATGGCTTAGACGAGAAGTTGGTTTTGCGCAGCGATGGTACTTCCGTTTATATGACGCAAGATATCGGAACTGCTGAGTTGAAGTATGCAGAATACGGGATCGATCGCAGCGTTTATGTAGTGGGAAATGAGCAGGATTATCATTTCAAGGTGCTTCGGCTGATCATGCAGAAACTGGGCAGGCCTTATGCCGACGGCATCTTTCATTTGAGTTACGGCATGGTTGACTTGCCCAGCGGGAAGATGAAAAGCCGGGAAGGCACGGTAGTGGATGCCGACGACCTGATGCAGGAAATGCATGATACAGCGAAGCGCAAGACGGAAGAACTCGGCAAAACCGAAGGCATGTCAGAAGAGGCGCTTAATGGGCTTTATGAGATGCTTGGTATGGCGGCATTGAAGTTTTTTATGTTGAAAGTGGATCCGCAAAAACGGATGTTGTTTAATCCGCAGGAAAGTATTGATTTCCAAGGTGATACCGGGCCGTTCATTCAGTACACCTATGCACGGATACGCTCGATGTTGCGTCAAACTCTGGCGCCAGATACTTGTCCTGCGATACTTCCAAACGAAGCCGAAAGGGCTGTTATTCGGCAACTGGCCATGTTGCCAGATGCTTTGCGTGCAGCGTCAGATGGGTATGACCCTTCGCCGTTGGCACATTGGAGTCTGCAGATGGCGCGCCAATTCAATCGCTTCTACAATGAATTTCCGGTCTTGAAAGAAGCCGATGAAGCGAGCAGGGCCTTCCGCTTGTTCCTTGCGAATGCTGTTGCTGAAAATCTGCGCAATACCCTCGGATTGCTTGGCATTGCCGTGCCTGAGAAAATGTAAAAAACTGCCCGTTTCAAACAGGCTGCATACAAATAAAAAAGAGCCCTGGGGGAAAGGCTCCTTTTTAAACAAACCCAAACCGGCGTTGTTGCCAATTTGTTGATGGGGAATCAGGTACGAAGTACGTTCTTGAACTGCCCTGTGAAAAGAACCAAGTAACAAATGCGCATTTCTGCGTAACAAAGCGACAATTTTCAAGGATAAAAGGGGAATATAAGCTGACGTTTACCGCTGATTTTCAGAAGATTCGTTAACTCAGATGCCGAATAGGGTTAGCAGTTCATCCTTTTTCCGCCGCGAAACTTCTATGCGGGCGCCGTCTGTCATATTGAGGATTCCGCTGCGTTCATAGCCTTGTACAAAACGCAGATTAACCAGATGGCTGTTGTGTACCCTAAAAAAGTCCATACTCGCGAGCATGGATTCAAACTCTTTGAGATTGCGCGCCACGACGAGGGTATTGCCTTGTGCGAGGGTGACTTTTGTGTACCGGCCATCGGCCTCGAATCGTATGATTTCATCTACCGGCACAACCTGGTATCCATTGGAATGTGCCAAGGCAATCCGCTTTGGGCCTTTGCCATTCAGGTTATGCAGTAAATCGCGCAAACCCGATTCCAGTTCCTTTTTATTGATCCGTTCACGGGCTTTGGTAACAGCTGCCTGCAATTCATCGATGTTAATAGGCTTCATAAGATAGTCGCAGGCAGAAAGCCTCAACGCTGTGATTGCGTATTCCCCGAATGCGGTAACGAAAACGACCTCGAAAGGGGGTGTTTCAAACATCCGAAGCAATTCAAAGCCATCCTTGCGCGGCATGGATATGTCCAGAAAAACCAAATCCGGCTTACTGCGCTGCACCAATTCATAAGCTTCGTCTACATTTTGCGCTTCTCCAATCAGCACTACCTCCGGGCAATACTTCTCCAGGTAATGGGTCAGCATTTGCCTGCTGGCTTTTTCATCATCTACAATAATGGCTTTCATACCGCAGGTATATTTAATGGGATTTCAAGTTCAACGCGGGTGCCTTGTGAGCCTTCATGTGCAAGATCCGTTATTTTCATGGAAATACGAATGCCATAATACCGGTTCATGGTATGGATGCGGTTGCGCGTAAGTTCCAGGCCTTCGCTGCGGTGGCTTTGCCTGAAAGTTTTATTTCGCTTGTCGAGATTGGCTGCACTGATGCCAATGCCATTGTCTTCAATACTGATATGCAAGCGATCGCCTTCCATTGGCATCAGTTTAACCGTCACCTGTCCTTTGCGGTCCTGCAATGGTCTGATGCCATGGTTTACGGCATTTTCAACAAAGGGTTGTATCAGCATGGAAGGTATTTCAGTGTAGTCGGTGTCAATCAGTGGGTCGCATTCAATTTTATAGCTCATTCGATCGTCGAAACGCATGGTTTCCAATTCCAGGTAAGTGTTGAGCATGCTGATTTCGGTTTCCAGGGTGGTGAAGTTTCTCGCCGAAATATCGAAATTCTGTCGGATAAGCTGTGCAAACCGGGAAGTATAAAAATTAGCTTCTTTTTCTCTTCCCTGGGTGATAAAATTCTGAATGGCAGTCAATACATTGAACACGAAGTGCGGGTTCATACGACTGCGCATGGCTTGCAGCTCCAATTCGGCCAGACGCCGGTTTTCAAGGTTGCGCAGCCTCACATTGTTCTCTGTCCTTCGTATCCTCAGGAAGATGGCCAAACCAATGCATCCTGCGAGGAATAAAATGCCAAGCAAGCGAACCCACCACAGATGATGCCAGGCCGGACTGATGCTGAGTTGTACGGAACGAACATCGGAGACCATACCGGTGTTCAGATTGATGGCGCGAATTTCGAAACGGTAATTTCCAGGGGGTAAATCGCTGTAATTGATGGTATTGCCGGTGGTGCTGCTCCAGGTTTCCTGCAGGCCAGACATCCTGTATTCGTATTGAATCTGCTCGCCACCCAACAGGCAGACAGCATTGAAATAGAAATCGATATTATTCTGATCGTTAGAAAGTGATTTGATTTTTTCGGGAGATTGCCGTCGGCCATTTACAGTGACCCATTCGATATCAATCCGAAGCGCAGTTGGCTGAGGTAACAGTTGTGGTTGTATCCGCACCAGACCTTCGTCAGAAACAGCAGTGACCATTTGGTCGTCATCAGCAGCAATATCAGAAAGACTGAAAGCAATCAATCCATTGGATGCATTCACCGCAATATTCTCCTCAATATCCACAGATCCGGGCACAAACCGGATACGGTTTAAGCTGCGGGAACTTTGCAGCCATATATGGTTGCGAAGTGGCAGAATCTGTTCGCAGTGGTTGTCGACCAGTGCGTAGCGTTTATCTCCCGAAGACCGGCGCACAATCCGCCATCGGTCTGTTTGCATTACAACCAAACCTTCTTGGTGTGTGGCAATGAGCATGCGACCTTGTTGGTCTTCACGAACGTCGGTAATCCGCGCATTTTTAAGTTCTGCCGGTCGTTGAATCTGATGCACGCTGCCATCGGCCTGTTTAACAAAAATACCTTTCAATGTTCCAAGCCAGATTTTACCATTCACATCACTCCACACGGCCGTGGTACGGTTATTCCAAATAATCTCATGTTGTTGGTCGCTCAGGCTGATGCGCGCGGCATTCCGATAGGTCCCGATCAACACTGTATCGCCCCCAATGGCTTCTACATCCTTAACAACAAGATACTCCGGAATTTCGTGCAATCTGAGTTCGGCATCCAGAAAGCAGAAGGCCCCGTCGTTGGCCACGGCACAGTAATTCACGGTGCTTACCACACGCAAGATTCGCTTCACTTCAGGAAAATGGCGTAGCAACTTGTAGTCTTTATCCATGACCAACAGTCCGTTTTTTTCTGTACCTGCCACGATGTAGTTTCTGAAGTGGCTCAGTGAGTTAATGTCGTCAAAGGGCAACTTGTTGAATACTTCGAGACCGTGTGCAGGGTAGAAGAAAACACCATCGTTGTCGGTAGTGACCCACAGATTGCCGCTATGATCGAGCAATATGTTGTTCACCATGTGTTTTTCCAGGAATCTGAATTCATCGGAAAGTGCCCCGAGCTCCATGTCGTAAACCCGACCCTTATCATCGTAGAAGAATGGTTTTCCAGCCCTGAAAAAGAATGATCGTGGTATGATGGGCAGGCGTATCGATGCACCTAGAACGGGTGAATCGCCTTGCAATGTATAGCGCAGCAGCAAACCATCGAAGGTTGAGGTGTAGTAGGCATTGTTATACCTGAAACCGATCCAGGTATTGATGGGGTAGACGCTTCCGTCGATGGGGTTCTTCAGATATTTGAATGTAACCTTTTCACCGGCTTGACCCAATTCAGCGCTGCTCCCAGCGGTCACCACAAACACTTTCCCCTTTTGGCCTTTAGCTATGTCGATAATGCGCAGGCCATCGTTGTTTTCAGGGTTTTTGAAGAGGTAGCGCTCGGCGTTATCGGTTCTTACTAATTCAATTTGCCCCTTGCCATTCGTATACGAAAACCAATGCTGGTTTTTCTCGACCAGATAAGAGCTTTGATAAAGGTTTACTGAATTGAATCTGGCCAGGAAAGGGTCGTTGTGCAAGGTGAACACTACGCCATCGCGGATATAAGCGGGTGCAGTGTTGAAGCAGTTAATCCAGATGCGACCGTAATCGTCATCAAAAACATGCAATACTTCGTTGTCTGGCAAGCCGTCTGCGGTGGTGTAGGTTTTGAAATTCCGACCATCCCAGCGAACAACACCGCGATCGGTACCTATCCAGATATAGCCGGCCGAACTCTGTGCGATGCTGTAAGCTTTGTTGGAGGGCAATCCGTTCCGCACGTTGAAATGTTGATGCAGGCGGTCCTGGCCTTGCAGAATGCCTGAAAAAAACAACATAGACCACCAAACTGCGCGGCGAATCACCCAACCCTCCATCCGCTGTAAATTTATGTCGAATTCTTTTATTGAAAACAACTCAGGGTTGTGCGGCCTCAGCGGCTACTTCCTGCGAATAGCGTAAATTTGCCGCTTCATGGAAGTTGCAGAAACCGCCGCTGAAATGTCTTTCCCGGAGTTCAGGGAAGAGGTAATCCGCGATTATCGCCTGGCATTCCAAAGCCGCCAGGCCAGCCTCATAGGCCGCAAGGAAGTACTAACCGGGAAAGCGAAATTCGGCATTTTTGGAGATGGTAAAGAATTGGCCCAAATCGCCATGGCAAAGGTGTTTGCTGCCGGCGATTACCGCAGCGGCTATTACCGCGACCAGACCTTTATGTTCGCTACCGGAATGAGCGATATCCGCTCCTTCTTTGCTCAATTGTATGCGCATCCGTCCACTGAGGCTGAGCCTGCATCAGGCGGCCGCAGCATGAACGGACATTTTGCCACGCGCATGCTCGACGACAGTGGCAACTGGCTGCCCCAAAACGACCGTTTCAACTCCACTGCCGACATTTCTCCGACAGGCAGCCAAATGCCGCGTTTGCTTGGCCTGGCCCTGGCATCCAAAATTTACCGCGAAAACGAAGGGCTGAAGAATGAAACCCAATTCAGCCAAGGCGGCAGCGAAGTGGCATTTGGAACCATCGGCAATGCCAGCTCGTCAGAAGGCATGTTCTGGGAAGTGATGAATGCAGCCTGTGTGATGCAGGTGCCGCTCGCCATCTCAGTTTGGGACGATGGGTATGGTATCAGCGTGCCAGCCAAATACCAGACAGCTAAAGAGAATATTTCCGCCTTGATGAAGGGCTTTCAGACCAATAAGGAAGGAAAAGGGCTGAAAATCTTTACGGCCCGTGGCTGGGATTACCCGGCGCTTTGCGAAACCTACCGCGACGCTATATCCACCTGCCGGAAAGAGCATACGCCGGTGCTCATTCACATTACGGAAATGACCCAGCCGCAAGGCCATAGCACCAGCGGCTCACACGAACGTTACAAAAGCCCTGAACGCTTGCAATGGGAACAAGACTACGATTGTATAGCCCGTTTCCGCACTTGGATCACTGAAAACGAAATTGCCACTTCCGAAGAACTTGAAGCCCTTGAAGCTGAATACCTGAAAGAGGTACGCAATTGGCAAAAAGAGGCATGGAACGCCTTCCTTGGCGACATCAAGAGCGAGGTCAATGATTGCTGCGCAGCCCTTGAAGCCGCTGCCGGGCAATCGGCCATGAAGGCAGAGCTGACCCAACTGGCCGCACAAATTCAGTCATTGGGTGAACCAGGTCGCAAAGACATCGGCAATGCCATCCATAAAGCGCTCAGGCTTACCCTTGGCGAAGGTGAAGCTGTGCGCAGGCCCTTACTTCATTTTCACGATCAGTTCTTCGCAACCAATGAAGAGCGTTACAGCTCGCATTTGCACAGCCACAGTGCCGAAAACGCATTACAAGTTCCGGTGGTGGCGCCCGATTTCAGCGGCGATCCGGTAATGTGCGATGGCCGCGAAGTATTGCAGGCTTGTTTCGATGCCAATCTGGCCCGCGATCCCCGCGTATTTGCATTTGGTGAAGACCTGGGTAAAATCGGCGATGTGAACCAAGGCTTTGCCGGACTCCAGGAGAAGTATGGCGAATTGCGCGTTGGCGACCGCGGTATACGCGAAGTGAGCATCGTAGGGGAAGGCATTGGTGCCGCCATGCGCGGCTTGCGTCCTATCGCTGAAATCCAATACCTCGATTACTTGCTCTACGCATTGCAAATCATGAGCGACGACATTGCCACAGTACAATACCGCACCAAGGGTGGGCAAAAGGCGCCGGTTATCGTCCGAACACGCGGCCACCGCCTGGAGGGGATATGGCATAGCGGTTCACCTATGGGTATGATTATCAGCGCCTTGCGAGGTATGTACGTGTGTGTGCCCCGCAACATGACGCAGGCAGCTGGCATGTACAACACACTCTTGCGCAGCGACGAACCAGGTTTAGTGATTGAATGCCTGAATGGGTATCGCCTGAAAGAACAATTGCCGGCCAATATTGGTGAGTTCACTGTGCCGTTCGGTGTTCCGGAAGTAATCCGCGAGGGAAGCGATCTTACCCTGGTTACTTATGGCAGTTGCTGCCGTATAGCAAGCGAAGCCGCTGCAATGCTGGCTGAAGCTGGTATTGAAGTAGAAATTGTCGATGTGCAGACTTTGTTGCCTTTCGACCGCTACCACCGCATAGCCGACAGTATCCGCAAAACAAACCGCGTGCTCTTCCTGGATGAAGATGTGCCCGGCGGAGCTTCAGCCTATATGCTCCAACAAGTTGTTGAAGTACAAGGCGCATGGAGGTGGTTGGACAGTGCGCCTTCTACCCTGGCAGCGAAACCGCATCGTCCGGCCTATGGTACAGACGGGGATTATTTCAGCAAGCCAAGTGTGGATGATGTATTCCGCGCGGTTTACAATATCATGCACGAAGCCAATCCCGGAGCATACCCTGCTTACCTTGGCTGATTGTGTTAATCGCGCAGCCTGAGCTGGTATTCGATCAGCTCGCCGTTCATATCCACCTGTGAGGCGTGAAGTTCTTTGGCGGTGAGCCGGAGAATTTTCCAGATGCTTTTGCCTGTTCCGTTTTTGCGCAGGTCGATTTCGGTTTTGGCATCGTTAAAAACCCAGGTTCCTTTTTCGCCCGGAGCCAGGGGATTGGATGTAACGATGCTGTAATTCTTGTCGTCGCCAACAGAAAGGGTGTAGTTCGGGAAAAGAATGTTGAATTCTGATGTACGGTCTACCGTATTCTGCAGGCATTTGTTCATTACCCAATTGCCCGTGATACGGGAGGAAGGGCTGCGGAATGAAACGCGTGGGCCGTCTTCGTAACGGCATGAGCTGGCTATAAAAAGCAAGCTGAAGAATAGGAGGGGTAAGATTCTCATGCATGCAAAATAGAAAAGCGCTGCCGGATATCCATCTTGGCAGCGCTTTTAGCAGGAAGCCGGAATGGCTTAATAATCGAATGTGTAGCCGGTTTCTACCGGATTGATGCACATCACCGGAATCTTATCGCTGTCGTTCACCATTTGCTGGGCAAGCGTGCCAATAGCCATGCTTACGATGCTGGTTTCCGGCTGAGTCATAATCACAATCAGATCGGCTTCAATGGCATTTGAATAGGTTAGTGTTTCGGTGGCAAAGTTTTCAAAGACCTTGTCTTCGAGGGCCTTGCTTACGTATTGAACGCCTTCTTTTTCAATCATGCCTTCAACCTGGCGGATATTGGCATGGATGCGGTTAAGGAGGAATTCATCCGAACTGCTTTCGGTGATAACGTGTATCACGGAGTTGAATTTCTTGGCTACGTGTATGGCCCAGCCCACCTTTTGCCTGGATTCCAGGCTCAGGTCGATGGGGAGAACAATCTTGCGGTAGCCTTCGCCGAAGGGCTTGGACTTCACGACAATGACAGGGACCTTGCTCACCTGGATGACACGCGAGGCGTTCGAGCCGATAATCTTCTCCAGACCGCTGGCACCATTGCTGCCCATCATGATGCTGTCGAATTTGCCATCGTTGGCCACCTGAGCAATGGTTTTGTATACCTTGCCGCGCTCAATACGCTTGTGCAGAACAATGCCGGGATTGCTGCTGCGGATGGATTCGATCAATTTGTCCAGACGGGCATGGATGGCTTCTTCCATCAA
>JBKDBI010000248.1:0-2906 GCA_046314695.1 Bacteroidota bacterium | reverse complement strand
TCCGTCGTTGCCGTAAAAACCGCCTGCGGGATACAATTCCAGCGCCTTTTGCCCGAGCAATTCGGCTTCCGGTGTATTGGGCCTGACGGCATGAATGGCCTCGGCCATCGTCGCGGCCAATTGCCCGGCGAATAAATCGGCCGTGGCATGCATGCGCTCATGCCAATCCGGATCGGGCGGAACCGGCTTGTATTCACGCAACAGCCAGGCCGTAAAACCAGCGGTGTCGATGCGCTGCGTCGCCGTTTGATCGCCCAGTTGGTATACGAGGCCCCGTTTCACTATTCCACTATACAGATTGAGCTCTTCCTTCATCAAATAACTGGCGTAAACAGGCCGCTGAGCTGCGGAAAGCCAGATATCCAACGCATGCCATTGACTGGGGCTCAGAAAATGCCTTTCCCGGGTATTCAGGCAAAAGCTGTCTTTCCCTTTCACGGCATAAACAAAACCGGCCTGTACTTCCGCTTCGCCCGCATACAATTCCGAGAGAAAATCGCGGGCACTTACAGTATCACCCGGTTTGATACTCGTCCAGGACGGAAGACTGATTTTCCCTCCGTTGCGTTCCAGTTCTATCGCGGCAAATTGCATGTTCAACCTGGCGCCGACAGGAGGTCTGTAGCAGGCCGCCGCCGTAAAAACCGGCATGCTGAGCAGCGAATTGTTCACCACACTCAGGGTATGCAGCCGGGAATCGGGCGCTGCCATGGCTTGTTCGTACCAAAGCGGATAGGTGTCGTTGTCGCCATTGGTGACCAGGATGCCATGATCATCCACTTGAGACAGCATGGTCTGCGCCCAATGCCGCATGATCGGATCGTATTGCGCCCGCCGCAGGAACTTCTCAGCCAGCGAAGGATGCCCGTGTACCTTGAGTATCATCCAGGCGTCCATGCATTCGTTTGCCTGCTTGTTGCGGATATGCCCCACCAGCACCGGGTAATTGGGGTCGAGCGCAACCATGCGGTCCATCGCATCCAGTGCTTTTTCTTCCATGGCACTGAACTGCTCCGCCTGAAAAGCGGTGATGCGACCGAAGGAATCTGCGCCTTGCCTTCCCTCCTTGTCGCCATCGGCCATATCGCCCCATTGCGCGCCATTCACATAAGCGCGTGCGTAATGGCTGTAGGCCCGGGCCAAAGCCTCCAATTCGGGTAAACTGAGATTCTTTTTCCTGCCGTAATGCTTGATGACGTCCTTAGACCATTGCGGGTAGCCATAATAAATACAACGTTCATAGCTGTACAGATTCCGGCGCATGTGATCGGGCACCTGCTGTACCGGATTGGTCATGCGTAGCTTCAGCTCTTTATACCGACCGCCGCGCCACAAGGGATGCCAGCGGATGGGTTCGGCCTGGCCGTCATTTGTGATGTTGTACTCATACGCAATATCCCAGCCTTTCGGCGTGCGCGCCAGGGTTTGGATATAATGTTCCGGCTCAAACGAATAATTCGACCAGACATGCTGTACCACCTCCAGATAAGCCGGAGCCGTTTGGGCCTGAAGCCCCAATGCCACAAAGCCGCAGCAGCGAATCAGTCTGGAAAGCATGGAAGCAAGTTAATCCGGGCAGCCGGAAAAGCGCAACATCATTCGCCCAATCCGCTCACACGGCCAATGGCAGCGTTGAGTGTTTGCCAGCTGAAACGGGCTTTCTGTTGCTGCAGGCCGGTTTTGAAATCGTCGGGCTGATGGCGCAGGAAGAAATCCTCAAGCGCTTCGGCCAAGGGTTCGGGGCGGTCGGGGCGCACATAGCCCACTTCGCCGTCGGGAACCAATTCGGCCAATCCGCCGACATCGGTCACGAGCATAGGTTTTTCAAAATGGTAGGCCACCTGGGTCACGCCGCTCTGGGTGGCATCGCGGTAGGTTTGTGCCACCAGGTCTGCCACGGCGAAATAAGATGCCACCTGTGCGTTGGGAATAAAGCGGGTATGCAGTTCAACGCGTTCCTGGATGCCGAGTTCTGCAATCTGGGCATGGTACGGCGCTTCGTCTTCATAGAACTCACCTGCCACGAGCAGTTTCACCTGTTTGTCGCCGAAATTGGCTTTGGCGAAAGCTTCCAGCAACAGATCGAGCCCTTTGTAGCGGCGGATGAATCCGAAAAATAGGATATACCGGCAATCGGGATCCAGGTTGAGTTCGCGGCAAGCGGCTTCCCGTTCAGGCGCAGTACCGAAGTTGTCGTAGAGCGGATGCGGATTGTATTCGGCCGGCTTGCGAAAATCCAGTCCCAGCAAATCTTGCAATACCGCACGGCTCATGGTTACGGCGCCGTCGAGCGGTTTCAGGAACCAACGCGTGAAGGGCTTATCGAAGAAGCGTTTTTCGTGCGGATGTATATTGTCGGTAATGGCTACAACCCGCGTATGGCCATTGCTTTTGACGATGCGTGCGAAGGTGCCGAAGGCCGGACCGAAGAAAGGCATCCAATAGCGGAAGACAATCAGGTCGGGCCGTTTGCGGCGGTAGCGAAAGCCTTGAACTATCCAGTTGAACGGATTGACGCTGTTCAGGGCGATATCGATCTCCAGGTCTGACGGTTTGGGGTCGTTGCTGAACTGGCTTTGGCCGGGAAAAAGGAAATTCGGGTATTGCAGCCGGAAGGTACAGATGGATGCTTTGTTCTCGCGGGCCAGTTCGCGGGCAAAGCGCTCGTTGAAGGTGCTGAGACCGCCGCGCAGGGGATGGGCCGGCCCCACGATCACGATATGCCGGCCGCGGAGCATCAGTCTGTTTCCTCCGTGATATGGTAATGGTTGCGGTCGGCGCTGTTGCGGGAAACGAGTTCACCCAGGAAGCCGGCGAGGAACAACTGCACACCGATTACCATCGACACGAGACCGATATGGAAATAAGGTGAATCTGCCACCAGCGGTGCGGCTTCGTTGCGCATC
>JBKDBI010000247.1:0-9227 GCA_046314695.1 Bacteroidota bacterium | reverse complement strand
TCCCCCTCAAATCCAAAGAGGTGCGCTTCAATGCTGAAACCTTTACCGGGGATAGTCGGATTGTTACCGACATTCGCCATTCCTCCGTAAATACCCGATGGAGTTTCGACTTCAACCGCATATACCCCAATACCCGGAATCAACTTCAGGCTGTCAAGGGGTTCAATATTGGCTGTGGGATAGCCGAGTTCCCTGCCCAGCTTGCGCCCGTGTACTACCATGCCCTCGAAGCTGTATGTGTACCCAAGCCATCGCGCTGCTTCGCCAACTTCTCCGGCCAACAGCGCATTGCGCACCTTCGTGCTGCTCACCCTAACATCATCCACCCAGGCGGCCGGAATCTCCTCCACCTGAAATCCGTGGATCTTGGCCATGTCGCAAAGCAGCTGGAAATCACCGGTTCGTCCGGCACCAAAGCGATGATCATAACCAACCACCAGCGATTCCATTCTGAGCGATTGAAGCAGCACGTCTTTGACAAAAGCCTCCGCCGCCATGCGGGCAAATTGTACATCGAAGGGAAGAACCACCAGATGGTCAATGCCTTGTGCTTCAAGAAGTTCAGCCTTTTCTTCAAGGGTGCTGAGCAGTTTCAGGCTATTGTCTTCAGGATTCAATACCAATCTGGGATGCGGAAAGAAGGTGAGTAATACCGCTTCACCGCCTTGTTCATCGGCTATTTGACGTACCCGCTGCAAAATCCGCCTGTGGCCCATGTGCACACCGTCGAAGGTTCCCAGCGTGAGAACTGGATGATGGAAGTCGGGTAATCCTTCCAGCGAGCGGTGTACCTGCATGCTTGCAAAGTTCGTAATTCAGGGCACAACCTTCACGTTCAGGTCGTTTTTCGGCTGGGTTATGTTTTTTGGGATTGTTCAGCCGTTACTTTTGCTACGTGCGTCTGAATCCTTTCCTGCCGCTCCTCGCATTGTTGCCCTTGCCATTGGCTTCCCAATTGGGTGGTTCCGGCACGTATGCCTTCCTCAGCCAGGCCCCTTCAGCGCGGGTACTGGCAATGGGAGGAATGATCAACGCCATGCGCGACCGCGATCCTGCCCTTATCCATCAAAACCCTGCGCTTTTTAACAAGGAAATGGACAGAAGGGCTGTTTTGAATTATGTGGACCATGTGTCGGATATCAATGCAGGCTACGCCGGATATGTGCAACAATTGAAACCCGGGCGCTGGGGTGGCGTGGGCTTCTATTATTCGGATTATGGAAGAATTCCCGGTTACGACGAAGGGGGAAACCCAACCGGTGATTTTCGGGCATCCGAAAATTGTATTGCCTTTTCCTACGGGCATGAATTGAACAAACGCCTGACAGTAGGTGCCACGGCCAAGTTTGCCTACAGCATCATGGGGCCTTACATCGGGAATGGTCCGGCGCTCGATCTGGGTGTTCATTACAACATGGAGGAGAAGCAAACCCAAATGGCGCTCGTCGTGAGGAATCTTGGGTTCCAACTGGTTACCTACGGCGGCGGCAAACGCGAACCGCTGGCAACCGATATTCAACTTGGTATTTCACACCGGCTGGAGCATATGCCGCTCCGGGTGCATCTGGTGGCTCATAACCTGCAGCAACCGGATATCACCTACAACCAATTCCTTCCTAACCGAAACATTCTTGACCTGGGCGATGATAACCAGGGTGCTCGTGGCAATACACTGGGCGACAAGATGTTACGGCATTTGGTGGTGGGTGGTGAGTTCCTTTTGAGCAAAAACTGGGGACTGATGTTCGGCTATAACCACCTGCGGCGCCGCGAAATGAGTACAGACGCAAGGAAAGGCACCAGTGGCTTCAGTTGGGGAATGACCTTCCGCGTAGAGCGCTTCCAGATTACCTATGCCAGCGCTGCTCTATTTCCCGGATTCAACATGAATCACTTCACTTTCAGCTTCAAGCCGGGTGATTTCAAAGTGAAAAAATCGAGCACACCTTGATTATTTAGGGCAATTTTGCAGCGCATGAAGCGCATCAACATCGCCATAGACGGCCACAGCAGTTGTGGTAAAGGAACCCTTGCACGCCAGCTTGCGCAGCAATTGGGTTACGTGATGATCGACAGCGGTGCCATGTACCGGGCCGTTACCCTGGCGGCCCTCCGCGCCGGAGCGGATATCACCAGTGAAAAGGAAATTGAAGCCCTGTTGCCCGGCTTGCAAATAGGCTTTGAGATTAACCCTGACAATGGCCGCAGCGAAGTATTGCTGAATGGCCTGAATGAAGAGAAAAGCATCCGCACGATGGAAGTTGCAGCAGCTGTGAGCCCTGTAAGCAAGCATTCTGCGGTGAGGCGTTTTCTGGTTGATATGCAGCGGCAAATGGGGCGCGACAAAGGGGTGGTGATGGATGGCCGCGATATTGGTACAGTAGTTTTCCCGGATGCGGAACTCAAAATTTTTATGACCGCCAGCCCGGAAATCCGCGCCGGCAGACGCTTCCGTGAGCTGCAGCAAACAGGCATAGTCACCACATTGGATGAAGTGCTCGAAAACCTCAACAGCCGAGACCAGCAGGACAGTTCCCGCGCCGACAGTCCGCTCCGCATGGCTGAAGATGCCAGATTGCTGGATAATTCCAGCCTCGGCATAGAAGAGCAGGCCGGCATTGCGTTGACCTGGGCCAGGGAGGCGATGGAAGGCAACGGCATTGTCCGTTAAAATGATGTTGGCCAGGGCTTCGTATTGTTACCCGGTGGATTCGGTACCATGGGTGAACTTTTTGAAATGCTTATCCTTGCGCAAACCTGCAGCATAAGGAATTTTCCCATTGTATTGACAGGAAATGATCATCACACGGAACAATAGACCATGTAGAAAGGTATAATGGTGGAATGAACTATTTCTGCCGATGACCTGAAACTGGTATTGCTCACTGACGACCCGAAAGAGGCCATTGGCCATATTGGTTATTCCATGGGCAGGAATTTCAGGGCACAGCATCATCGCCGTCCGTTCTGGTGGTTGTTCGAAAATCGCCGCCGCGCAAGGGAATAACCGGTCAACGCAAAAGGTTGATGGTTTCCCGGTCGAAGTGGGTCTTGTTCTCCCAGTCTTTTACAAACACCTTCACCGCATAGATGCCTTGCAAGGCCGGTTTGCCTTCAAAGGTTCCATCCCAGGCGTGCTGTTCATCACCCCGGAACATCAACGCACCCCAGCGATTGTATATTTCAAAGCGCATCCACTTATGCCCGATGACGGTAGGTTTGTACACATCATTCAGTCCGTCGCCGTTGGGTGAGAAGGAATTTGGCACGGATAGCATAAACAAATCGCGCACCAACAAAGGTTTATCCATGGTATCGGCACAACCGACACTGTTGCGCACGATAAGCCTTACCAGATAGGTACCGGTATCGCTGTAGCTATGCTGCGGATTTGCATCGCTGCTGCCGCCGCCATCACCGAATTCCCAGTAATATGTCTGCGCATACTTGGATAAATCAGTGAAGTTGGTGAGGGGATTCAGTGAGGTAGGATTCAGTGGATTCCAGCTGAAGTCGGCAACAGGCTGCCCATGTACGCGAATGAAGGCAGGTTTCTGGAAAGAATCCACACAACCATCGGCATTCTTCACCACCTGTTTCACCCCATAGAGTCCGGTATCGCGGAACATGCGATTTCCGTTATTACCGCTGACCTTTTGTCCATCGGACCAGGTCCAGTTCCAGCTCACCGCACCGAAACTCAGATTTGTGATGGAAGCCTGAATTCCTGAACACACGTTGAATGACACCGGTGCTGCTCCGGCCACAGGCGGGGTGCTCACGGTAACATACACTGAATCGTTGAGCGTACGTGAGCAGTTGTCACTCACGGAGTAATGGAAGAATCCGGATGCAATTGGTTTAAACTTGAATGGATTTTGGGCGTTGTAGATGCTGCCCATCCAGGTAATACTGCGCGCCAGGGGCAGCCCACCTGACAGTACAAGGTTCACCTGAACGGAATCACCGGGGCAAACCAGGTTTTTATATACCGGTGTGGCGGCCAGTTTAGCCCGAACAGTTACATTTACCTGCGCGGTATCAGGGGTCACAGTGCAGCCATCTTTCAGTATCGCCACGTAGGTGGTATTACTCAGCGGGGAAACATTATGCGCAGTGCCGCTACCCAGACCCTGGTTCCAGGTAAGGTTATAACCGGAGGGGAGTCCGCCAGCCAGACCAGCATTCAGCGTGAGCGGAGCACCATAACAGATTTGTGTATCGCGGTTCAGGGTGAGCTGCAGGGGCAGGCGAACGGTAACTTTTGCGCTGTCCGTAACCGGATCCATACAACCGTCGCTCAGTGTAACACGATACATCGTAGTGGTTTTTGGCGCAACGGTTTGGGTTTTATTACCCGGGGGCAGCCCCTGATCCCAAATGAGTTCGTGTTTTGTGCCTATACCACCCGAAGGGTTCGACCTCAAAAATACCTTGCGGCCCTCGCAGATGAGCGTATCCGGGTCAAGTGTGACCTTCAGCAGTGGACGAAAGCGCACATATACAGAATCAGCAGTAGCGGGTACTGAGCAACCGTCGCTGAGGGAAACTTTATACCAACCATCGCTGGCGGGCTTGGTTTTTTGCGTGGCACCCAGACCCAAACCGCGGTTCCAGGAGTATTGATAATTAATGGTATCTCCGCCCGATGCGCTGGCGGAAAGCCGCACAGAATCGGCTCTGCAAAGGAGCGTATCTGCCGTTTTAACCGTGACTTTGAGGGCAGGTTTTACCCAAATATTCACCTGAGCGGTGTCCTGCCGATCGGTACAGCCGTCGGAAAGCACAGCCTGATAAAGCGTGGTTGCCCCTGGTTTCACAGCAACCAAGGTTCCGTTCAGGTTGCCCGGATTCCAGGTGAGTTTGCGCGAAGCGGCCATGCCGCCGCTCACGGTGGCCCGCAAAATTGCCGAAGTTCCGCTGCAAATCACGCTGTCTTTCATCACCTGGACGCTCAGCGGCTTCAACACGGAGAGTTTTACCTGGTCACTCACCGAAAGACCGGAACACAGGTCGAAAAGTGTTACTGTGTAGGTGGTTGTGTCGGCAGGTTTCACAATGGGGGAAACGCCGGAAGGCCAACCCTTCCAGGTTACCCGCAGGTCAGGAGCATGGCCGCCAGAAAAGCCGGCCTTCAGTTGCATGGAGTCGCCATAGCAAAGTGTGGTATCATTACCCGCATTCACCTTCAATGGCTTGCGCACAGAATAGTATTTCGCCTTAAAGCCTTTGCCTACCACCAATTGATCGCTCCAGAACTTAAAGGTTACGGTATTGCCCGGAATGCGAATGGGTAAACCGCCGTTCATCAGCCCTGTAGTAGTTTTCCAAGGTGTTGCTCCGGTAAATTTCCAGCCGGAATAAAGGTAAATGGTATCGTACTTCTGCTCCAGGTTTACCATGGTGAATTGTACAATCATGCTATCCGCACCGGGGTCGGTGAGGTGCAATATGGAAGTGTTGTTCTGGAAGTAATTGCCTTCCCCACCCTGATCATACACAATACCTCTGCAGGCTTGGGCTGTATCTCTGCCCGAAGCCGGCATCACAATTCCCTGACAGATATCAAGCGTAGAGTCAACCCTGATCCAGGCCGTTTTGGTGATAGAATCGTACCTGTTCTTGAAGCAGCTTAGTACCTTCAGCTTGACCGAGTAACTTCCATAGTTCTGATAAGTATTGGCGGGGTAATAGATATTAGACATATTGCCATCGCCGAACCACCATTCTGCAGACCTGGCATTGGCGCTGGTATTGATGAAATCCACCTTGGCCGGCGTGCGGCAGAAGAAGGTATCCGACACGAAATCAGCCTTCACAAAACCACTGTCGTAGACATTTCCTATGCCCACTGCGTACCAGGCATTGGTAGTGCTGATGACTTCTTTGGAACAGTTTCCATATAAATCGGCGGCCGACATAATGCCGTAAGTGCGCGCATCAGCGTATTGTGAAGAAGGAGTGAGGTAAACGGTCAGGTTTCTGTAAGCAATACGCGCTGCCTTGAGGAACCCAATGCTGTCCACATTGAAGTTCTTTCCCAGGTCATTTTTTCCGCTGCCGCCGTCGCTGAGTAAGTAGTACCAGTAGTTCTGCACCCCACTGTTCACGTGAACACCGCCATTGTCGCCTGCAGACGTCCACCAAAAAGAACCTTTATAACAATCCGGGTGGTTGAAATTATTGGGATTGGCCATGTTGCGGATGCCGTTACCCGTGGAGGTGATGTCTTCACCGATGCGCCAGTTCCACTTCTTACTTCTCGCCCAACGTTCGATGGCATTTCCGAATACATCGGAGAAAGATTCATTCAGGGCACCGCTTTCATAGGAATAAATCAATCCTGCAGAATAGGTTGTAACCGCGTGCGCGATTTCATGTCCGCATACATCAAGTGCGGTAAGAGGCACCTTGAGGGAAGAAGAAGTGCTTCCATCGCCATACGTCATAACCGAGCCGTTCCAAAACGCATTGGCATAGTTGGCACTGTAATGCACATAACTGCGTATTTTAGCGTTGTTGTTGTCAAAGCTGTTTCTGTTGAACATCACCTTGAAGAAATCAAAGGTTTTTTCTGCCCCCCAATGGGCATCGGTAGCCACCTCGTCCCAGTTGGTGTTGGTGTTGTTCCAGAAGTTGTCCGTATCAGTGAAATCAACGGCTGTGCCGTAATTCGTTCCTTTGCGCATGTTGAAGGTTTCCACGCCACCACCTCTGCCGGTTTCGCGCAGTCGGTATGAAGTCTTGCTCAGGCTGTCGGTAACAATACGCTGGGTATCGCTGTAGCGGGTCTTTGCAACCCCTTTGGAATCTCCGGCATGTATCAGATTTTCTGTTTCCAACACTGCGCCCGTTTGTGCATCTATGAACAGATTTTGCCTGCTCATGGGTTCATGGGCATAGATATCAAATAACCAGACAAGTTTCAAGGAACCACTGCCCGGGGCAAATCGCTCCGGTAGCCATACCAGCCGGCCCTTGGGGGCATAGGTGGCATGAGGGTCATCTTTTATAATACGGTATTCGGCTTCTTCCTCAGGAATTTGCCATTTGTAGCTTTCAGCTCCAACATGTTCAAAGGCCTTGTTCAGCGCGTTTGGTTCATCTAAGGTTGCCGTTCCTGCAGGAAAACCGCCTTCATGCCAGCGTCCGTTGAATGAAACCACCCGGCCTTCTATGGTATGGCTGATTACCTGAGCCGCATACACTTCTTTACCTTCATGCATCTGCTGATATCGGTAATGAAGCATACCCAGATCATCTCTGAATTCACCAATAAGTTTTAATCCATCCTGCTCACCCCAAGCAGAATTGAGGGCAAACCATCGCGGAAATTCAGCTGCCGCTACGTAGCGATGCTCCGGAATACGCCCAAACAGCAGTTGTCCGCTGGCATCGTCAAACTTTAAATCTACACAGTGTTGTTGCCAGTTTGCTGCAGAAACCGCTCTTTGGCCCTGTGCCAATGCGGTATATAAAACCAACAGGGTGGTAGAAAGTAGCAGTTTTCGCATGAATTTAAGGTGTTTGTTTACAAATAAAAGCAAATTCACAAGACTAAAAAAAAAGTTAATGCACTGCCTGCGTGAATTTGCCTTCATGCGCACGCGTTTACGGAGATTTTTGGAATCTGGGTTCCGGTCATATTGGTAGGTATGATCTGATGCAGTGGCTTGGAATTGGCTTCAGCGGTCAGCAACACCAGCGGAATCGGTTGAATTGGTTCAGGGAGCATATATCCGGAGGTGCTGCGCGAGCGGATACGATGTTTTAAGGCCGCGACGCAGCAACTATTCGGGGTGAATGTGCCGCTGCTCTATCCGGATATCGAACAGCACATAAAGATCATTGCTGAGGATGGCCTGAAGGTGATATTTGCCAGTGCGGGCAATCCTGCCACTCGGACGGGTTGGCTAAAGGAGCGCGGCATCACGGTGGTGCGTGTAGTGGCCAACCTGAAGTTCGCCCTGAAAGGAGCACAGTAGGCGCGGATGCCAATGCGGCGGTAGGTTTTAATGCAGGCAACCACCAGGTATCTTATGCCGATGCTTTGCGAGGTGGTATAACTTTCGCTGATTGCAACAGCAGTTGTTGACAGCGGGGCGGATTTGGCAGCAGCACTTTGTCTGGATACGGAAGCCGTTCAGGTGGGAAGCCGCTTTGCAGCCACCATAGAATGCAGCGCATGCGAATAATTTGAAATTGGCCATTGCATAGGCAGGTTGTGGTTATACCAGGCTTACGCTCAAGGAGTTGCCCCAGTGCTAACCATCAGATACAAGTTATATCTGGAAATAGAAGCGGCTTATGTCCGGAGCGCACCAAAGAAGAGATGAAAATCCTTTTGAGGCTCGGTCGCTCCAAGAAGGGTGTCCGGAAAAAGGCGAATTGGAAATAGAACAAGTGAGCGCGACCATACATAGCATTCGCCATGCAGTTAAAGTGCTCCGGGATCTTTTTGCCGGTTGCTGCGGCAGATTGAGAACGCTGGCAGGGCCATCCTGAAGCGTTGTTTACTCTGAACCTATTGTGCTCAAAATGCTCATAAGAAGCGTAGTTCGTTGATGCAAGATACTATTGGGTTCAAAGGCGTACGGCCTTGAAGATTCAATCTGCTTTTATGGGAGCTGGCTCAGGATTCCGTTATATGCATTGATTCTTCAAACCCTATTCCTTCCTCACCTTAACCGTACTTCATCAACAAAAATGAAACTTTGGCCGCCCGCTCCCGGATGCCAGGCCGGCAAAGGACCAAACTGAAAGGCCTCCATCCTCACATACCGGATGCCGGTTAAGTTGATTTCCCCGCCCAGCGTTAAAATTTTTACATTCGGTTCTTCAGGAAGAATGGTATGGGAATACGAATAGGCATCGCTCCAGTTGACGCCGTCTGCTGAAAAGCTGAAGTCTACACCTGAAGGGAATACGATCCAGCTTCTCGTGTCTTGTAAAAACCGCACATCGACATGTTTGACTGTTTGCGTATCTTTCAAATCGATGATGGCGAGATAAGACTGACCCTGGATGCCATGCCAGTTTCCTTTTTTCCATTCCAAATAGCCTTCGATACCATCCGTCAGGGCTTGTGGTCCGCCGGCGCTGTACTGGCGATTGAGCGGATGCAGCAATTGCACTTCCCAGCGGTTGGGTTTTTTATGGAAGCAGGCGCGTGCGTAAGGCGTGTTGCGGTTTAAGGAGGGATAATTCGCTTCCACACAGGCGCTTTG
>JBKDBI010000246.1:0-5292 GCA_046314695.1 Bacteroidota bacterium | reverse complement strand
ATCAGAAGCTGGACAGTTGTTGGAAGAGGCGGATGCGCTGCTGCAGGTCTTCGGCGCTGATTTCGGCGATGCGTTCGGTGCCGAATTTCTCTACGCAGAAGCTGGCCAGGGCGCTGCCATGCACGATGGCCTGGCGGAAGGCGTCGAAGTCTTTGCGGCCCTGGGAGGCGAGGTAACCGATGAAGCCGCCGGCGAAGGTGTCTCCCGCGCCGGTAGGGTCGAATACGTCTTCGAGGGGTAGAGCGGGGCAGAAGAAGATCTCGTCTTCGTGGAAGAGCAGGGCGCCGTGTTCTCCTTTCTTGATTACAAGGGTTTTGGGACCCATGGCGCGGATCTTACGGGCAGCTTTGACGAGTGAATATTCACCCGAGAGCTGCCTGGCTTCTTCGTCGTTGATGGTGAGCACATCGGCCAGGGTAAGGGTATGGCGCAGGTCGTCCATCGCCGTTTCCATCCAGAAGTTCATGGTATCCATCACCACCAGTTCGGGCTTGTTTTTCAGGCGTTCGATGACGGTGCTTTGTACCTTGGGGCTCAGGTTGCCGAGCATCACATAGCGGCTATCCTGGTAACTGTCCGGAATGATCGGGTCGAAATCGCCGAGCACATTCAGTTCGGTGGCCAGGGTGTCGCGGGTATTCATATCAAGGTGATAGCGGCCTTTCCAGAAGAACGATTTGCGGTCTTGCATTACCTGCAGGCCTTCGGTGCGGACCCCGCGCTGCCGCAGGGTGTCAACGAATTCGGTGGGGAAATCGCCGCCAACCACCGCCACCAGGTTGATGTCGGAATGAAGAACGGAAGAGGAGAGGCAGATATAGGAAGCCGCGCCTCCGATGATCTTATCTGTGCTGCCAAAGGGCGTTTCGATGGCGTCGAACGCCATGCTGCCAACAACGAGTAGAGACATATTCATGGCAAAAATCCGGGAAAAAAGCCAGAAAGCGCGGCCTTTCGCGGGGCATTTCGAGACTTTTTCGACGGCTTTGAAATTTTTTTTTGCAAAGCTGAGATTCTTTTTATTTTTGCAGCCCGTTCCGGTAAGGAATACACTCCTCGATAGCTCAGCTGGTTAGAGCGAGCGGCTGTTAACCGCTAGGTCGTTGGTTCGAGCCCAACTCGGGGAGCAGGTCTAAAGAAAAAGGGTTATACTTTTACAGTATAATCCTTTTTTTGTTTAAACCCTCTTAAGAATAGAAAAGGGAATTATTCTTAAGAAGAGTGCAATCAATCTCCATCTTTTCGTTATATAAGCTACTTGTTTTTTTTGCGTTATCGCTTCAAATATTTGTTCAGCCGCTTTTTGAACGGAGGATACCCAAAAAAGACCTTCACCTTTTGCCATTGCAGTATCAACAAATCCAGGACGAACATCCGTGATTGTTATGCTGGAACCATAGCCCTTTACATTTATTCTCAATCCCTCGAGATAATTTATTTGATACGCTTTTGTAGCATTGTATGATGGGGCAATTCCATTTCCCCTAATTCCAGCAATAGAACTAATGTTAACAAGATGACCATATTCTTGCTGTTTGAAATATCTCAGGCCCCAATCTGCAATACACGTAAATCCCTGAATATTTGTTTTAATGACATTATTCTCAATATCAAAAGTTAATTTTTCATTCTCCTCGCCGATTCCTGCTGAAATAATCAATAAATCCAAACCGCCCATCTGCCGGACCAATTCATTACAGATTAGCTCTAAAGTTGGTAAATCCTGAACATCCATTTTCTTAAAGACAATTCGACCGGTCTCTTTAGTCTTTATAGATTGAAATAACTCCTCACGTCTACCGGTTACTCCCACTTCATACCCTTCTCGCAAAAGCAACTCGGCCAATGATTTGCCGATTCCGCTTGTTGCTCCTATGATAATAGCTTTTTTCATTTTCACAAAATTAGTAAACCTAAGTATTGATGACAACTTCCTGCAATCAGATACGAAGTTCAACCCTTGAATTTCCTAATAGTTACATACTGAATTAATGAATAATAGCTGCAACGTTTGTCAATAAGGGGAGGAAAATAAAGGGTTATACTTGCATAGTATGACCCATTTTCTTTTTAATTGAGATGGAATGAAGCTGCGCACTGCAATGCCCGACGGGTTAAAGCCCTATTTTCAACATGAATTGAAAAATGCGGCCAGCTGCTTGTTGTCAAAAGATTACGAGTCGAGTTGGTATCATCTTGAACGTGCACATATTCTTGGCCAACCCTATCCATACCAGCACACGTTGGTACATTGGAAGATGTTGCAGTTTGGTGTCAGAATAAAAAACAGAAGAGAAATTGTCGGACAAATTCCGCGTTTGCTTGCAGGGGGTGTCAAATCTTTTGTTGGAAAAATTCCGCTTGGAAACACAGGTGGATCCAACGTGCCACCGCTGCGGACAATGGATATACCGGAAGAACTGAAGAGAATTATTGACTTGAATAAGTAGATCTTCATCCCACTGCATGCGGGTTATGAAAAAGACTATTCTGTTGTCGATTGTGGTTTCTTCGGTATTCGGTAAAGCCAGATTTGAGACTGTAGTGCTTTTGGGGATAACAAAAGCGCAGCTTGAAATGTGCCTTCGATGCGGTCCTGACTGAGACGACGCAAGCGCAGCTGTTTGGCTCACCAGGAGGTGTTCCCGTAATACAAATCGCCCTTCAAGCCTTCCAGCTTGGCTTTCCAGAGGTCGTTGCGCGAACGCTCCAGTTCGGCACGTTGTTGTTCGAGGGCGCGGTCGGGGAAGAATTCCTGCACCAATCCGCCGTAATAAGCGGCAATCTCCTGCTCCATCCGCGTTTTCAGGGAGGCATCGAGCATCGACCAGGCAGCTTCCGCACCGGCATCGATGCGCTGCCAATCCGATTGAACCGATGCAATGTCTACGATACCCTCCTGCCCGAGGGCCAGCAACAAGGTATGGATCAAACTGGCATCGTCTGTATAGCCCAGGATGCCGCCCATTTGGTTGTGGATGATGCCTCCGGGTGTCTGTATGTAGCGCAGCAAATCGTCGGCCATGCGGTCTACCATTGGATGGATCTGCCGCGCATCCGGATGGTTCAGCATTTCAAGGTGGTCGGCCGAGCGGAGATAGAAATATCGGAGGTTTTCATAGGTCTGGTCGAACAAGCTGCCCGTGAGCCAGCCGACGGTTTTCTTCATGAATTGGATACTCTCCTCGCATTGCGTCTCCAGTTCCCGGCGGTATTGCGCGATGCGGCGGTCGGGTTCGTCTTTCGCGAAGCTGGCACAAATGCGCTCCACATGGGCAATGATCTGCGGCATGCCCGCCCGGCCTGCGTAGCGGTGCGCCTTGAGCTCGGCCAAAATCTCCAGACAACGCTCCCGGTTGTTCAGGTTCTCCTGCAATTCGGCCATCTTCCGGTTCAGGAAATCCTGTACTTCATTGCCGATGCGCTGCAATTCCATCAAACGCTCGTACGACTGCGCATGCACTTCCCTGATCTTGTTCACCCAATAGTCTTTATCCGCTTCACTGCCTGTTTCTTTGATGTTTTGCTTGCGGATCAGAAAATCGCTGGCTTCGAGGGCAGACATGAATTCGTTCATGTGCTGAAACCCTTCCTCCAGGTGCATTTCGAAGCGGGTTCCCATGTAATACAACAATACCATCTTCAGGCGGCCCAAACCGGCTTCGAAGTCGTGAAACGAAATACTCTTGATGCCTTTGAGTGCCTGGAAACGATCGGAAGCCACAGGCGTATTGTCCAGCTTCAATGGGATTACCATCTTGCCGAGGCGGGTAGCCGTTTTGAGTTCGGCTTCCACGCCGTCTGATGCGGCAGCATCGCGGCTCCAGAGCAACAAGACCACATCGTTTTCGGGTATGGCTTTGTCTATCACCGCCTGTATCGGCTGCCCGGGCATGAGGTCACGGGTGTCTACCCAAGGCGCCGCGCCGAATACGCGCAATTCGTCAACCAGCTGCTGGGCCTGGGTTTTGTTGGCCCAGGAATGGGAAATGAAGAGTTTCATTGGGGTGATTTTGTGGGGGATTGGTTGGAGGAGTTTTGCGCTTCTGGTAGTTTCTAAATCAAGTTGAACCGGGCTTGCTGCGCATATTTCCGGCCGATTTCAAGCAGGTCTTCCATGTTCTCGAAATGGTCCATTTCGGTAAGTGAATTGATTTTCGTTTCGTCGAACGACATGCCCAGCTTGTTGAGGCTGTCGCGTGCGATGTCCACATTGTGCCTTTCATAACTGAAGAACTGCGGCAGGGCGTGGAACGGCGGAGGGAAAGCAGGATCGCTGAACTGGCTGTCTACGTAGTAGGAATTGCCGACATTCTTGCCGAGGCCTTCCAGCAATACCTGATTGAGTTCCAGGGCGTCGGTCATGAAGAGTTCGGGGATTTTGGAAGCCCAACCGATGGCCGGGAGATTCTTCAGGGCTTCTGGCGTTTCCCTGATCACGCCTTTGCCGGTTCCGAGTGAGGTGATTTGCAGTTGTTCCGCACCGGTGGGCCATCTGAATCCGAACGATCCGACCGTGGCGGTGAGAAATGCCACCCAGGCCGGATTGTTGGCCAGGCTTACACCGCCATCGATAAAGGCTGCGTCGAAGGTGTCGCCCCGCCGTGTTTTCAATGACAATACTTTGGGCTTGAAGTAGTAGGGCGCAGCGGCGGAAGCGCGGCACAATTCCCAAAGTTTGAGGTGGGCGTTGGCCATATAGTATTTCCCATCCGGATGGTTGGCCACCGTCCACAGGCTGTACGTATCGGCGCGCTTGGCGTTGATGGCAAGACCGCAGAGAATCCGGTCTGAGTCGCCGATGGCAATTTCCCCGAACTCGCGACGGAGGTAATTCTCCAGGTTGGCGGAGGAATAACTTTCGCGCAGCAAGGCACGTACTTTTTTCCAATCGCGGGGCAACATTTTCCAGGTGCGGCCTTTGCCGAAAATTTCACCACCGAGGTTCAGGTACAGATCGGTTAATTCTTTGACAGACTTGCCGATGGCGAGTCCGCAGGCGATGATGGCACCCGTGCTGGTGCCGGCGATCAGATCGTAGTATTCCCCCAAGCTATTATAGCGGTCGCCGTATTCCGCTTTTACCTGTTTTTCTATCTCTTCCAGTATGCCGAGCGTGAGGGTTCCTTTGATACCGCCGCCATCCAGGCTGAGGATACGCTTGGGCTGGTCGTTCGGTTTGAATTTGTCGTGGAGTGGCATGGGCGGGCTGATTTTGTTGGGCTTGTCAGATGAAGTTTAAATCAAATATAGCAGAATGGTATAGCATCCGCTAGCAAAGGGAGTGGATTC
>JBKDBI010000245.1:0-7022 GCA_046314695.1 Bacteroidota bacterium | reverse complement strand
GTGCGGCCATCATTGCACTCGATCTCGACTGGATGCGCCGCAAACGCAGGGCGGCTCAGCCATGACATCCGGCGGCCGGCGTTTCGGTATCGGTTTTTACCTGGCTGTTTCATTTCTCGGCCTGAGCGCCCTGGCGGCCATCACCGGTCCGCTCTGGCTGCCAGACCCGAGTCCGATGGCCGATGAAATCTGTTTGCCCCTCGCGCGCATGTCGCCCGGAACCCGCGTGGATTTTCTTCGCTATGCACCCGGCGGGGCTGACAAGGGCAGTGGCAGCATGTTGCCCATCACAAGCTGGAAGCAGGAGCGAGACAGCATGAAGGTCTTTCTCTTCAACGGTGAAGGCTCTCAGACCACTCCGGCCGCGTATGCCGTGCGCGATTTGATTCCCGCCCGCAACGGCGGCCTGGTACATACACGCCGCTATTGGCTGGGCACGGATAAATCGGGAGGCGATATGCTTAGCCGGCTCGTAACCGGAGGCCGCATTTCGCTGGGCGTCGGTTTCTGTGCCGTGCTCATCAGCATGTTTATTGGCATCTCGGCCGGACTCAGCGCCGGCTATTACGGAGGCCGTGCCGACCGTTTCCTCACCTGGCTCATGGGCGTGATGTGGAGTATCCCCAGCATGTTGCTCGCGTTGGCGGTCAGTTTCGCCCTCGGCAAGGGATTTGTGCCCATCCTCATCGCCATCGGCCTCAGCACCTGGGTCGATGTCGCGCGCATGGTGCGCGGGCAGGTGCTCAGCCTGCGCGAGCGCGAATATGTGCTGGCGGCGAAGGTGCTCGGTTTATCCGACCTGCGGATTATGCTGCGGCATATCCTGCCCAATCTCCGCGGCATTTTGCTGATCGTAGCCACCTCGAATTTCGCCTCCGCTATCCTGCTCGAAGCCGGTCTCAGCTTTCTCGGCCTTGGCATACCGCCACCCGCACCCAGTTGGGGCGGCATGGTCCGCGACCATTACGGCATGATCGTCTCCGGCCCGGTTTACCTTGCGCTCCTGCCCGGCCTCACGATCATGGCCTCGGTGATGTCGTTTCATTTGATTAGTACCGCGCTGCGGGAGCGGTGAGCGGCGGACCTCACATACCCTCCCGGACGGCGCTCATCTAATTGCATTTTTTGTCAGAATGTATAAATTGGAGGAAGTGTTCCATCGCCATGAACTACAAAATATCATTACAGGAAATGAATCGGTTAAGGTTGGAGAAGTTATCCAGGCAATTGCCGGTTTCTTTGGAAGAAAAAAAGAAGCAATACCCGCAGCTGAAAGAGAACAGTACAGCAAAAGATAAGAAACAGAAAATCTGATCTCATACATTTGAGGGCAGGATTTGCCGTGTTCGGGGTTATCGCAGGACTTTTATCCAAGCCCAAAAGCTGAGCATGAATGAAGAATACGAATGAGAGGTATTTCATAGATGCCGCGTATTACTTGACTCCGGCGAATAGTACTTACTTCCTTCTATACGACCGCATAGACGCAACATCAACCTAATGCATGGAACACAGGATCAAAAAAACAGAAGCAGACTACGCAAGGGCACTGGAGCGCCTGGAAGCGATCTTCGACAGCGATGCCACATCGGTTCACGCCGAGGAGCTGGAGTTGCTCGCCTTGCTAATCGAGAAATACGAAAACGAGCGGTTTGCAATAGGTATGCCCGATCCGGTGGAAGCCATCAAATTCAGGATGGAGCAGCTTGGCTACAAGCAGAAAGACCTTGCTGCAGCGATCGGCTTAAAGAGCAGGGTCAGTGAAATCCTGAACCGCAAGCGCAAGCTGAGCATCGACATGATCCGCAAGCTGCACGAAAAACTCGGCATTCCGGCCGAGGTATTGATTCAGGAGTATTGAAGCGGAGACCCTTGCGGTCGCTCTGCATATACAAAATGTGATCAGCGCACGGGTGAAGCGGCGACCTTCATGGTCGACCTTTTCTGCTCAGTATTAAATTCAGCGAAGAAAAGGGCGGCCACCAGGCGCGACGGTGCCTTAGCCTGCCGGCTTTGCCAGCAAGCTCTCCAGCAATGCGATCTGCCGACGCAAGTCGGCGATATGGTTTTCGTAGGCCAGGCGTTCGGTATCGGCCAAGCCTTGGATATAGAGCACGGAGCCTGCGTTACCGCCTTGCTGGTTGTAGTTCTGTTGAATATACAAATCGTCATCTCCGATTAATGACTGCAACGGCACTTCCAGCGCTTCTGCCAACTGTTTCAGGCGTTTAAGTGAAACATTCTCGCCATCGTGTTCAAGACGAGAATAGGCCTGCTGCGATATTTTCATTCTGCCAGCCACGTATTCCTGTGACAGCTGCCGGCTTTCCCGCACCATGCGGATCTTCCGGCCCAGGTTTGGAAATTCAATCGGCTTTTTGCCTGTTTCAATAACCATGAAACAAGTTTACAACCAATTCGGGTGAAGTACAAGTAGAGTGGGTTAGAGAGTGGCTAAATGGTGCATTTAATTCGAATTTGTTTCAATTAGGAAATTACACACTGAATTAAATCGATTATGAATAAATTCAATTTCAAAGTTCAAAGTGCTGTGTTCGAGGCTTTTTTTGTACTCAGCGTCAGCCTGTTAAGTCTGACTTCCTGCGGCAAAGACAAGGATCCCGAACCGGTGACGCCCACTGCGATAGAGCTCATGGCTGGTAGCAACAGTAAAACCTGGGGTATCGAGAAGTTGTATGTAAATGACACACTCATCGCCCTGAATGCGGATCAATTGCGCTACACCAAAACCTACAAGCGGGATAGCACCTACACAGACAGCGACGGTCTGAGCGGTCGCTGGAACCTGAACAACAACAACGTTAATCTGACTGAAATTGTCGAACAGGGTGGTCAGGGCACGCTCAAGTATCAGGTAGAAACTCTGAATGCATCCACATTGCGCCTCCGTTTGATTAATGACGGCACAAATATCTTCAATACCCTTTATGAATTCCGTGCGAAGTAAATTCTTGTTATTGCCGCTGTTCTTTTATGCAGCTACCGAAGCCAATGCGCAAAACTTGGTATGTGGCGGATTTGCCTCCTTCGCTTTACCGGATTCTAACGCAGGCCACAACGCGGGCGGTTTTGCCCTCGCCGGCGATGGCCTGAGCAACTGCCTGCAAGTGCAGTCGGGTATGGTGTTTGGTCAGGCCGGAATCTTTGACGCCGGTAGTGATTTCAACGAACAATGCCGCGAACCGGTCCGATATACAGAAACAGATATTTCGGTTTTCCCCAACCCCGGCACCGGATTGTACACCTTGCGCGGATTGGGCATCTCCGCCTGTCTGGTGTATGATGCCGGTGGCCGACTCGTGCACCGGGCCGATTACACAGCTCCTGAAGCCTACGAACAAAAACTCCAAATTCAATTCTTGTCTGAAGGCATATACCGGCTGCAATTGCTGGGTAGCGACGGACCTGTTTACCAAACATCCATTATCAAAATTAACCCTTGAAATCCCCAGCCATGCGACCATATTTACTGCTTATCCTCAGCATTCTTTCCCTGCTTGAAACCCTGCCTGCGCAGACGGCACCGCCAAACGGCATGCTCTACCAGGCTATAGCCCGCGATGCCAGCGGAAACCTGGCTGTGCGCCGCACCATTTATGTGCGCACCAGCATCATCAAAACATCCGCCACCGGCACGGTGATGTACAGCGACGAACACAAGGTTACCAGCAATGCCGACGCCATGTTCACCGTGGTGGTAGGCCAGGGCAGCTTTTTGAGTGGCAGCTACCGCAAGATCAGCGATATCCCCTGGGGCGACGACAAGTATTTCTTCAATCTGAAGATATCGGTTGCCCCCAGCTTGCCCGGCTCATCCTGGAAGCCGACCTATACAGACATGGGAACCAGCCAGTTTTGGTCCGTGCCCTACGCCTTGTTTTCAGGTGCTGCGAACAATTCGCGCGATTCACTCACGCTGCGCATCAACGGAAACCGGCGTGAGTTGAAACTTGGCTCCTATCGTCCGGTGTTTTTCTCGGTGGCAGATAACGACAGCATCGCCAACAACGAAATCCAAACCCTTAGCCGCAACGGTGGCCGGTTATTGCTCAGCCTGAACGGCGGCATGGTCTTCCTGCCCGATTCAAGCGCCAGCAACGAAATTCAGAACCTCACCCGTGACGGTGGTCGTATTTCCCTGAGTCTGGGCGGCGGCACCATTTCCTTGCCCGACTCCAGCTCCACAAATGAATTGCAGGCCATTTCCAGAACCGGAGGCCGAATTACATTGAGCCAGGGTGGTGGAACCGTTTCATTGCCAGACTCCAGTGCATCCAACGAATTGCAGGCCATCAGCAAAACCGGCAGCACGGTAACACTCAGCCAGGGTGGCGGCAGTTTCACCGACGACGACAACCAGAACCTCAGCATCACGGGCAGCGGGAGCAGCAAGCTCATTGGTATCAGCGGCGGCAACAGCATCAACTTGAACATCAGTGATGCCGACAGCTCAAGCAGCAACGAACTGCAGAGCCTTACCCGCAACGGAGGACGGGTCAGTCTCAGCCAGGGAGGCGGAACCATTGCATTACCCGACTCCAACGCAGCCAACGAATTGCAAACGATCAGTCAAACAGGAGGACGCATCAGCCTGAGCCAGGGCGGCGGCACCATTTCCTTGCCTGACTCGAGCTCTAGCAACGAATTACAAACCATCAATATCAATGGCGGCCGTATTTCGCTTAGCCAAAATGGAGGGGTTGTTGCGTTGCCTGATTCTAGTTCAACGAATGAATTACAGACGCTTACCCTCAGATCTGATTCATTGTTTATCAGTAGAAGCAATAGTGTCGACTTACAACCAGTTTTCGGCGCAGGTTCAGTGAGAATGAAAGATTACCTTGTTCCAGACGGTCTTAAAGGGTTCCAGAAAGTTAAATACACCATTGTTCCGTTAACAACTATGTCTACGCCACCAGCGAGTACTACAATTAATCCATACACGGTGCCATCGGAAAAAAACTTGTACATCAGAAGAGTCTCAATTTCTACACCTTTTGGTCAATGTTCTGCTGGTCTCTATTTGAATGGCAGTTTGATAATTCCTACCGCAGGTGCTGGTTGTGGTTATGTTTTCAATGCACCTATCCTCGCGGGAGAAAAAATGGTTATAACAGCAGATTTAGGTTGTTCAGGAAGCTGGGCATGCACATCATGGTTTTGCGAAATCGAAGGATATTTAGTCGACAAAACAGTAACAGTTGTTTATGATAAATCTAATTACATAGTTCCTGCTGGCAGCGTATTTATTAAGATTTCTAACTCAAATGATTTTCCTGAGGTCTATAATTCAGGGGAGTCTGTGCCACCAATGACTAATGGCTATCTCCTGATTAAATAAATGCGCAATCAATGAAAGCCGTTAGACCGAGGATCACGAATTTGATTTCGGGTTTAATTGAAGCGGAACTCAGATAGAAACAGATAATTCACATAGGAAACAAAATTTAATCCCGCAAAATTTATTTCCTTTTTTGTTTGTCGTCTCAAAATAAATGTCTCCACTATTTGGTTCTAAATCAATGTTTTAAGCAAGTTCTGGTTGGAAGAAGTAGCATTGATTGGAACAACGCTGTTAAATAACCAGTTATGCCATCAAAGCTCAGAATAACTGTCATGAATCAAGGCGTACATTCAAGTGTTTCGGGAGCCCTGCAAATCCCCATTACCGGTTACTATTTCTACGAAGTCAAAGACGTGAAAATCCCCATCGAGGGAAGTTGCAACGGAGCCGGCGATATCTCTTTCCGGTCCAGAACTTCCGGTGGGTATGAAACCTTTGAAGGCCAATTCAGCGGCAGCATGCTCGAAGACTTCTCCGGAACCTGGAGCAATGGCAAAAAGCGGCTGCGCTTCTCGCTGAATTCGAGGAATTAAACGGGCTGCGGCGGCGGCCCCTAACCCCGCCCCACCAGCACCATATCCGCAACCACCAGCGTCGCCATAGCTTCAACAATAGGCACGGCGCGGGGCAAGACGCAGGGGTCGTGCCGGCCGTGGGTCTCGAGGAGGATGTTCTCGCCGCTGGTGTTCACCGTTTCCTGCGCGCGGGCAATGCTGGCCGTGGGTTTGAACGCGAGGCGGAAATCGATCGGCGCGCCATTGCTGATGCCGCCCTGGATGCCACCCGAATGGTTCTGCTGCATGCGGATGCCGTCGGCGCCGGCTTCCATGGCGTCGTTCACCTCTGAACCGCGTCGCTGCGAACCGGCAAAGCCCATCCCGTATTCAAAGCCTTTGACGGCGTGGATGCTCAGCATGGCCGCTGCCAGCTCGGCCTGCAGTTTGCCGAAAACGGGTTCGCCGAGTCCGGCGGGAATGCCGCGCAACTGGCAGCGTATCGTGCCTCCGAGGCTGTCGCCGGCGTCGCGCGCTGCGGCAATGGCCTGCTCCATCCGGGCGCTTAATTCCGGGTCCGGACAACGCACGAGCGAGGCTTCCACCTGTTTTCTGGTTACAGTGTCCGGATGGCCGTCCCAGCTGAGGGTATGAATGCTGTTCACCCAGGCGCAGGCTTCGTAATCCAGCTCCCGTCGCAGGAAGAGCTCTGCCAGGGCGCCGGCTGCCACCCAGCCCGCGGTGATGCGCGCCGAAGCCCGCCCGCCGCCGCGGTGGTCGCGGATGCCGTACTTGGTGTGATAGGTGTAGTCGGCGTGTGAAGGCCGGAAGACATGCTCGAGCTGGTCGTAGTCCTGGCTGCGCGCGTCGCGGTTGCGGATAAGCAAGGCGATGGGCGCTCCGGTGCTGAGCCCGCGGAAGACGCCGGAGAGAATCTCCACTTCGTCGCTTTCCTTGCGCTGCGTGGTCAATGCGCTTTGTCCGGGCCGGCGCCGGTCGAGCTGCGCCTGGATATAGGCCGTGTCGATGGGAATGCCGGCGGGCATGCCGTCGACCACGGCGCCGATGGCCGGGCCATGCGATTCACCGAAACTGGTGACGCAAAACTGGCGTCCGCGTGTGTTGGTTCCCATCTGTTTATGCAGGCTTTTCCTGAAACAACA
>JBKDBI010000244.1:0-2634 GCA_046314695.1 Bacteroidota bacterium | reverse complement strand
TTTGATAAGGTGGCTGATTTTGGTACAGTAATACCTGGTGTGTTCGAATTAGTGACGCCAACTGTATATCCCACACACTCTGTAAAGCGCCCTTTCAATGTATAGTAAATCACCTCGTCTGCCTCATCTGTAACGTTGTCGCCATCGTTATCTATTCCATCCTGCGTACCAGTTGTAAAGCTCGTTCCGTCTGGAATAGCCACAGGGCTTACAGGTGGATTCGCACTATTCGCCGTAAATAATCCCGTGTTGTTGCTCACTGTCCATACCTGACCAGCAAGGGATTTGATCGTAATCACTTCCTCAAACTGACCGTTCTCAAAGCTCGTCGCATTGTTTAGGCAGTTCGTTACAACATTGTACTCTACTGCACAAGGAGCAATGCCCGCTTCAATGATCACCGTCACTGAACAGCTCGCTGTGTTCCCACAGGGATCTGATACCAACAAGGTTACCAACTGTTCGCCCAAGTCCTCGCAGTCAAAGCCGGTCTGGCTAACATTGTACGTAAGGGCTTGTGCAGGTGCGCAGTTGTCTGTTGAGCCAGACAAGCCGCCCACAGGAAGTTGCACTACCCCGAATTCATTCAACACCAAACTCACCGTACCACACACCGGAGTCGGTGCTTCCGTATCTTCTACCGTAATCACTTGTACGTGGCTGCGGCTGTTGCCAGCAGCATCCGTCACCGTCCAAGTCCGTGTTAACGTGTAGTTGTAGTGGCCACATACCGACACATCGGCTACTTGTGTGCTTACTTCCGTGTACGTAATCACCAACTGGGCAGCTGCTGTACAGTTGTCACTCACATCACCGTTCGTCAACACAAACGCTGCAGGGATGGCATCGCAGGATACCGTAACGTTAGCAGGCATTACCACATCCGCATCGAAGGCCGGTAGCTGCATGTCCATCACTGTTACCGTGAAGGAACATACGCTGCTATTGCCGTGCACATCCGTCGCTACGTACGTCTGGGTAGTTACGCCTACCGGGAACAAGCTGCCAGAAGCCAAACCGCTCGTCTGTACCATCGTAAAGCCACATGCATCACTGGCTGTAATCGGTGTCCAGTTCACAAATGCGCCGCACTTGTCCACGTCGTTGAGGTGCATCATATTCGTCGGACAGTTCGCAAACACTGGTCCATCGTTATCAGCCGTGTTTGGAAGCGTTACTTCCGCTGCATTGAACGAACAAGGATCGTTCGGATTCGTCTGTGGATCGTTCGGACCCGTAGAGTTGATCTCATCTGCATTGCTAACTCCGTCGCCGTCACAGTCACCTGTGCTCGTCGCAAGTACGCTTACATCTGCGAGGTGTAGGCTACACGGGTCGTTCGGATTTGTACCGTTCGGTCCCGCTATTCCATCTCCATCCGGATCTACCTCATCTCCGTTCGTAACTCCGTCACCATCGCAATCCAGGGCAGACCAGGCTGCTGGGATACCGCTCTGCTCGGATGGGTTGTACGAACAAGGATCGTTCGGATTCGTCTGTGGATCGTTCGGACCCGTAGAGTTGATCTCATCTGCATTGCTAACTCCGTCGCCGTCACAGTCACCCGTGCTCGTCGCAAGTACGCTTACATCTGCAAGGTTCAGGCTGCAGGGGTCGTTCGGATTCGTGCCGTTCGGTCCCGCTATTCCATCTCCATCCGGATCTACCTCATCGCCGTTCGTTACTCCGTCCCCATCGCAATCCAGGGCAGACCAGGCTGCTGGGTATGCGGATTGTTCCGCTGCATTGTACGAACAAGGGTCGTTCGGATTCGTCTGTGGATCGTTCGGACCATTGGAATTGATCTCATCCGCATTGCTTACCCCGTCGCCGTCACAGTCACCTGTGCTCGTCGCAAGTACGCTTACACCTGCGAGGTGTAGGCTACACGGATCATTTGGATTCGTACCATTCGGTCCCGCTATTCCATCGCCGTCTGGATCAATCTCATCACCGTTCGTAACTCCGTCTCCATCGCAGTCCAGGGCTGCCCAGTTTGCTGGGATACCGCTCTGCTCGGATGGGTTGTACGAACAAGGATCGTTCGGATTCGTCTGTGGATCGTTCGGACCCGTAGAGTTGATCTCATCTGCATTGCTAACTCCGTCGCCATCACAGTCACCTGTGCTCGTCGCAAGTAACGTTACATCTGCAAGGTTCAGGCTGCAGGGGTCGTTCGGATTCGTGCCGTTCGGACCAGCGATACCATCTCCATCCGGATCTACCTCATCTCCGTTCGTAACTCCGTCACCATCGCAATCCAGGGCAGACCAGGCTGCTGGGTACGAGGACTGTTCCGCTGCATTGAACGAACAAGGGTCGTTCGGATTCGTCTGTGGATCGTTCGGACCATTGGAATTGATCTCGTTCGCATTGCTTACCCCGTCGCCGTCACAGTCGCCTGTGCTCGTCGCTGGTAAAGTTACATCTGCGAGGTGTAGGCTACATGGATCATTTGGATTCGTACCATTCGGTCCCGCTATTCCATCTCCCTCCGGATCTACCTCATCGCCGTTCGTTACTCCGTCCCCATCGCAATCCAGAGCAGACCAGGCTGCTGGGTAAGAGGACTGTTCCGCTGCATTGAACGAACAAGGGTCGTTCGGATTCGTCTGTGGATCGTTCGGACCATTG
>JBKDBI010000243.1:0-6177 GCA_046314695.1 Bacteroidota bacterium | reverse complement strand
AGGTTCCAGCGCGCTAAGGTTTCGACTGCACTCCACTTCGTTTCGTGCGCTCAACCACCGCGCGCGAGCGCAGAATTCAGGGGCCTCAAATAGCCCCTGAATTCTACACGCTTATTGATTAAATGCGAACCAGCGTACCGTACATACGGCGATTTGCATCGCTGACCTGAACGAGGTAGCTGCCGGGCGCGAATTGGCTGATATCTATCCCGGCAACCGCGCCGGAAAGCACACGCTCCTTGTACAACAGTGCACCGCTGACGCTGTACAATTCAACTGTAAAGTCATCTGTTGGTACTTCCCACGCGATAAAAAACCTGTCACTTGCAGGATTGGGGTACATCCGGATGCCCTGGCTGCTCAGGTGCATCACTGCGGAACTTGCCGTTGTTTGTGGATGATGAAAACCCTGAAGCACCCAAGTGTTGTTAACTGTGGCTGCTTGTACCACTGTTTCACCAATGGTCCAGTCGATGGAAACTGAGCCGGCAAAAGACGAACCGTTCGGGGCCAGAATCTGCCGGTCCAGCACCTGCGCGCCGGCGAGCGATGCCGAGAGCATCGCCGCCGTGAACAGTAGTTTCTTCATGTTAACGGGTAACTTTTGTGGTTGGCGCTTCGATGCCATCCTTGTTTACGTAATGGATTCCCCTGTTTGCAGGTTGTCCGTACAATTCGGGATGCAGGTACTTGCCCTTGGCGTTTGCTTCTTTGGCCCTTTCAGGAACAAAGCGGTTGGCCTGTGCCCATGGATCATTGCGCACACCGGTTACCTGCCAGCTCACCTCGGTATTGGGCTTGTCTGTGCGGATTTTGAAATGGTTGTCTGTGATTTTCTCTGCAACGATTGCCTGTGCGAAATCAGCGCCCATTACGGTAAGCTGATAGCGGAACTCCATGTTCAGCGACTGAAAGTAATCGGGCAGTTGTACCGTAGCATAACCCTGCGCATCGGTGGTGATGTTTCCGTTGTAGATATTCATCATATCAGGGCTTTCCACGAAGCTATGGATGAGGTATTTGTTCTCAGGATCCTGCGGGTGATCGATCTGGAAGGTTCCGCCCGATTTGCTGAGGGTACCGTTCACGCTCACATTGCCGTCGAAAAAGCCCGCAAAATTGGTACCTCCGCTGGTGGCAGTTGCATAAACGCCATAATTGGTGAAAGAGCTGTTGGTGGCGGTGTTTTGGAAGTATCCGCCGAAGCTGTTTACACCGGCTGTTCCGCCAAGGGCTGTGTACAAGCCATAGTTACCTGATGCGGAAGTTGTCGCAGCCGTGACGCTATTGAACATACCTACGGTGAAAGTGTAGCCTGCGGAAACCGAATTGTAAATACCGTAGTTGCGTTTGCCGGTCACTGCCGGGGCGGTGGCTTCAAACAGGGCACCCACGTTGAATGTACCGGAATTACCCGACACGCCGGCCACACCAGCGTTAAAAGTTGAAGATCCTTTGCCATATCCCAGAACGGCCGGCATAGCGACATTGTTACCGGTAGTATCACCTGTTGCATAGACAGGCGTGCTGAAGAAATAGGCTGAATGCGGAATGTCGATGACAGTTCTGCCGGCTCCCTGGATATGCAATTTCGCTATGGGGGAAACAGCGCCGAAAGAGCTTCCGAGGGCGGTTATTCTGAAACGTTCGGCAGCTCCGGTGGCAGCTCCGGTTGCAATGGCGAATGAATCGTTGGTGTTCAGCACCAATGAGCCGGTATTTCCATTGCTCAGAATGCCGAGGTCTTTGCTCGGCCAGCCGAACAAGGAACCGGTAGCGGAAGAGCCGTAACGGAACATATCAAAATACCCGCCGCTATTGCCCAAGCGCAATCCTGAGTAGGCCGTTCCGGAACCTGAACGCGCCCTGATTTCAGTATTGCCGGATGTTTGAAACACTTCCAGGGCAGAGGCAGGCGATGTGGTACCGATGCCTACATTGCCTGTGTTGTTGTTGTGGATATTGTTGCCGTTGCTGGTCCATACACTGTTGATGGCACCGCTGCTGATGGTGATACCTGTACCACCGGTAAGGGCTGCATTGTTATCGGTTCCGGGTGCCCAATTGCTGCCGTCCCATTTCAGCACTTGCCCGTTGGTGGCGCCGCCTGCGCTGATTTGAGAAGGCGCGATATTGCCAATCGCAGCGGGTGCCCAGATGCTGCCATTCCATTTCAGCACCTGTCCGTTGGTGGCGCTTTCCTGGGTGAGCTGGGAAGGGGCAAGCGTGCTGGGGCCATCGTTGGATGGAACCCAGTTTACGCCGTTCCAGCGAATGATCTGCCCGTTGGTGGCTGTGCCTTGCTCGAGTTGAGTAAGTGGCACTGAGCCTGAACTACCACCGGCACTTCCGGGTACCCAAGCCGTTCCATCCCATTTCAATACCTGACCATTGGTTGCACCACCGCCCTGAATCTGGCCGGGAGTGATACGTGCCGATGGCAACAACGCCCCGGAGGCACCGGAGAAGTTGCTGTATGGAACCGCCATCACCTGGGCATTGCTTATTTCTGTGTAAGAGGAACCACCAGCGGGGTCTACCTCTACTTGCAAAAATTTGGATCCGGTGCCCCATTGCACACCGGTGGGATATGCGCCCTGCGTGAGACTTCCTGCACCAATAATACAGGTAACCAATCCCTGGGAGTTGGTCGATTTGTTGTGTGTTTCCTGAAACAGGATACTGCCGGCCACACCGCCGTCGCGGATCGTGAAGCGCAGGCTTACGTTCTGGTTTGCCAATACAGCACCTGCATTGTTGCGCAGGGCTGCCTGATAGTTCATTCCGCTTGGAGCCTGAGCCTGCAATTGCAGCAATCCGGTGGCAAGAACCAATAGGGTGAGTAGTTTGGTTTTCATGTCGTTACAAGGTTCGACATTACGAAACCATTGGCATTAATGAAAATATAAGTTTCCCACCTCAACCCAAACTACTATTCGACCGCAGTTGTGTGAAATCGAAAAAACGCGCAAAGGCAGGTTCAGTCTCAGTTCGCCGCCTGGAATCGATTGAGCCAGACCCAAGGAATTTCTTTTTTAGTTTGAACAAGTCATGCAGCGCAGATTTGTCCTTCAAGGTAAAGGCGTTGGGTCACCGCGTCGGCGTCCCTGGTGTCCTTTGCGTCCCACGGATGCCAGGGTTTCCACGACGAAAACTGTCGGGGCGGCAGGTTCCAGTGCGCTACGGTTTCCCCGACTGAAAAAGTCGGGGCAGGCATGCCCTGCGCTTTGCTGCGGGCGCTCAACCACCACCGCGTGCACGGGTGAGATTCGCAATTGCAAGGCTGCATTGGAATACCGTGTACCGGTTTCGACTGCCCGCCCTGCGGGCGGGCGCTCAACCACCGAGGAGTCGAAACCTGGGTACTTCCTCGCCATGAACCAGCACCATTTCACTGAACATCGCTTCGGGCCTGACCCACAGGGTGCCTTCCGGAACATCGGGGGTTGGATACAGTGGCTTATACACCACGAGCGCTTCAAGGGTTTCGCTGTGCAATGCCCTGCCGATGACTTCGTATTGTTTGCCTTTGTAGTGCAGGTAGATGCCAGGTTGGATCATGACGCGAAGTAAAGGTGGAATGCGGGAAGGAAGACCATGGGGCAATGGACTCGTGGTATTGTATGGCGCGTAACACCGCATTACCAACCCGTCGCCGGATGTTGCAGGCATACCCCTTCCAGGGATACCTGTACAAAGAACAAATTTGCTTGGAATCCAAAAATCTCTACCTTGCAAAAAAGCGTCCAAATGAACCCCATACAACAGCGCGGCAGAACCAATAAAATCGGCACCCAACTTGCCCGCACAAGCACCTCAAACGCAAACACAATAAGCAATAAAGGCAGATGAGTAAGAATTATTTAACAAATCGCTTGAAATGGTATTATCCGATGGAACGACTGCACGCGTTTGTGACATTTCCGGCCCTCATGCTGTATGTGATTTACACCAATCCGCTGAAAGATATCCTGTTTCTTTTGTACGGCTTGATGCTCTGCATAATCATCTTGTTCCAGGGGCAACACTACTGGAAACTGAAGCTTCACAAGCTGTTGCGAAAAGATATTGACCAGGAGCGCAGTTTAACTTTTTTCAGAAAATCAAAAAAACTCAACCTAATCATGATTGGCTTGATACCGGCTATGTTTGCCATACACCTGTCGTTCAATCATTGGAATTTGAAAATGGATAATTGGTTTTTCTGGGGATGTGTAGCGAACTTATTCGGCTTTCTTGAGCACGTGAACTACTATAACAGACAACTGATGATTGACAATGCCTCGGATCTGAACTACGTCATCAGAAACAGAAAGTTAAAAATCGCAAGCCTGGCTAAAGACCTATCGGAAAACGAGATCTGAGAGATCCGCAGTATAGGGTGCTTCAACAAAAGTTAATCCGGCGTGCCATCGCGCAGAAACTGAAAACAACTTCAACATAAACTACACCCATTCAACACACCATGCCAACCAAAGGACAAACCATCGTCAACCCAACGAACGGCGACACTTACGAATTCATTGAAACGGCCAAGGACACCAATGGCGCCAGGGTTATTTTGAAAGCGACCATCCATAGCAAAGGGCAGCTGGTGCCCAATCATTTCCATGTGCTTCAGGACGAAACCTTCGAAGTGGTTTCAGGACAACTGACCGTGCTTCATGGCGGACAAACACGGAAAATCGCTGCCGGAGAAAAGATGTTATTGCCGAAGAACGAAGCGCATAATCACTTCAACGCCGAAGACACTCCGGTAACCTATATACAGACCATCACACCTGCGTTGGACTTTGATTATCTGATTGAAAACCTGGTCGGACTGGCGGCCGACGGGAAAAGCAAAAACGGCAAATACGGCCTGGTTCAGGAACTGGTGTCACTGAAATACCTTGACAGCAAATCCTACCTGGCAGACATCCCCGTGGCCGTGCAGAAGTTTCTCATGTATACGGTTGCGCCCATCGGGCGGCTCTTTGGGTATCGTGCTATCTATAAAAAGTACTCGGGAATAGAGAAATGATGCGGACAAGTCACAACCTCTCCAAAATTGATTCAATCTTCCTGTGGTCATATTTTTAACGATTTAACATCATAAATATCTGTAAATGATCATGCTTTAAATGGAATTTCGACCTCAACTTCCCGTTGATCCGAAGCAGGCGGCATTTCAAACTGCAAGCACAAAGGCCCGATATACCTGGCTCAAGTGCTTCCGGAAAGCTGTCTGTATTGTTTTTTACCACATAAAACAAACTCTTAAAGCACGATCCAACATTGAACCTTTTTTAACCCAATAGTCACAGTCAATTCAACAACCTATGAGCAATTTTTCAAACATCGGATTTGAAGTAAACAGCGATGAAGAATTCCTGCAATTGGTGCAGGGAATTGCTAACGCCAGTTCAATGATGAAAGTGGAAGAAGGCCTGTATGCCAGGTATTCCGACCCTTCAGGCGCAGAGCTCTACCTCCAGTTCGATAAGCGCAATGAATTTGTCGGCATCAATCCGTACTTCAACGGGAAAAGCCTGAGAAAGGTTTGCCTGCAGCATTTTGTGGAACGGGAAGACAATCCGCTGGAGGGCGGATTTCATGCCTGGTCCAATCCTACCGATGAAAACGTTCCGGAAAGTGGCGAGTATCCATTTGTATTTATGTCTCCGGCTTACAGGGCTGAAGATGTATTCAATTTGCCCTGTACCGCGGAAATTCAACTTACAGCCTTTGCCCAGGAGATCGAATTCTTTGCAACCGAGCGTGATTTTTATGCGCAGCAGACCTCTGACATCAACATATCATCCCAATCATTTGTGCCTTTGCGCCATGGTGCCATGCCAGGAGATGACGGCGAACAAGGCCAGATCATTGCGCTTGCCTTCTTCACCGGCATTGTTAAAGAGGTGAACGTAAGGCGCAACGAATGGAATGGCGAAACTTTCCTCTGGCTCTTGGTCGACACCTATGGTGGCGAAATCGATGTGGTTGCTGATATGCGATTTTTTCAGACCGTTCCGGTTGTGGGCGGAATTATTCAGGGAGAATTTTATCTCACCGGTCAATTTTTGATTGACCCAAGTAAGCATGCGTATAATTGATTCACTTTTCCAGGTTCCACTGAAAACAACCATATGACTTTGGGTCATTCTGTGAATGAATGGTTGTGAATCTCCTATG
>JBKDBI010000242.1:0-2469 GCA_046314695.1 Bacteroidota bacterium | reverse complement strand
TTTCAGGAAAGAGGGTTTCTCCCGGGGATTCGGATCGCAGGCATGTGCCCAATGTGCCGCATGGCTCCAGTAAACGGCATTCGGGAAGGCGGGGCGGTAGCCGCTGCGGTCTTCATTCCAAACCACTGCCCCGCCGCTGTGATCGAAATGGAGATGGGTAAGGATTACATCGGTGACCTCATCCATGCCATAGCCTTTCTGTCGGATGGCTGTTTCGAGGGGACAGGTTTCGCTGAGGTAGTAGAACCCGAAGAATTTCTCGCTTTGCTTGTTGCCGATACCGGTATCGATGAGGATGAGGCGGTCGCCGCTTTCGATGAGCAGGCAGCGCATGGCCCAGTTGCAGAGATTGTTTTCATCGGCCGGGTTCTGACGGTTCCAGATGGTTTTCGGTACAACGCCGTACATAGCGCCTCCGTCGAGTTTAAAAAGGCCGGTTTCGATTACATGCAGCTGCATGGCGCAAAATTAGCGCGCCGGAGGGGAATTGCTCCGGGTAAAAGCGGTGCTGTCGCCATGCGGGGCCGGTATGATCATGGCCAACCTAACTGCCCATCCATCCACTTCATGGTCGCAGCAACATTGGTCCTCCCTTCTTATCCGTTTACCTTTGAACAGATTCCGGTATAAAGCACCACCTATGGCTCTTTTCTGTAACTGCAGACGTTCGCTTCTTGCAGCGGCCTTGCTGTTTTATGCAGCCCAAGCCAGTTCGCAACAAAACTGGCGTGCAGAGGCGGGTATTGTATTGGGTTGGGTGCCCGGAGGCGGGCTGCGTTGGGGCATTGAATGCGCTGCGCATCCGCTGCATTCCGCCACAGCAAATCCCAAACCGGGCCTGGGAGGTACGCTTTTCTATTCCAGACTGCAATACGGCCGGGCATCCACGCACCGCAGTGTGCAGCTCTTTGCCAGTTTGCCCATGGAAAGACATACCGCGCGGATCGGCGTGGGGAGCCTCTCCCACCGCTGGGGTTACAGCGGGGTCAATCGCTGCCGGGTACCTGCTTTAATGCTTGATTACCGGTATAAACTGGCAAAAGAAACGCCGTTTTATGCCGGCAGCAATTTGCTACTCTATCAGCGTCAGAAATACCGTTTCTACGATAAACCGGTCTGGAGCCTGAATGCGCTTGCGCTGATGCACAGCAACCTCTGAGTAGCTACTCACCCAAATCATGCATTAGAAGATCTATTAGGGTTCGGAATCAATGGTAATGGTGAACTCGTTGTATCGCGTCGCATGCATTTGAAGATCTATTAGGGTTCGGAATCAATAGAGAGCCGTAGGTGAAAGTAAAATCGTTGTTTTTCGTTTGAAGTCTGGCGTGTTTGGCTTGGGGAGTATCTATGCTGCAGGCTGTGGGAATGATGATTGACCCCATAACGAAATACAGAAGCAAGATATGGGATGAGGGTGAACTGGGGGCGAGAAAGGAGTGGAAATGAGGTGTTTGTGGCGGTAATAAAGTATTAGCTAAACGTTCATAAGCGTGTAATTTCAGACCAGATTAAGCACAAGCTGCACAGTAGCCTTGGCAGGAAAGGTGTTACCGTCTATATTGCACCCGCATTCTTACTGTTTTTGATTATGAACTTTGTAACTTTTATTCAAACATACAACACCGAAGAAAGCTGTATCCTTTTGTGGAAGAACTTGCGGGATAAGCACGGTGTATTCTGTAACCGCTGTGGCAGTAGTGAACATCTCTGGCTCCCTTCAAAGTTGAGATACCGATGTAGACAATGCCAGTCTGAGACCTCCTTACGCAGTGGAACCTTGCTGGAGTATTCAAAGCTCCCTTTCCGTTACTGGGTCTACGCGATTGGTGTAGTTGCTTTTCAGAAGAAATCGATTTCCGCTTTGCAGGTACAGCGCCATCTGGGACACCGGAACTATCGGCCCATCTGGTTGATGATGCAGAAAATGAAGGTGATGATGGCCGATCTGGTCGATTGGTATGCGATGCTGGACCATTTAACGGCGGGTGTGGCCAACTTTCCGGCTGTTCCTGAAAAGTCAGATCTGGAAGCTGAAACCACAAAGGCCGCTGCAACGCAAGGCTTGAAGGTACAATCAGAAGATGGACAGGGTTTGGAGATGATGCCTGTTGAGATAAAGGGACTGAATTTGCAATTGCCTCATAGCCATCCGTGGTTCATCCACGCGCAGGGCGGGCGTTTGCGACTGATTTCGATGCTGCCGGAATCGTTGAAAGACCTTCCGTACAACCATCACCATCCGGTTCCACGGAAAACCACACCGCTGACACCTGAAGAGCTTCCGAACGGAATGAACATCCGCATCCGGAGCATCGACAACCGTCCGCGCCCCTGGTTCGAGGATGACCGCTATATGGGCAGATTGCGGTACACGGAGATTATGATTGTCAATGCCAGGCGCAACCTGGAAGGCATCCACCATTACGTGAGTTCGCGCTACCTCCGGAATTATCTGGGGGAATTCTG
>JBKDBI010000241.1:0-3457 GCA_046314695.1 Bacteroidota bacterium | reverse complement strand
ACATGAGGAACTACGTGGGCGAGTTCTGCTACCTCACCAACCGGCGCTACAGTGGATTTGAAAAACTTGAACAAATGTTCGCATTGTTCGTCAGCAAGGCATGGAATCTTCCATACATAGTGGAGGCTTCAGACTAATCTGATTGTGTAGGCCGTGCTGAAGGTGCTCTGAAATGAAAAAGCCCATCCGAAACTCGGATGGGCCCTTCTAAGTCTTGTTCTATTCTCTTACTGCACAACCACCTTACGATGGCTGGTTTTCTCTCCATTGCTCACCTGTACCATATAAACACCTGGTGCCCAACCTTCGGTATTGATTTGTTGTACACCTTGTGTCTGATTCTGATACATGGCGCGGCCATTTACATCCAATACCTTTACCTGAAGGTTTGCAGCCTGTTCCAAACGAACATGCATCACACCGCGCACCGGATTCGGATACACGTTGAATGCAAACGGATCAGCTTCAGTCGGAAGGCCGGTATTGAATGCAACGTCTTTCCATTCAGCTTGCACTACTTCTTTTGTGGCGTTGTTCTGAAGGAATACAACTACTTCCAAATCCCAGAAGTCTTCAACAGTAGTTTCTGTTGCAAGGTTGATGCGATCAGCAGCTGTGTTCGGCAGACGATATTTGTCAGGGAATGTATAGCTCAGATCGAACGACTGTGCTACGCCTTTCTGCAGGTTGCTCAGGATAGTGCCATTCGGGTTGGGTACCATCTTCTTCATTACATGATGGAATTCAGTCTCACCGTTTGTTTCCACATTGCGGAAGGTGGTCTTTTCCGAAATAGCTGCCATCAAACGCCAGTTCGATCCGGTCATATAATCTTCAAGTGGCGTAATGGTAATGTTGAAGTCTACCTTGCCTTTCCAGCTTAGTTGAGCGGTGTTGATTTTGATACGTGCAAAGCTGGGCTTGGCCTGAAGGCCGTCGTAGTCGTCTATGGTATAGCCGCCATTCGGATTTACACCGGGAAGACCGTCGCGAACGGTAGCAGGTACGCTGTTCACGCTGTAGAATGATCGCTTTGTACCTACTTCCGTAGTGTAATAAGGATCACCGGTGCCTGGAAAATCACACTGGTACTTTAGAATACAATGTGTGCCCGGACGAGCATCAAAGATCGCAGATAAGGCTACGTTGCCCGGACGGCAGGGAGGACATGTCGAGGATGAAAACACCTCATGCAACACCTTGCGCGGAGCAGCACTGTCGTACACATAGATACGTGCTGTTTGGGTGTCATTGGCCGGCGCCTCATCAACACCCCCGTTCGGATTGCTGGTCCATATCTTTACGTTCGCCCAGCCGGATGCTGAAGGAAGCCATGGTGTTGTATGGGTCAACTCGTTGATGTCGTTGTTCGCCATTGTAAGTCCGCTTACATTGGCGCTCACTGCTGGTCCACCATTGATGCTGTAATTCAATGTCACCGAGTTTACCTCTGCCGAACCCTGATTGCGCACACGGGCTTTCATGGTAAGCGGAGCGCTGCGGGAAAGGTAGTTTGGCAAGTTATGGCTCAAAACCGCCGCATCGCGGGCAGGCTGGTTGCCGTAGATGAACTGATAGAAATCATTGTCTTCCGGAACAGCGTCACTCAGTTGGTTCGTAATGTTAGGAGAACCCTTTACTGAAGAAGCAGTGGTACCGTCAATCTGGATGCCTAAGGCGTGTTTCGGACTCACATAGGCGTTGTTTGCTTGCAGACAATTCTGGATGACGATGTAAATGTTGTTCGTACCTTCTTCCAACACTACACTGGCATAGGTCCAGGAGTTGCCTGCATCGCCAGGCGTGCTCATAGAGAAGAACTTAATCCAGAATTGGCGTTTGCCGGCAGTACCGAATGTTTTGGTGAAGATACCGTCGTTGCTACCGGATGCACTCATACCCCAGATGCTCACGCTGCGGTTCGGCAGATTGCTGCTGGGAAGCGCAAAAGGACCTGTAACAGGGGTCGCTGAAGCGCCCGTATCGAACGTGATGTAACCCGATGTAGCAGCTTTCAAATGCGTTACAGCATTGCCGGCAAATTCGAAGGCAAAAGGAATTGCTACCTTGTTCGTGTAAACCGGATTGGCAGCTTGCCCGATCAGTTTCGTCCAACCACCACCACTTGCATCACTTTGCTGGTCGTTCTCCGTATTCAGCCCGCCGGGATTACCCGCCCGCAGACTTGAAATGTAGTAATAGGACTGTGCCTGCAGTCCCGCGGTCAGCAAAAGTGCCGATCCGAATAGTAATTTTTTCAACATGGCTTTATCTTGAGGTTATTGCCCCGCAAGGTACTGAATTCAATCAGAATCGTGAACTGATTCCTGTCAACTGCGAATGATGCGCAAATACCGACGGGTTACCGCATCAACTCAATCGTTAAGCGAATCACAGCCAACGGCTTAAGCGCGCTGAACACAGGCATAGGCGTCTTTGCTTCGCCTAGCCAGGTGGTAATAGGCAAACCAGCCCAGCCAACCCGACGCTTGCAATCGTCATGTATCCGGTCAAGTGTGTTAAGCAATGAATAGGTGTAAAGACCACAAGGTGTTAATCGCATAGCCGAATGCAGATACCGTGCATTCGGCTGGATTCCTGAACTGTAAACCCATCCGGCTACTTGGTCAGATCCCGTTTTCCGCAGCAATAAAACGCCTTCCTTGCGATTCGTTAAGACGAGGCCCACCAGGGAGAGTTCCACCTCGCGAATCAATTGCTTACGCAGTATCTCACTGCGTTGCACGGCCCGTTTCAGCAATGGTCTCGCAAATGCAATCCGTTAGCGCGCCTGTTCGATAGCATGGTATCCGGGTGTTGTGGTATCCGGCGTATAGAGCAAGCGGAATGCAGTGGGATCCAAACCTCGGAGAAATCCCGGTGTCTGCTGCTCAGCCTGGTCCAAAGCTTCTGCAGCCAGCTTCATGCCCGTGTAATCGGCATAGGCATCCTCCCATAATGGGAATAGACGACCCGCATCCATTTCCCGATGCAAACCCTGCACGTAGTCCAACAACTCGTAACGCGGCAGTTCCTCTTCATTCCAATGTGCCGTCAACCAATCTGGTCTGAGTCTTTTCATAGCCATACCTGTTTGTTGCTGACAAATTGTCCGCCATCCGGTCTGGATGGCGACAAAATTTCATCCCAATATACAAAAAATGGCAGAAAAAATGGATGGCATACTTTTCGGGGATTGCCACGCGAAACCAAAAACCAAAAAGCTATGTCAGTAAAGATTCAACCTTTAGCCGACCGGGTTGTAGTAGAACCCGCAGCCGCAGAACAAAAAACTGCAGGTGGTATCATCATCCCGGATACCGCAAAGGAAAAACCGCAAAAAGGTACAATCGTAGCCGTGGGTGCCGGTAAGAAAGACGAACCCATGACCGTGAAGGTGGGCGATAACGTGCTGTATGGCAAATACGCCGGCACCGAAATCACCATCGAAGGCAAA
>JBKDBI010000240.1:0-5357 GCA_046314695.1 Bacteroidota bacterium | reverse complement strand
GCCATTAGGACCGAGCAAGCCGACAATTTCACCCTGACTCACCTGCACCGTAACATCGTCCACCACTTTCTTCTGGCGGTATTGTTTCACGAGGTGTTCGCTGCGCAATAGCATCTGGGGCAAAGATAAGCAGGGATAATTTGGGGCAGGAATCAGCGTCTTTTGCGTGAATACCGGAAGCTTTCCAGCATGAACCGTCCTTCCCGAAGCAACCAGCTTGCCTTTAGCTGCTTGTGTGTCTTTGCTAAACTGAACCAGCCTTCGCTCAGATCGTCCCGGTAAAGTTGCAACAGGATGCGATGCTTTTTTGTATCGAATCGCAGGCCTTCGCTCCCATAGCGGTATTCGGCCCGCAGGTTATCGCTGCCGTCCTCCAACAAGTAGGCGGGAACCGGATTTCCTGCGCTGTCGAGCCGGAAGAACCCAATCCATTCGCTAATACACGTTGCACAATACACGTTTTGAACATGGTATACATAATGCCTGGGCAGTCCTTGGACGGGCTCGATAAGTAAACAAACACCCCCGGCAAACGGCTGGAATAGCTCACTTAGGCTATCGTCGTATAGCGCCGGATATTCCTTTGTGTCGGGTATAAAACGATTCCGTCCCCCGGCACGGGAATAGAATCCGGTATACTGCATTTGCCAGGTTCCACCATTGTTTAAGTAAAACCCAACAGCAGCGACTTGTCCGTCCGGGCTGCGGTTCAGACGGAATCGGGAAAGCAGTGGAAAGTGTTCATCAGGTTGAAAAGACGGGTGGTTGAGCCACTGCATCAACCCTTGCTGAATCTGAAGGTTGAGCCATTCAAGGCTGTCTGTGCCATCAGCCGTTTCGTAAGTTTCAAATGGCGACATTCCTTGCTGCAACATCAGCAAGGTATTGATGCGCCTCAAAGTCGAATCGACTACCTGAGCCTGCGAGGATTGCCCAAAGAAGAATAGCAGTGCGAACAGGATTGACCGGTTCATTCCTCTCGGTTGATTTCCTGCCAGAGCTTGTCTTTCAACGCTTGTATGCCTTCGTTGGTGGCAGAGGAAAAGAACACCAGTCCGGGTTCCTTCAATTCTGCTGCTATCGCTTCCTTCAGTTCATCATCGAGCAAATCGGCTTTGCTGATGGCAATGACCCGTCTCTTCAAGAGTAGCTCATGGTTGAATTTCTCCAACTCGCCGAGTAAAATATCCAATTCCTTGCGGTGATTCGGGCTGTCGGCCGGAATCAGGAACAGCAACAAGGCATTGCGTTCGATATGCTTCAGAAAGCGGTGACCGAGGCCTTTGCCTTCGTGTGCGCCTTCGATGATGCCCGGAATATCCGCCACCACGAAACTGCGGTAATCGCGGTATTCCACCACGCCGAGGTTGGGTTTAAGGGTCGTGAAAGGATAATCGGCAATCTCCGGTTTGGCAGCAGTTATCACCGACAGCAGGGTGCTCTTTCCGGCATTGGGGAAACCAACCAGCCCAACATCGGCCAGCAGTTTTAGTTCCAGAATTTTCCATTCCTCGAGTCCCGGTTCTCCCGGCTGAGCATAGTCGGGAGCCTGGTTGGTGGATGTGGCAAAATGCGCATTCCCTAACCCGCCACGACCACCCGGCAACAGCACTTTCTCTTCGCCGTCGTGCGTGATTTCAAAAAGGAACTCCCCGCTTTCGGCGTCGCGGGCTACAGTGCCAAGCGGTACATCAAGGTAAATCTTCTCGCCATCGGCACCGGTCATAAGGGCGCGGCTCCCAAACTGGCCATCGCCGGCAATGATGTGTTTGCGGAACTTCAGGTGGAGGAGAGTCCAGAACTGGGCATTGCCGCGCAGGATTATGTCACCGCCGCGGCCGCCGTTGCCGCCATCCGGTCCGCCGCGCGGATTCATCTTGGTTCGGTTAAAATGCCGGCTGCCAGCTCCGCCCTTTCCGCTGCGGCAGCAGATCTTTACATAGTCGATAAAATTGGATTCCGGCATGGCCGCAAAGATAATCCCGCGTTGCGACGCCCGCTGCTTTTATCGCTTGACGTATATTTTCACCCGTTTTGTTGTATGTACAACTGTTTTGTATCTTTGCCGCGTGAAAATCGAAGAAGAGATTCGGACACGCGGCTTTCGCAATGAATACCACAAGCTGCACGTGAATGTGATATTCAGTGCCTGGTGGTTGAAATCGCGCCTCTCGGCCAGTCTGAAAACCTTCGGCCTGACACCGGAACAATTCAACGTGCTGCGCATCGTCAGGGGACAAAAAGAGGAGCTTTGTGTGAAGGATATCACTTCCCGGATGCTGGAAAGAAACTCCAATACAACGCGTATCATCGATAAATTGGAGGCAAAAGGGCTAGTTAAGCGCCAAACCAGCAGCAACGATCGCCGCGAAATCCGTATTCACCTTACTGACAAAGGCCTGGAACTGCTGAGCGAAATTGATGCCAATTGGGACCGACAGGATCCTGTTTCCCTGCCCCTTTCCGAACCCGAAGCCAAAACCCTGAACAACCTGCTCGATCGCATGCGCGGTTAAGCCAATCAACTCACTGAACCTTTCGGCAACCCTAATCGTTGTACATACACGCAACCATTGCCCCATGAAAACAGAATTTCATCCCTCCGGACTGCGGGGCCATGCCAACCACGGCTGGCTGAACACCTGGCATTCATTCAGTTTCGCCGGTTGGTATGATCCCACACGCGTGCATTTTGGCGCACTTCGCGTGCTGAATGACGACTACGTGGCGGCCGGAATGGGCTTTGCCGAACATCCCCACGACAACATGGAAATCGTAACGCTCATGATGGACGGTGAACTCGAACACCGCGACTCGATGGGTAACCGCGAAATCCTGCGCCGCGGTGAAGTACAGGCGATGAGCGCCGGCACCGGCATCCGCCACAGCGAGCGCAACCCAAGCCAGACGGTGCCGTTGCATCTTTTCCAAATCTGGATTTTTCCCAGACATAAAAACACCGAACCCCGTTATGCCCAGCGTCAATTCCTGAACACCCAGCAAGACAATGACTGGCAGTTGGTCGTTTCTCCGGATGGAGAAAAAGACAGCATTATAATCGGACAAGATGCCTGGTTCAGCGCGATCCGACTCGATGCCGGCCTGGAAACGGCTTACCAATTGCATCATCCGGATAACGGTGCGTATGCTTTTGTGATTGAAGGAGAAGCAAGCATCGGCGACCGCTTACTGACCCGCCGCGATGCCTTGGGTGTAACAGAAACAGACGCATTCAATATCAAAGCCAATTCCCCATTGCACCTGCTTATGATAGAGGTGCCTATGCATTGGTAATCCCCATTCAACAACTAATTAAAAACTATACAACACATGGAAACACAGACACAAACCAATTGGGCAATCGACGTTGCCCACTCCGAAATCCAGTTCAAGGTTCGCCACATGGTGATCAGCACCGTAACCGGCTATTTCCGCCGTTTTGAAGGTGGCTTCCAGACCCAGGGCGAAGACTTCAGCACGGCCCGCGTATGGTTCAAGGCTGAAGTTGAGAGCATCGACACCAATTCTGAGCAACGCGACGGCCACCTGAAGAGCGCCGATTTCTTCGATGCTGCCAACCACCCCGAAATCAGCTTCCAGAGCAGCAGCGTGGAGAAGAAAGACGACAACAATTTCATCGTGCACGGCGACCTGACCATGCGCGGCGTAAGCAAGCCTGTTGCCCTTGCCGTTGAATACAACGGAACCTTGGTTGATCCCTGGGGCATGACCCGCAGCGGTTTTCATATCAATGGCAGCGTGAACCGCAAAGACTTCGGTCTCGCGTGGCATGCAGTAACCGAAGCCGGTGGCCTCGTAGCCGGCGACGAAGTGAAACTGTATATCAACGCCGAGGTTACCAAGGCCTGATAACATTCATCTTGCAGCAAAAGCCGCATTCTTCACCGGATGCGGCTTTTCTTTTTTACAGGTTTTTACCTGATGCAGGTCATAATGAATCTTGCATCATCCTGATACTTTCGTTCCTTCATTGCTTCCACTATGGTTGTTTTTATTCAACGCCTATTTCTGCATGCTGTGCTATTCTGTTTTTTTATTCCATATCAACTCCTTTCACAGGATCTTGGCGCGTGGAAGCAAGAAAAATGGTTCAAGGCAAACGGTTCCTTCTCTGCCGGAGCCAACCTCTATGCGGTTAACGGCATCGAGGCGCGGAGGGTTCCCTTTTCCTGGTTCACCGCCGGCAACATCACCCTGCAGTCCAAAGGCGTTTCGCTGCCCTTCTCCTTTCAATTCAGTGAACAGGCCCGCACTTTCAGGCAGCCTTTCAACCAATTCGGGTTAAGCCCGACCTATAAAAAATTCCAGGCACACCTTGGCTACCGCAGCCTGGCTTGGAGCCGTTACACCCTGAACAACCACATGTTTCTTGGCGCAGCCGCCGAGTACCAGCCTGGCCGCTGGCGTTTTGGGGCTATGTATGGCCGTTTCCTGAAAGCTATAGAAGAAGGCGACTCAAATCAGCAGGTTTTCAACCGCGTTTCCCAGTTTCCTTATGCGGCTTTTGATCGCTGGGGATATGCATTCAAACTTGGCTATGGCGGACCCAAACGCTATGCCGAATTGGTGTACTTCAAAGCGAAAGACAATCCAGCCAGCCTCTTGCAGCAACCTGAGATTCAGCCCGTAAGCCCGGGTGAAAACGCGGCGCTCGGATTGAAGGTACACCTCGGTTTCCTGAAACATTTTTACATCGATGCAGACGGGGCCATCAGTGCGGTAACCCGCGACACCAGAGCCGATTCGCTGGAAACCGGAGAAGCACTTGCGCAATACACGCGTTTCATTTTGACGCCACGGCTCAGCACCGCCGCCTATTACGCCGGCGATATGGCTGCCGGATTCCGCCGCAAGACGCTCGGTGCTGAATTGAAATTCACCCGCATCATGCCCGACTACCGCAGTTTCGGTATGTACTATATCCAGACCGACGTGCAGCGCATCACCTTCTCTCCCTCTTGGTATTCACGCAAAGGAACCGTGATGATCAACGGCAGCATCGGCGAAGAGCACGACAACCTGGCCAGCCGGAAACTCGCAGAAACAAAGCGGAGCATTGGAAGCGCTATGTTGGCGCTACGGCCATCCAACCGTTTCGGCGCCAGTTTTCAATACGCCAATTTCGGCACCAGCCAGCGCCCCGGCCTGCGCTCCATCAGCGACACCGTAAGGCTCGACCAGGTAACGGAAAGCGTCCTCATAAGCCCGTACCTCAACCTGGGTGGCGAAAAACGCAGCAGCACCCTGAGCTATATGTACAGCAACCAAACGCTCAACGACCGAAACAAGGTGAACGCCAACAACTTCAGCATGACGGTTGTGAACCACGCCTTGTC
>JBKDBI010000239.1:0-5055 GCA_046314695.1 Bacteroidota bacterium | reverse complement strand
GCCATGGGGTTGGGTGCAATCTTCACTGTTTTCAGATAGGCGTAATGGATGAGCAGCGATGCAATGAACCAGGCGACATAATTCTGAAGTGGAATGACATCGCCTTTCCACGACCAGAAATCAAAGCGCATGGCCACCGGTTCCAGGAGAAAATCAAAACCGGTCATCATCGCAGCGGCTACAACACTGATGATTGCGGGGTCTTTGAACCAGCCCGATACCACATTGCGCGTGAAATACACGAGCATAAACCAGTTGGCACCCAGGATAAGGGGCACTTCCAGGATACTGTAGCCAAGCGTCTTGCCATATTTATACGAACCAAAGATGAGCCCGCTGTGCACGCCGGCCACTTCGAGCAACCAGCCGCAGAGGGCAATCATCAGACCTGCGAAAACGAAAGGCGCATCCCATTTCTTCTGGAAGACGAGGGCGAGGAAGATGGCGAAAAGGATATTTACCGGCGTAAGGCCCACAACCATTTGTTGCAGCTCCGGCACCAGGAAGCCGGTAAGGCCTACGGCGTAAATGATAATGGCAATCCAGGTAGCGGGAATGAGGTTCTTAGAAGCAGCCACAGGCAATGCAGGTTAGTATTTCTTTTGGATGAGCGATGCGGTGATGCGGGCACCCAGCAGGCAAAGCGGGATTCCGCCGCCGGGATGCACACTTCCGCCGGCAAAATAAAGCCCCTTCACCCGGGAACTGAAATTGGCCTGCCGGAAAAATGCCGCCAGCATGCGGTTGGAACTGCTTCCGTACAAAGCGCCGCGGTACGAACCCGTGCGTGCTTCTATCCTGACCGGATCAAGGAAGTCTTCTTCGGCTATCAAGGCAGCGATATCGGTTCCCAGCTCCCTGCTCATACGACGTATGATTGTTTCACGCAGTTTGCTGCGGATGGCATCCCAGTCTTGCCCGCGGTTGGCAGGCACATTCACCATCACAAACCAGTTTTCCATTCCCTCCGGGGCATCGGCCGGATCGCATTTGGAGGTGATATTGATGTAGATGGTCGGGTCTTCGGGTGCTTGCTGATCGTTCCAGATATCGCGAAACTCCTTCTCGTAGTCGCTGCTGAAGAAGATATTGTGCACGCCCAGCTCCGGAAACGACTTCCGGATACCCCAATAGAAGATCAGGGCTGAGCTGGAACTGTCCACTTGTTCTACGCGGGCCGGTGCTTTCAGATCAGGGAGCATTTTTTTATAGGTAGGGAAAACATCGGCATTGCTGAGCACGATATCGGCCGGAACTTCTTCCCCTCCCTGCAGTAAGAGACCGCGCACATTGCGTTTCCGGGCATCGAGCAAGATGCGTTCTACCTTTGTATTGAAACGGAAGCGCACACCCAGTCGCAGTGCAAGCTCATAAACAGCCATCGGAATACGCCGCATTCCACCTTCCGGATACCAGGCTCCCATGGCCGACTCCAGGTGGGGAATGACATTCAGCGTTGCCGGCGCCTTGTACGGATCAGAACCGTTGTAGGTAGCGAAACGGTTGTAGAACTGCCGGGCATGCGAAGTGACGAAACGGCCGCTGTTCTCCTTGTTCATGCTGCGCATCGTTCCTATGAACGGCAGGTTGGCGATTCCGCGCAATCCACTTGGTCGCAGGTATGTACCGGGTGAATGCAGTGACCGCTCGAGAAAAACCGGTGCTGTTATCTTGTATAGGTAGGCGCCGCGGGCCTGCATAGCCAGGATATTGGCCGCAGGTTCACCGAGTTCCTTTTCCATAGCGGCAGCGAGTGCGGCAGGATCTGCCGGTGCATGGAAACGCTTGCCATCGGCATAAAAGTAATGGCAAACCGGATCGAGCCTTTGGTAGTCGAAATGATCGCGGGGATTCTCGCCAGCCAGCACAAAAAGCTCATCAACCAGGTCGGGCCGTGTAAACAACGAAGGGCCGGTATCAAAGCGAAATGGGCCCAACTTCATCTCACCCAATTTACCACCGGCGGTAGGTGCCGCTTCGATAACCAGCACCTCGAAACCGGCTTTTCGCAGCCTGACCGCTGCAGCCAATCCGGCTATTCCACCACCTATTATCCCAATCTGTTGCCTTTGGCGCATCCGACAAAGAAACACCCTGGAGACGCTTCGGTTTTGGGAACGGTTTCGCTTGTGACTATCAGCCAATTAAGCGATTCCGTAAAAAAAATTACTTTTTTCTACCAAACTATTTGAAATATGCCACCGCATAGTAAATTTGCGGCACTCAAAACGAAAAAACACAAAATGAAAAAGGTTTCTTTCACCCTCGCAGCTGTTGCTGCCCTCGCTTTTGCTGCTTGCAATGGCCCCGCTAACAATGGTGGTGTTGACTCTGCCAAGATCAAAGACTCAATCCGCATTGCCGATTCTATTCAGGCTGCTCAGCAGACTCCTGCTGCTGTTGACACCACCAAGAAAGACAGCACTGGTGCTGCAGCTCCTGCTGCTCCCGCTGCTCCTGCTGCTCACTAAGAGTATCAAAAACAGAAAAAAAAGAGAAAGGCACTTGCAAGAGTGCCTTTTCTTTTTTAGTTTCGCCTCCAAATGATGAAGAAATTTGCCTTGGCCATCGCTATGACATTGTTCTTTGCAATGTCTGTTAGCGCCCAGAGCAATGCCGGCATGTTCAATCCGGGAACGGAAGACCACGCGCTCGCCTTCACAGTATCTCCAAATCCGGCAGCTGCCACCAGCTCAATTACAGTAAACTTTAATCTGAAGCCGGCACAAAGCGGTCAGGTAAGCCTTAGCATCACCAACCTGATCGGTCAGTCGCTTTACGGTCACATGGTTCAAGCCGGTGATATTCAGAATCAGTCGGTTCGCATCGACCTCGCAGATCTCAAGCTCTCCAAGGGCCTGTACTTTGTAAAAATGTCCAGCGGAGAATTCAGCTTCACCCAGAAGCTGGTGATTCGCTGATGGAGTCTATCTCCCCCATTATCATTCGCAATGCCAAACCGGAGGACGCCCCTTCGGTTTTTCAATTGATACAGGAATTGGCCGAATACGAACGCGCGCCACACGAAGTCATCAACTCTCCCGGGCAAATGCTGCGCGACGGCTTCCCCGAAACCCCATGGTTTGGCTGCCTTGTGGCCGAACACCAGGGGCAGGTTGTTGGAATGGCCCTTTGGTACCTGCGCTACAGCACCTGGAAAGGTGTGTGCATGTACCTGGAAGATCTGTATGTACAGCCGGTATTTCGGCGGCAAGGAACAGGTAAAGCGCTCTTTCTCAGCCTGAAAGAATACGCAGAAAAGAAACAATGCCGCCGCCTCGTTTGGCAGGTGCTCGACTGGAACGAACCTGCCATCCGCTTCTACGAACAATTGGGCAGCCAATTCGACAAAGGCTGGTGGAATGGCTTCATAGACCTGAACGCGGATGCATGAGCGCAACGTCATATTGCGCGCCTTGCTCAGACCTTTTGTGCTGAGCCTCTTTATGCTCGCATGCTGGGAAGCACAGCAGTACTTCCAGCTTTCCTATACCGATTTCGGCGTTTATCCGCGCGATGTGCGCAGCTTGAGCGGCATCCTGACCATGCCCTTGTTCCATGGCTCAAGCGAACACCTGTGGGGTAACCTCATATCGATTTTTAGCTTGTATGCGCTGCTGAGTTTCTTCTCTCCGCAACTTTCCCTTGCTGCCTTGTTGATCATGTGGTTCGCAGGTGGCTCATTCCTTTGGGTCATCGGGCGTGCCTCCTGGCATATCGGCGCCAGCGGGATCGTTTACGGCCTGATTGCCTGGTTCCCTGCCATGGCTTTACTCCGCCGCAACCTCGGCTACCGTGTGCTCGCCGGCATCGTGCTCATTTATTACGGAAGTTCGTTGTGGGGACTTTTCCCCTACCGCGATGGCGTGTCGTTCGAAGGCCATATCGCCGGTCTGATGGCCGGTGTGCTGGCAGCCTGGTTCCTGCGCAAGGGAATCCAGGAAGACGAACCCGGAACGCGCCGCATCATTCCATTTATCGTAGAACCGGATGAAGACCCTTATGAGCACTTTGATCACGCGTACAAGGGGAAAGGCGCAGGTGAACATTCCCGTGCACAAGGTCCGGAATCAGAGGAACACCCTCATTCCAATTTGTAGGTGCGGATAATGAACTCGATTTTATAATCGGTAACCGGGTCGAACTCACTTTTGAGGTCATGGCCCCAAAAGGTTCCAAACGATTGCCAGAAGAAGGCACTGGCATTTCCCTTATACCCTTTTAAAACCTCCCAGGTAGTTTTACCCGTTTCCCTGTGTATCAGTTTCATCAGGATCTTTCCCTGGTTGATACTCAATTCGCGTATACTGGCTTCGAATTGCTTCTTCAATGCTTCTTCAGAAGCTTCGATGTATTTCTTCCGCTCCTTCCTGCCTTTGGTGCGCGATAGATTGTCTTCGAGCATCTGCATCTGGTATGCCACCATTTTGGCGTATGGCATGGCGCGTTTAACATTCCGCACCAGGCGCATGTATTCAACCCGCGCCATGGAGTCGTAGCGCTCGCGCCGCAATACCTCGTCGAGCTCGATCACGCGGACTGTATCGCCGTTCACTACCACCCATTCGTCGCCGCGGTTGCGGCTGGAATCATACGGCTTGCCCTGAGCCAACAGCCCGGCAGGCAGAAGCAATGTCAGAAGAAAAAAGATGCGCATCGCGGTAAAGATAACAAACGCAATGCCAGTGCTCAGGAATCTGCTGCCGGCTTGGCAGGCTTCTTCCGCAGAAAATAAATACCGGCTATACCTGCCAGCACCATCAACAATGAAAGCAATTGCGCCTGTGAAAAGCTGAGCCCGAACCAGTCGTAACGCGAATTGACACGGATGCCTTCGATCAGCCAACGCTCCACACCGGCAGCAATCAGGTAAACTGAAAAGAGTACACCCGCAGCCATGGGTTTGCGCCGCAGCCACCAGATAAGCGCGAAAAGCAGGATGGCGGCCACAAACTCGTACAACGGTGTTGGGAATACCGGAACCGCCAATCGATTGCAATGGAGGCTTTCACAGCCGGGAATCAGATTACCAGGATCGGCATCAATCACATTGTT
>JBKDBI010000238.1:0-4019 GCA_046314695.1 Bacteroidota bacterium | reverse complement strand
TCGTGTGGATAGCCTACCACAGCGCTCTCGGCAACCTGCGGATGGTGGTTGATGGCATTCTCGATTTCAGCCGTTCCGAGCCGGTGGCCGCTCACATTGATCACGTCGTCGACCCGGCCGATGATGCGGTACATGCCTTTGGCATCCCTCCGGGCGCCATCGCCGGTAAAGTAATAGCCGGGGAAAGGCTTGAAATAGGTATCCACACAGCGCTGATGGTCGCCAAAGGTGGTGCGGATCATCGATGGCCAGGGAAAACGGATGGCCAATAATCCCTCGGCTTCCGGTTCCGTCAGTTCCTGACCGTCCGGACTCAGCAAAACGGGCAGGATACCCGGCAAAGGCAAGCCGGCATGCGCCGGTTCCTGCGCGGTTACACCGGCCATCCCGCTGATCATGATACCACCGGTTTCTGTCTGCCACCAGGTATCGACAATCGGACAACGCCCTTTCCCGATATGCGTGTGGTACCATTGCCAGGCTTCTTCATTGATCGGTTCGCCAACCGTGCCCAAAACCTTCAGGCTGTGCAAGTTGTGGCTTAGTACCGGGTCTTCCCCGAAGGTCATCAGGGCACGGATTGCCGTTGGGGCTGTGTACAGGTGTGTAACGCGGTACTTGTCGACTATCTGCCACAATCTGCCAGGCCCGGGCCAGGTTGGAACGCCTTCGAACATCAATGTCGTGGCGCCATTCAGCAAGGCGCCGTACAACAAATAACTGTGGCCGGTTATCCAGCCGATATCGGCCGTGCAGAAGAAAACGTCGCCGCTTTCGTATTGAAAAACATTGCGGAAGGTGTAGCCGGTGTAGACCATATAGCCGCCGCAGCTGTGTACGACTCCTTTGGGTTTGCCTGTGCTGCCGCTGGTATACAGAATGAACAGCGGGTCTTCGCTTTCCATCGGCTCGGCCGGGCAGTCGTCGCCAACGTGGCGGGCTTCTTCGTGATACCAATGGTCGCGGCCTTTCTGCATCTCCACCGGCCATTGCGTGCGCTTGCTCACCAGCACGGTGTTTACACCCGGACATTCTTCCAGGGCTTCATCCACCACCGCTTTCACCGCCAGTTCCTTGTCTCCGCGGTACATGCCATCGCTGCAGAGCACTGCCACAGCCCCGGCATCGTTGATGCGATCGGCCAGGCTGCGCGCGCTGAAACCGGCGAACACCACGCTGTGAATCGCTCCGATGCGGGCACAGGCAAGCACGGCAATCGCCAGATCAGGGATCATGGGCATGTACAGGCACACCCGATCGCCTTTGCCTACGCCCTGTCTTTTCAGCACATTCGAATAGCGGCCAACCCGGCTGTGGAGTTCCTTGTAGCTGATATGCTCGGGCTGCTCACGCGGGTCGTTCCCTTCCCAGATAATGGCCGTGGTATCGCCCTTGTCTGCCAGGTGACGATCGATGCAGTTTTCGGTGATATTGAGTTTGCCACCCCGAAACCAGCTTACATCGTGTTGCTGGAAATCCCATTCCACCACATGTTCCCAATTTTCCTGCCACGTAAAGCAGGAGGCAATTTCAGCCCAGAAGGCTTTCGGATTGTCTGCCGCCAGTGCACAGGCCGCTTCGTAGGCTTCCGCCGTCCGGATCCAAGCATTGCTCATCGCCTCGAAATTAATGTTCCCCCGAGATAAGCGAAGCATGCAGCTCATACCCACTGTGTATATTTGGCCACGTTTCCCCTCTATGGTACGCACTCCCGAATTCATTAACTCCTGGTTGCTTAGACTCCTGCGCCCCACACACGGCGAAGGGAAAATCATCAGCGCATACCGACGCGCTAAAGCCTTGCGTGAAATCCGTGTCTCCGGCTTCACTTTGCTGCGCGACATGCTGTTCATCACGATCGGCGTTTTTTCGGCGGCGCTGGGGCTCAAAGGTTTTCTACTCGCCAACCATTTCATCGACGGTGGCGCTACCGGTATCTCCCTGCTCATTTCCATCCTGACCGGCACGCCGCTTTACCTCTTGGTGCTCGTAATCAATATTCCTTTTGTCTTGCTGGGCTTCAAGCTCATCGGCAAACGCTTCGCCATCAAAACAGCCGTGGCCATCGGTTTCCTTTCGCTGGTGGTCGGCGTGGTGAATTTCCCTGAGATCACCCACGACAATCTCCTCATCGCATTCTTTGGCGGTTTCTTCCTCGGCGCGGGGATCGGAATGGCCGTGCGGGGCGGCGCAGTAATCGACGGTACCGAAGTACTGGCCATTTACCTGAGCAGAAAGTTCGGTACCACCATTGGCGATATCATCGTCATCTTCAATATCTTCATCTTCTCGGCAGCGGCCTACTTCCTGGAACCGGAAATTGCCCTGTATTCCATGATTACGTACCTCGCCGCGTCCAAAACGCTCGATTTCGTGATTGAAGGCATCGAAGAATACATCGGCGTCACCATCATCTCGGCCCGGCCCGATGAAATCAGGGAAATGGTGGTGAATGAAATGCAGAAAGGGGTTACCATCTACCAGGGCAAACGGGGTTACCTGCGCAACGGCGCCTCTTACGATACCGAAATCATCTTCACCGTCATCACCCGCCTGGAGCTGAACAAACTCAATTCAGAAGTGAACCGTATCGACCCCAATGCCTTCGTTGTGATGAGCAGCGTAAAAGACACCATCGGCGGTGTCATCAAAAAACGCCCGCACAAACATTAATCGCAGGGAAACGCCGCAGGCACTATTTTTGTTATACCCATATCATGAAGATGTTTCGCATCGCTGCCATTCAAGCCAGACTGGGGGTAGGCTTGATCGGTTTGGTGCTGCTCGCAACGGCTTCCTGCCGCCACGATACCACCCAGGTGCCCGATACCAATGTTCCTTGTGAACCCGGCGTCGTGTATTTCAAGAATGAGATTCTCCCGATCTTTCAGGGCAATTGCGCCTATGCCGGTTGCCATGGGCAAGGTTCTGCCAAGGATTTTGTCAAATTGGACGATTACGCATCTATCATCCGCTCGGGTATTAAACCGGGCAAGCCCGATGGCTCCAAGATTTATGAAGCCATCATCGAAACCAATCCGGATGACGTTATGCCGCCGCCTCCCGCAAAACTCACCGCGGCGCAGATCGATCTCATCCGCCGTTGGATTGAACAAGGTGCCCTGAACAATGGTTGTAAATCATGCGATACACTCACTGTGACCTTTTCAGGGAATGTAAAACCGATGATAGACAATGCCTGCGGTTCCTGCCACAATCCATCCCAGCGCCTGGACCTGTCTACCTGGCAGGCGGTGAAAACGGCAGCGGAAAGCGGCAAGCTGATGGGCGCCCTGGAACATCGCCCCGGTTTCCTGCCCATGCCGCAGGGAACGCCCAAATGGTCGGATTGTGAATTGGGAAAGGTCCGCACCTGGATCCGCGATGGTATGCCAAACAACTGAGGGGTATGTACAGGAAAATAAGAACCATGCTGTTGCCGTGCTGTGCATTGCTCTGCGCAGCGCTGATGGAAGGCTGTTATTACGATAACGAAGAATTTCTGTACGGGAAGGGAAGCGCCTGCGACACGAGTAACGTGCGTTACAGCGGACAAGTGCGGGCCATCCTCCAATCAAACTGCGTGGGCTGCCACAACATCAACCAGGCCAACGGAATGGTGCGGCTGGACGACCATGCGGCTGTCCAGGCCAGGGCGCAAGACGGTTCACTCCTGGGCACTATACGCCACAACGCGCCCTATGTGCCCATGCCGCCCTCCGGAACCAAACTGAGCAATTGCGATATCGCCATCTTGCAGGCCTGGATCAACAAAGGCGCTCCCAATAACTGAAGCAGGCATGCAAAGATTCAAAGCATTGCTCCTCATCAGCTGTTTGGTAAGCACTTCGGCCCTTTCAGGTCAGGATCCGGGATCTGCCTGGGAAGACGGACCGGAGTTCCGCACCCGCGTTGCCACCCGCCTCATCAACACCCATGCGCCGGTTTTTCTCGGCAAGGGTGAATTCGACTTCCGCATCCTGCACCGCTTTGGTCCGCTCGATGGCGGCAGCAGCAGC
>JBKDBI010000237.1:0-5595 GCA_046314695.1 Bacteroidota bacterium | reverse complement strand
GGCACTGCCTTCGCGCTGCATGAGCAGGTAATCGCCGTAATCGGCCAGGACATCAAAGCCGAGCAGCCGGTAATAGGCTGCAGTCCGCGCCTTGTCGCGCATGGGGAGCTTGGGGATGAGGGTGAACATGCGGATTCGTTTGCTAGCGTGAAGGTAGGAAGGGAAACGAAATGATGCTATTTCCACAGTCGCCCTGCTGCACGTCTTTACCTTGGTGCATCAACAGGACCCAATTATGATGTTGGATTGATTTCGCTGTTTTTGGCGCCAGAACACTTAAATCGTTGCCATCGTTTCTTCATTCTGAACTTCCTTAAGCAAAGGCTCGACACCAGCATAGTCGCTTATCACTTTTATAGCGAGAAATGCAAGCGGGATGCCTATCAGATTACCTGCCATACCCGCGAGGGTACCCGTAATATAATCATCTATTGTATCTGCCTTCATGTTGGTACGAAATGCAAATTGACTTAATATATTGTTTACTACCCAGAGCGCCCACCATATACCCAATGTGTTTGTTGATAGCTGATGATTGTATTCGAGCCCCTTTCTTGCCAATAAAACCTGAGTTTCCTGATACAATTCCTTCATAATCTGAAACGGTCTGAACAAAGAGAGAATTGGGACAAACCAGGAACCGGCAGCCCAACCTTCAGAATAATTCAGATAACTCACCTTCAGGTGCAAATTGTAATACGCCCTCCTGAACCATTGAATAAATGTTACTGCTGAAACAATCATCGCTACCATGTACAATATAGCAACGATTTGCTCCCTCGTATCATTTGCATTTGCCGTTTCTGTGGATACTTCACCACCATCGGCAACACCTTTAAGCAGGTTGTATTGGAAGTATCCGGAAATGAATGCTATAATTTCTAACACCAATACAATCCTGATAAGTGTAATGGCGTTCCTCGCTCTTTGTTCGTTTGGTCTCAATTCTTCCATGTTGTTTGACTTTTTAGGTTACCTGGTATATGCTCGTTTGCCACTTTTCATACACTTCCCTCAACCTCTTTCCCACAATATGGACAATACTTATGCATGCGTTCCAACTGACTGTAACAACCGCTGCAGATAATAACGCGCGCTTCCTGTAACGGAACAGGTAAACTTGTGCGCACAGTGAACGCTTCGGGTATTTCCTTCAAAAAGCCTGACTCAAAACCCTTCTCTGTTATCAAAAACAATTTCTCTTTGGCCCGGGTGATAGCGACGTAAAACAGACGCCGCTCCTCCTCCATCAACAGGTCGTGGTTCGCCCGTTTTATAACCTGAAAGATGCGGTCTTCAAGCCAAATATCCGGGAAACCGCCCTGCCCTTCTGTAAGTCCTAAAATAAATACCACCTTGGCTTCAAGGCCTTTGGAGGCATGAATGGTCTTTCCCTGAACCCTGATGCCTTCCTTTTTAAATTGTGCATAATATGGAGCATACATTTTCGACCTTCGGTAAAGAAATAAAATATCCTCACCACTTACTCCTTCCTCCATCAATTCGCGTACCTTGTTTACACAATAGAATATATTGTCTTCTTCCCTGTTTCCGGCATAAACGACTATTTTATGCTCGGAGCGCTTCGAAGAGAACACCTCTTTGTCGATCTTGAATTTATTATGCTTGATTACCTCATTACTCGCACTGACGATGTTCTGTGCGCTCCGGTAATTGAGATTCAGCTTGATGGTGCGCGCCTGTTCAAAATGCTGCTCAAACCCGACAATATAACTGACATTGGATCCTCTGAATCCATAAATGCTCTGCCAGTCATCGCCCACGCAGAACAGCTGCGTCTGTTCCGTGAGCAACAACTTCAGCAAATCGACCTGCAGATTGTTGACATCCTGAAACTCATCGACCAGAATATACTGGTATCTCGATCGGAATTTATTCGCAATATCCGGATGGTGCTTAAAAAGGGAAGCTGCCTTGATAATCAGGTCGTTGAAATCCAGATAAGACTTATCCGTGCAATAGTCAATGTAGGTTTTAACAATTGGGATGGCAAGCTCATAAAAGCTACGAACCCTTTCGTGCTGATCCTTGCGCGCATTCTCCAAAACCTTGTCAGGTTCCAGGTTTTCTACTTTAATCATATCGGTTATCCGCATGATCTGCAACACAAGGTCTTTTACATGCTCGTGATACCCATTGAACTCCTCTTTGAAGTTTAGTTCCCTGAGCTTGTGGTAATTGGCCGGGAGACGGTTTCTAACCAGACTGTCAAGGGTATGATTGAACAACGCAGAATCGGACGTCATGCCCTCGAAGGTCTTGACCAACAACAAATTGCCCTTGGCAAACTGCTCTTCTTTGTTTCGGACCGGATAGCTTTTGTCGCTCACATGCTCCAGATACATATTGGCATCCGGAATGTAAAAGTCTGGTTTGAATGGAAAATCCGCGACTTGTAAGACGGGCTCGTATTCGTAGCGGATGCTATGCCGGTAAAACCAATCGGCTATGAACTGCTCCGACTTCGAACGTACCTTGGTTCCATCGAGGGTCGTATAGAATTTCCCATCCTTCGGAGCGTATTTTGGATCTGCCGGACGTATGTGTATCTTATCAATTACATAATCCAGCAAATAGCGTTTGACTTGTAGTAGGTATGTACTGTCTTCACAGGCATCTATGAGCAGCTTGTGTATTACCTCAAATATGGTTTCCTGAGCCACAAAACGCCACAACTCGTCATCTTCGCTGCGCTTTTCATCGCCGATGATCCTGAACTTGTTGTCAAACTCATTCACCCCGTAGTTGCGCAGCACACTGAAGCAGAAAGAATGGAAGGTTTTCACCGTCAGCCCGTCAATCCAGCGAAACTGTCTCTGCCAGGCAAAACGTTCCTGTTCTTTTTCTGCTATGGTTCTGCTTTTATCGTGCAGTTGCCTTTCATACTCCCCACTGTGATCAGCAGACACAATGAGCCTATCCAGCATCTCATTGGCTGCATTCTTGGTAAACGTGATAGCGAGTATACTGGCCGGGCTTACCCCTTTTTCCTCAATGAGATACTTGATTTTCTGCAGCAGTGTCTTTGTCTTACCCGAACCTGCGCCCGCGAGTACCAGCAAGCGCTTGTCTTCACTAATTACCGCTTCCCGCTGCCGGTCGTTTAATCCAATGAGGTTGTTACTTGCTGTCATCACTTGCCTTTCTTCTGGTTCTCATTTCATTTAAAATACATCATGAGGTTTATATTTTCTTCAATTTTCACACCTGGTACTTACGAGATAAAGAAAATAGCCTGCGCCTCCTGTTTTTTGTTTACCCATAAAGTTCACCAAGCTCCAATTTCTTAATCCTTGATAGTATTGCACCCCTGGTCCGTCCAAAATGCTTAACCATATCTTTTACATTTACTCCCTCACAATACATTACTGTTAGTTCCCCATCCAGTTCAGGCGTCCAAGGTTTGTATGCGTCGCTGTATTTCGTTCTCACTTCTTCAACCGAATAAGCTTTTTCCGCATTGTTTTCGGTCTTGTATGCTCCTTGTTCATGTCTTTTTTCTTCTTCTCTCAAAACTTTCAGAACATGTATTTGTGACGATTTAGGAAACTCAGCAGGCATTAATGTTTCGGGAATGTAAATACTGTTTCTTGTACGAGTGACCGCAACATAGAGCAAATTTATTTCTTCATTCAGTTTTGTAGCGTTGATTTCCCTGGCTTTATTGTCTTCGGCCAAGCCAGACAATTTTTCTTCAGTAATAAAGTCGTTAACAAGTTGAATGGCATCATACTCCATTCCTTTACACCGATGAACTGTTGAGAAAATCATCTCTGCCCGTTCCTTGTCGTCATTTTCTACATGTTTTTCCTTAATGGACTTTATAATACCGGGAATTTTATTTCCGTACTCTTTAACTATTTCAACCATCATTGCAAGCTGAACATCTTCTGTTTTATCAATATAATCTTCCAACTCATCAAGGTCCTTCATTGCTCTAACCAATTTGTCCTTAATCAAATGACGCTTCTTGTTATACAGATTTAGAACATCATACAAGGAAGCTCCTTCATCAGCGTATGTATATGAGTTAATGTTGCCTTCGAAATAAATCTGTTTCACGGTTTTCTTTTCGGTTACATATTCAATAGCCTTAAGTAAAAGTCCGAGATTCGTTCTTGCAAGAACAGCTTTGGTTCTAATTTCTTTACAGCTGCCTTTTCCTGTGATTGGTATGGTCTCGGGCACATAAAGGTGATTTTTGAGTTTTAATACTTCCATTGCAAGATTTGCAATATCTTGACTGAACCGAAAACTTGTCGAAAGATGATACGTTTTAAAGTCTGCTTTTTCCAGCGAGTTAACAGCAAATCGCCAACCGTAAATTTGTTGGTGTGTGTCACCAACTATTACCTTGGTTGCTCTTTGCTTCAAGAACACATCAAGCATTGCTGGCGAAGCGTCTTGTCCTTCGTCAAAAAGTATATAGTCGTATTCCAGTTTTGGGTTCAAAAGTTGGAATTTTTTGAGGTAGAAATCATGGGTGATTTCGATTTCTCCTTTATCCATTTTACTCAATAACCGGCGTGCTTGTGAAACGATGTAGTCATAAAAAGAAGCAACAAAAGCTATTGCTTTCGGGTCAGTTATTGTATCCAGATAGTTTAAGTCCTGAACTTTCTGCTTATCGCTATTACAGAAGTAGGCTATAACCTTGTTAATGTGATTGGCAATAACATATTCCGTATGTTTTTCTCCGTTTCCTTCCAGATTCAGAAGTTCAGCAATTTCACTTGCTTTATAACCTTGCAGTCTTACTTTATAACGATTGCCAAACACAATGTGCCGATAAGCCAATGAATGTGCTGTTTCAACTTTCACATTATTGAGTCCCTTGTCGGCAAATTTTTTGGCTGCTTCAAGCTTCACAGATTTGTTGAAAGCCAGATAAAGAATTTTGCTTGTAGATGGCCTTGTCCTGGCATACTCAATTACGGTGGTTGTTTTCCCGGAACCGGCAACAGCATTTATTTTGATGTTTCCAGTCGAGTTTATAATATCTTTTTGTTCTTTGGTTAACTCCATTTTCTTTAACTATCATTATAAGTTGCTCTTCTTTATGCAATGATCAATTCCGTGTCATGCAGTGGATTCTAATCTATGCCTTCCACCGCTTGTCCAGAACGAAGTCGACGAATGGGAATCGCACGTGAAGATCTCCCTTCTCATGGCTATTCATGTTCTTAGTCACTGCTAATGTAGTCATTGTTGAACCAATTTTCAATGTGAGTATATACCGGATGGTGTCTGGTGTTGCTGCCTGAACCGCTTTAAGGGGCTTGTTTGTGCAACTCATTGCCCGTTTCACCTGCTTACCCTTCCAATTGCGATGGCTGGGGCCTGGCTTACAGCTACTGTGAATCCAGTACCTGGGGTCAGCTTTCCGGAATATACCGCTGGAATTCTCCGCATCGCGCTGTCTTCCAAGGCCGCTTAAGGGTTGCTTTATTCGATGACTCTCCAATATCCGGTTTTATCACTTCCAATTCGTTCTACTCTTCCGTTGCTTCTGAGCTCTTTGATTCTGCGCCTTACCGTGCTTAAACTGATGTGTAAGTGTTCACTGATTTCCTT
>JBKDBI010000236.1:0-5065 GCA_046314695.1 Bacteroidota bacterium | reverse complement strand
GCGAAGCCGGGAGCACCCGCCCCTGAGGGAATGAGAACGGTTGATTCCAAGTCCGACAAATGTAGCCCGCCAACCGATGGAAGACAGAAGGTTTCGGCGGCTTTTATCCCCGATACCCGGCAATCATCCGTAAATTTGCACACATGAGCATCCGGCAGGAAAAATTCGCCAAACAGGTGCAGCGCGATCTGGCTGCCATCTTTCAGGAAAAAGGCCGGGAATGGTTCGGCAGCCAATTGGTCAGCATTTCGGAAGTGAAGGTGACGCCCGATCTATCGTATGTAAAAGTGTACCTGAGCATGTTTACTGCCGGCGACCGGGAGGCAGTCATGGAAGCGGTTGAACTCCACGCACGCGACATCCGCCACGAACTGGCGCGTCGCATCCGCAATGAGGTGCGCAAGGTACCCGAACTAACTTTCTTTGCGGATACTTCGCTCGACTATGCAGCGAAAATGGACCGCATCTTCGACCAGCTGCGTAAGGACCCGAATCCCGAAGACCCATCTTAAGCCGGCGTGCTGCGTTTACCGGGCACCATAGCCATCCGCTACCTGCTGGGCAAAAAGAGCCGCAATGCCGTGAACATCATCAGCGGCATTGCCTTGTTGGGCTATGCCGTGGGCGCATTTGCGCTGCTCACCATCCTGTCTGCACTCAATGGTTTTGAAACCCTGCTCTTCGATGTTTACAACGACTTTCACCCCGACCTGCGTGTCAACAGCCGGAGCGGAAAGGTATTCCATCTGGACTCGACCCGGTTGGCGCGCCTGCGCGGTATCCCGGGAGTGGCTATGGTTGCGCCCGTGCTCGAAGATAACGCGGTCTTGCAGGCCGGAAATCAGCAGGTTATCTGCACCCTGAAAGGCGTAGACAGCGGATACCTGCGGTCGCGCCGCCTGCACCAACGCCTGATAGTTGGCACGCCCGACCTGGGTGACCCGCTTGAGGTGCCGCGGGTGGTGCTGGGTGAAGGCCTCGATTACCGCCTCAATCTCAACCCGGCCGATCAGATGCAAGGCATTAACGCCATCGTGCCCGACCGGCAAAGCACGAGCATTGTCAATCCGGAAATTGTGAACCTGCGCCTTGTGCCATCCGGTGTTTTCAGGCTCGACGACGAAATCGGGAACCGGTATGCCTATGTATCGCTCGATTTTGCATCTGAGCTCTTCAGCCGCGACCAGGAATACAGCCAGCTGGAAATCATGTTCCGCAGCGGTGCACAGGCACAAAATGTGACCAATGCAGTGCAAGTTGCTCTCGGAAAAGACTTCGAGATACGCGACCGCCGCCGGCAAAACGAAGCGCTTTTCAAAATGTTCAGGACCGAGAAATGGGCCACTTTCGCCATCCTCTGTTTTGTACTGGGCATTATTTCATTCAACCTGACGGGCGCTCTTTCCATGTTGGTGATTGAGAAAAAAGAAGACATCCGGATTCTCCACGTGATGGGCGCGCGCAACCGCAGCATCGGCAGCATCTTCCTGCTTGAAGGCCTTCTCATCGCCCTCAGCGGAGCCGGTCTGGGTATTTTACTATCGGTGGTGGCTGTAATTTTGCAACAGCAATATGGCTTCATCACCATGCAAAGCGCCATAGTCCCCTATTACCCGGTCGAACTGCACAGCGCAGACATTGCATTGGTTTTCGGCGTGACTTTTGTGCTGGGTTTCATTAGTTCGCTTTACCCTGCATGGCGATCGTATAAAACACTCAACTGATTTTTCCGTTATCCACTATATGCGCAACCTGCTTAGCTTCTTGTTCTTCCTTCCCTTCATCCTGGAAGCGCAAAATGGCGTTTTGAATCAAATGTCGCATGAACGCGTACGCGCAGCGCAGGCCCGGACGCAGTTCCGCGTCAGCCGCCTGTTCCTCGACTCCGGCCTCTCAGCCAAGCCCAAGTACATCTATTGGAGAGCCTTTAAACTCGAAGATCAAATGGAACTCTGGGCCAGCGACAGCAGTATCGGTCCGTATAAACTGCTCAAAACCTATTATGTATGCCAGGGCAGCGGCGACCTCGGCCCCAAGCGCAAATTCGGCGACCGCCAGGTTCCCGAAGGACTATATTATATCGAACGTTTCAACCCGAACAGTAATTACCACCTCAGCATGAAGGTGTCGTATCCGAATGAGGCCGACCTGGTTCATGCCGACAAACAGAATCCGGGTAACGAAATCTATATCCATGGTTCCTGCGTTTCCATCGGTTGCCTTCCAATGACAGATTCGGTGATGGAAGAAATCTACTGGATATCGCTCAGCGCACAGGCTTATCAAGGCACCAAGGCCAAAATACCGGTGGATATTTATCCTTGCCGCTTCACCCCAAAAAACTGGAGTTACCTCAACACGCAATACGGCTCCAAGCCCGGACTGATTCCCTTTTGGAAAAACATCGAAGAAGCATATAAATTCTTTAACAAACACAAGGTTCCGCCCGGGTTCTGGGTAGACGATGACGGAAAATACCGGATCGTATTCCCGCAGAACTTCCATTTATATTCCGAAAACCACTGATGGCATTCCTGATTTGTGGCCTGGGCAATCCCGGACCGGAATACGCCCATACCCGACACAACGCAGGTTTCGATGTACTAGACCGACTGGCAGCAAGGCACGAAGTTGCATGGCAAAGCGACCGGCACGGTTGGACGGCTAAACTGCGCTTCCGCGGCCGCGATATCTTGCTCCTCAAGCCATCCACTTTCATGAACCTCAGCGGCAAAGCCGTGGCGTATTGGATGCAACAAGCCAAACCATCGGCTGGTCAATTGCTCGTGGTATGTGACGATCTGGCACTGCCTCCGTTCCGCTTGCGGCTCCGGGGCAGCGGCAGCCACGGCGGACAAAACGGCTTGCGGCATATCATTGAAACCATTGGCACAGAAGGTTTCGCCAGGTTGCGCGTTGGCATCGGCAGCGACTATCAAAAGGGAAGACAAGTGGATTACGTGCTTGGTCGCTGGGATGAAACCCAACAAAAAGAACTCGAGGACTGCCTCGAGAAAGCAGCCGACGCCATCGAATCATTCGTGTTTGCCGGGCTCGGCGATACCATGACACGCTTCAACCGCTGAGAAGCGACCAGGCACCTATTCCTTGAGTTCGCGGGTGGCAGCGCGTATCAAATCGAAACGCTGCAGGAATTCGCCGGCCACAATGCGCAGAACGGTGTATACGGGCGCAGCCAATACCATGCCGGTGATACCGCCCAGTGTTCCGCCCATTAGCACCACCATAAACAATTCGAGGGGGTGCGCTTTAAGTGTATTGGAGAAAATGAGCGGATAGGTGATGAAATTATCGAGCATCACAGCGACCACAAACACTATGGAAATCACGAACATATCCGGCAAAATGGCCTGGTAGAAATCCTGCCCGATATGGGTGGTTACACCGAGTACCAGTCCGAAACCCAGGCCAATCCACGGACCGACGTAGGGAATCAGGTTGACGATGCCGGCAAAAAGGGCAATGGTAAAAGCGTAGCGTTCACCGGCGAACAACAAGCCTACCCAGATATATGCAGTGAAGATGAGAATCTGCAAGAGTATGGCGAGGAAGTAGCGCGACAACATCTGGTTGACCGACCGCATGATGCGCTGCATGGCAGGTTCGTGCTTGCCGGGCGTCAACAAATGAACAAGGCGGTAGAACAGGAATTTCTCGCGGAGCAGGAAAAAGGTGATGAAGGAGATCGAGAAGATGGCACCCACGATGGTTCCCACAAAACCAAAGACGCCTTGCAGGGTAGCGGAGAGGCGTTTGAGGCTAAAAACTTCAACCAACCTGGCACGCAGGTTTTCAGGATTGAGTGCAGTCGGGTCGAGTCCGAGCTGGGTGGCCAGATCGCGCAGTTCCAACAGCGGTTTGGCAAACGACTTTTCAATCAGCAAGGGATCCATGCGGCTAATTTCGGACACCTGTTCAGCGATTACAGGAATCACCAGAAAGAAGGTGCCGCTCAAGCCGGCAAGGAAAACCAGCAAGACCAACAATGCCGCCAGCCAACGCGGTGCCTTTCTGCCAGGCCTGAAATTTTCAAGCCGGTCACAGAGCGGCGCGCCCAAAACGGACAGCACTACCGAAATCAGAAAATACATGACAATACTGCGGAAGAACCACAAGCCGAACACGAGGAGGATGAGGCCGGGGATCCATAACAAGCGGTTCAGTTTCCACTGCATGGAACAAAGGTAAGCAAGGCAAAGTAGCCGGATCGGGTATTGCAAACCCGTACTGCGCATTAAAAAATTCTACCGATTGCCCAATAGTATCAGGTGTTTTATTGACCAGTTATAATGGACTTTTATATTGAGAGAAGGAAGTGCAGTTAGCGTTTGATGTTTTACGCGGCCTTGAAGGAATGGTGTTTCCGATGAGGGGTTTGGATGTTTTGGTAGAACAGGGCTCAGGGTATGAGGATTGAGAGGGAGCTAAACAGAGGTTGGGATGGGAAGGGCTTGAAGGAAGTATAAGAATAGATGGCTGGTAAACTGCCCTTCGGCGAAACGGCAATTCCAGATTAGTCGGAAGCGTCCACTATGTACGGCAGGTTCCATGCCTTGCTGACAAACAAACCGAACATGTGTTCAACTTTCTGATTTCCGCTGTAGCGGCGATTGGTGAGGTAGCAGAATTCCCCCAGATAATTCCGGAGGTATCGTGAACTCACGTAATGGTGGATGCCTTCCAGGTTGCGCCTGGCATTGACTATCATGATTTCCGTGTAGCGCAATCTGCCCATAAAGCGGTCATCCTCGAACCAGGGGCGCGGACGGTTGTCTAGGCTGCGGATGCGGATGTTCATTCCGGCCGGAAGCTCTTCAGGTGTCAGCGGCGTGGTTTTCCGTGGAACCGGATGATGGTGGTTATAAGGCAGGTCTTTCAACAATTCAGGCAGCATGGAAATCAGTCGCAAACGCCCGCCCTGCGCGTGGATGAACCACGGATGGCTATGTGGTAATTGTAAATTCAGTCCCTTTATCTCAACAGGCATCATCTCCAAACCCTGTCCATCTTCTGATTGTACCTTCAAGCCTTGCTTTGCAGCGGC
>JBKDBI010000235.1:0-34454 GCA_046314695.1 Bacteroidota bacterium | reverse complement strand
CCATCCTCGAAGACCGCCTCAGGAATTTCCAACAAGGACCCTTCGCCTGACCCGAGAAAGACCAGGCCCTCACTCATATCCGCAGCGCCCAAGCGGCTCTCCGCTCCCGCACCATCACTCGCCAAGGCCGAGGCGTCGAAGGCACCCACACCCCCTAAGCCTCACCGCAGCGGCGGCGTGGACGGTGACACGCTAGGCAACGAATGGGTAAGGCCGGGTGTCAAAAGCAGGCCTTTGGCGAGTTCGATTCTCGCACGTTGCCGATGGCCACAGCCGGTTCGACTCCGGCCCGCTGCATTTCCCCCAGGAGATCTTCCCATGCCCAACAAGTAACCTCTTCTTCCTCCACCGAGCCCCGGTGTGTTGCCGGGGTCTCACCCCACTCGCCTCCCCCGGGCAGTGGGGATTTATGCCTCACGAACCCATCCCATCCCTGCCCTCCTCCAACCTGGACAAGGTCGCCTTCGAGGAAGCCGGTGTCTGCAACGATTGCAACACCCGCCCCTCCGAAACCCAATACACCAAGGAGAACAACTCCAGCTGGCGCGCTCGCTTCCAAGAGGTCTACATCTCCGAGGACGACTTCAACGACTACGTCTCCGAGGTCGAGTCCCTCTACAACACCCTCCACGAGCGCATCCGCTCCCTCGAATCCGACCTCGCGACAACGGAGGAGGAACGGGATCAGTGGGCCGACGACTGCACGACGCTGGCCTCCCGCCTCTACGGCGCCATCCACTGCCCCCACATCGTCCCCGGTCCCGGTCTCTGGTACGCCAACGTCGAGGACCTCATCGACGAGAACCCGATCCAGACCACATCCCGGGGCGAGTGGTTCGTCCCCAACACCGCGGACCTCTCATGGCCACCACTGCCCTCCTTCTTTCCGCCCTCATCGTCCTCGCCTCCGCCCTCCTCGTCCGGGACACCGCCCTGATCGGCCGCCTCTGTCTGTTCGTGCCGGCCGTCTGTCGACGTCCGTCCGGCACGAACAGTTCTTTCTTTGTTTCAAGGAGTCAACCATGCTGCCCGACTCGCCCGAGATCATCGCCCAGCTCACCGAGCTCGAATCCCTCCTCAACAAGTCCGACACTTCGGCCCCCTTCGACCTCCGCATCCACAACCTCTTCACCAACGCCCTTATCTCCGTCCGCTACCGCTCCGGCCTCCACATCCTCCACTTCGAGTTCCCCAACGAGCACTCCAAGCGGGCGCCCCTCATCCGCGACAACCGCCCCGTCCACGTCGGAGTCGCCTATGGCGTGCTCCACGCCGCACCCCTCATCCTGGAGGCAGCCCGCAATGCCCGAATCGCCCAAGACGCCGCCGTCCGGACCATCATCGGAACTCCCCTCTCCGCTCGCCTTTCCGCGCCCGCCACACCCGGAGCCTGAGCATGACCCGTCCACCCCGCAAGAGTTCAACGAACTCCTCCGCCGCCTCTGGCACATCCTCTTCCTCGCCACCGCCTGGGTCCTCCTCTTCATCTTCGCCATCTGCTTCATCGTCTCCTTCCTCGTCGAACAAGCTCGCCTTCTCCCTCCCGCCCGCTGACGTCCGTCTCCTCACCGAATCCCTCTCCATCCACCTCCAGTCCCTTCTTCCACACCACCCCTCCCCATCCATCTCCGCCGACATCCGCTCCCTGCGCTCCCTCCTCTTCCTTCTCTACGACGCACTGGGCGAAATCCCGCCGACCTCGCTGTCGCCCGAGGTCCTACCCTCCTTCACCCATGAGCCACCCCATTCGCCACGCAGAAGACGTCCACGTCGGCGACCTGCTGACCATCCTGAAGACCAACCCGAACCGGTCGATTGACCCGCCCACCTTCCTCCTCCTCCCGGGCATGCCCTTCGAGGTCAAGGCCGTCTCGTACCCCTTCCTCCTCATCGAGGTCGCGGGCATGGCGACTACACCCCGCACCATCCCGCTCGACGTCCGTCACTTCGAGTTCTCCCGTGTCCCCGTCCCCTTCCATGAGGCGTGGCTATGCAGCACCGCACCTTCGCCGACCCCATCCCCCTTCCCCAGTTCCCCTCCCATCGCCCCGGCTGCACCCTCTGCCCTCTCCACAAGACTGCCCGCCACGTCGGCATCGGACTCCACCGACTGCCTGACTCCCTCGCACCCCTCCCATCCAGCCCCGCGCTCCTCGTGGTCGGACAGAATCCGGGCTATTGGGAGAACGCTTGCGGCACGCCTTTCGTCGGCAAGTCCGGCCAGGCCCTCCAGTCCGTCTACCTCGACGCCGCCAAGCTCCACCCCTCCGTCACCATCTACGTGACCAACACCGCCCGCTGCTTCCACGGCAACGGCGACAACGTCCCCAACCCCGTCTACCGGGCCTGCTCGCCCTACCTCCTCAACGACATCAAGCACCTGCTCGCCTCCCACTGCTCCCTCACCCTGCTCCTCCTCGGCGGGCCTGCCGTCACGCACACCCTCAAACTGCTGGACCCCTCCCAGAAGAAGCCCACCCTCAAGGCCCTCCTCAAGCGCCAGGGCCTCCAGCTCCCGTTCCCCCCTCCCATCCCCGTCCCCAAGCGCAAGCCCCGCAAAACCCCTCCCATCCCTCCGCCCGCGACCGGTAGCCCAAGTACGGAGACGTCCCCCCGCTCCGGGATGCAAGAACCGACTCCCGGGCTGGAGGATGGGAGGGGTGTCCTTACGATCTTCGGCACCTACCACCCCGCCTTCATGCTCCGCGACCTCAACGCGTGTCACGCCATCGGCGGCCACATGCACCTGCTCGCCGCCCACGTTCACGGCACCATGCCGCTTCCCTCGCGCCCCGACTTCCGGAGTTACCATGACCCTGTCCCTCCCGTCCATCCCCAAGCGCAAGGTTGAGTACGCCCAGTTCCACACGCCGCACGGCCCCATGACCTTGCCGGTCAACCCGCACGAAGCCATCTGGCACGCCGTGCCCACCTACGAGGACAGCCAGACCGTCTACCAGCTCTCGGGCGACCCGCTCTCCTTCGAGAAGCACACCGACGCCATCGGCTACAGCTCCCTCGACGAGGCCATCAGCACCATCCGTGCCACCAACCCGACCCCTGCCCCCGGCACCCGCTGCGTCACCGTCCGCAACGGCCACACTCTCGTCGTCCACGATCCGGTCCTCGTCGACCCCGACTCTCTCACCCGCGAGCAGGCCTTCCAGCTCCGCCAGTACCTCCTCGACACCGGCCCCCTTTCCACCGAGCGCCCCTACATCGCGCCCACCTTCGCCTACCGGTTCCCCGACCTCTTCTACACCAAGAACAAAGCCCAGGGCATCGTCGCCGCCCGGCCCCTCAGGACCAAGGCCAAGCGCAAGACCCCCGTCATGGCGGTCGCCGTCGAGTCCACGCCCGAGCCCGCCGTGGCCAAGCCCACGCCCGACCAGATCCACGCCTCGCTCCTCCACCTCCCGGCCGTCAACAAGTGGGAGAACAAGGCTCGCCGCACCTGGTTCATCAACCGCGGCTGCATCCCCATCCCCTACCACCGCCGCTTCTTCCAAGCCCTCCACTCCATCTGCAACCCCATCCTCGCCCAACTCCCCTACCAGAAACAGCATCGCCCCCACCTCTTCCGCGCCCACAAATTTCAGCACCTCGACGAACCCCTCTCCTGCAACCACTGCGTCGTCGTTGACCTGCCCACCGGCTCCTTCGACACAAGCCGGGACTGGCACGGCGAGTTCAACGAGAGCCGTCACCTCCGCTGCGTCCAATCAGAACCCGACTACATCGAAGAACTCAACTTCTTCTCCCGCATCAACGATCACATGGCCGACATCCTGGAGTTCCTCCACTCCCCCGACCTCGTCTTCATCGCGTGTCCCACCTATCGCCCCCTCGTGGCGTCCGCCCGGTTCCCCAATCCCTTCCTCCACTTCATTTTCCGCTACCGCCTTCGGGAAATGCGGAACGCGCTCTCCTACTATCACAACTACCTGCCGCACCTGTTGCGCCCTATCGAATCCTGCGACCGCGTCTCCAGACCCCTGGACTTCACCAAACGTAACCGGGCCCTCGCCCGCAACCTGATTCGGTTCCAACGCACACTGGGTCTCCGGACGTACCCGGATCAGGCCGAGTGTGCGACCCACCTCACCCAAGAGGAGCTTTGCCTTTTATGAGTATCCCCACCCCCCCGCCCGTCAACACCACCAACCTCAACATCGACGCGCCCGTCACCGGCAACGCGATCGCCACCTACAACAACGATGGCGCCGGCCTCAACGTACGCCGTGCACTCGACGTGCAGGTCTCCGAGAAGTCGCTCGTCGCCATCACCGTCGTGCAGGCCAAGAGCGCCATGCGTGACCGCCAACGCTCCCTCCAGGACAAGCTGAAGGAAGCCACGGCCACGCACACCCAGCTCAGCAGCTCCATCAAGGCCTCCTTCCAGGGCTGGACCCGTCGTGCGGCGGGCACCCTCGCCACCGACTTCGGTCCCTTCACCGGCCTCGCCTCCTCCTTCATCGCGGCCTCGCCCGAGATCACCCAGCCCGAATCGCCCCTGATCGACTGGACCCTGGGCACCGCTACCACCACGGTCACCTACGTCTACAAGGCCACCCGCAACGAAGACGCCGAGGGCGTCTCCATCACGATCCGCCGCCGGGTCGTCGAGTCGATCCCGCCCGACGTCATGGCCCTCCGCGCCGAACTCGATCAGGCTACGGCCGAGATCACCAAGCTCAACGAGGAGATCACCCGCATCCGCAAGGTGCTCGCCAACCCGGCCGCCATCCAGGAACTCGCCGAAGCGGGCATCGCCGAAGCCATGCTCACCAAGACCGGCGACGCCGCCCTCACCACTCAGCTGAAGAAGATGGCCACCGACAACGTCGATGCCATCGTCGACACGCTGTCGTAACCCCTCCCGCTCCCTTTCCCACACGCCCGCTTCGCCCTTACCGGCAGGCGGGCGCTTTCACCTTCGGAGTTCCCCATGCCGACCGCACCCGCCATCACGTACTCCCCCCAGCAGCTCCGTGCCATCCAGCTGGCCGAGGCCTGGCTCGCCAACCCCAAGGGCGTCTTCCGCATCGACGGCAAGGCTGGCACCGGCAAGACCACCTGCACCCAGGTCCTCGTCCGCAAGGCCCAGAACCCCTGCTTCCTCACCATCACCGGCAAGGCCGCCTCCCGCCAGCGCGCCAAGGGCAACCCCGCCGCCACCATCCACTCCAAGATCTACCGCTGCTTCGCCGTCGAGGACCCCAAGACCCGCCGCACCACCATCCGCTTCTCCCTCAACCGCGACTCCGACATCGTCGCCCACGACCTCATCGTCATCGACGAGTCCTCCATGGTCCCCACCCGCATCGCCGAGGATCTCCTCTCCTTCAACCGTCCCATCCTCGTCCTCGGCGACCCGGCCCAGCTCCCGCCCGTCAAGGCCGCCGAGTCCTTCTTCATGACCGAAGTCCGCCCCGCCATCACCCTCACCGAAGTCCACCGTCAGGCCCTCGACTCGCCCATCCTCCAGCTCGCCGACTGGGCCTCCGAGTCGCGCCCCATCCCCCTCGGCGAGTACGGCTCCAGCCGCGTCGTGCCCCGCCTCCTCCTCGAAGACGTCGACTACCTCCGCAGCACCCAGGTCCTCTGCGGCCGCAACAACACCCGCCACTCCCTCAACGCCACCATCCGCCGTCTCACGCACCCCTCCCTTCATCTCCCGCCCACGCCCATCGTCGGTGACCGCCTCATCTGCCTCCGCAACGACCACGAGCTCGGCCTCCTCAACGGCGTCCAGTACGTCGTCCTCACCGTCTACCCCTCCGACTCGCCCGCCTTCATCAACATGCGGCTCCGCCCCGAGTTCGACCCCATCCTCCCCGACATCGACGTCTCCGCCCACGCCTGCTACTTCACACACCCCGGCTCCGAACCCTCCTTCGACGAGTCCAAGCTCGCCTCCCACTTCGACTTCGGCTACGCCATCACCGTCCACAAAGCCCAAGGCTCCGAGTGGCGCACCGTCACCATCATCGACGAGTCCCACGTGTTCCGCCAGCACGCCCGCAACTGGCTCTACACCGCCATCACCCGGGCCGAAGAATCCGTTCTCATCGGCCGCTAGGATCAACCCATGACGCCCACCCCTCCCACCGTCCTCGCCCGGTCCCCCGCCAATCCCCGTCCGGGCTTCACCATCCCCCAGCTCTTCGCCGCCCTGTCCTCCCTCCCGCAGGCCCGGTGGGTCCGCCCCGCCGGCACCCAGCACCCCACGGACGCGGCCTACGCGCCCCGTCTCCTCATCCGCATCGAGGGCACCAATGTCGAACTCCCCATCCTCGCCGTCACCGAATCCCTCGCCCCCGACGGCTCCACCCTCGTCCTCCTCGCCTCCGAACCCCGCCCTCTTTGAACCCCTCGTGAGCCATGGTCATCTCCCTTGACACCGAGACCTACGGCATCCACACGGCGTTCCCGGCCCAGACCGTGTTCTCGCCGCCCCGGATGTCGTGGGTGGACAAGCCCTCCTCCATCCTCCTCACCACCGCCATCACGCGCGTCATCGTCCCCGAGCTCGGTCCCTGGTCCGCCCGCCTTCTCTCCCGCATCCGCCCCGCCGAGACCTACGTCCTCCCCTTCGTCGATCCCGTCCCCCTCTCGCAGCGACCCCTCCCATCCTGGCTCAGCCCCGACTTCCGCAAGTCTCCCGCCCGCCTCCTTCGCTGGCTCAGTCACGCCACGACCATCCTCGGCATGAACCTGGCGTACGACCTGTCCGTGCTCTGCTTCCTGTTCCCCCTCATTCGCGAGCTTATTCGGGTCCGCCGCCCCCTCCTCATCGACCTCTCCTACGTCAACTTCCTCGACAACCCGGACCGCTCCGAGCGCTCCCTCAAAGCCATCGGCCCCGTCATCGGCACCCACATCTACGACAAGACCGCCCGCGACCGCTTCTCCTGCTTCGCCGAGATGGCCGACTACAACGGCTGCGACACCCACAACAGCGTCCTCGCCATCGCCGAACTGGCCCGCCGCATCGACCTTCTCCCCGAGCCCGGCCGCTCTCTCAAACTCTCGCCTTTCACCCTCGCCTCCTTCTCCGACACCATCCACCTCACCATCGAGATGTCCCTCAACGGCGTTCCCATCCACCGGCCCACCCTCGCCGCCCTCCACGCCAAGCTCGCGCTCCGCCAACGCCGCACGCACCACGTCGCCCGCACTCGTCACTCCCTCCTCATCTCCAACACCGACGACACCGTCGGCTCCAAGAAGTCCAAGTCCTCCTTCTTCACCCGCCTCGTCGACGAAGTGGACGCCTACTGGTTCGACCCCTCTCATCCCCGGCCCTTCCCGTTCCCCGGCCTCCCTCCCGGCGCCACCACCGTCCTTGCCCACCCCCGCGTCGTGCTCACCCCCAAGACCCGCGAGATCTCACACAGCGACGCCAACCGCTCCTTCCTCTCCTCGCTCCTGCCTGCTACCTCCCCCCTCCACCGTGCCCTCCGCTGCTGGGACCGCAACGCCGCGGCCAGCAAGATCAACGGCACGTACTGCTACCCCCTCCTGTTCCACAGCGTCCAGAAGCCGCAGGACCGCACCTCCCTGCTGGTCCCGCAGCCCGGCTGCCCGTGGTCCCCGTCCCTGTCCCCTCACCCCTCCCATCCGGAGCCTCCGCCATGCAAGACCTTAACCCCTCCGACCGAGTCCAGATCTTCGAGCGCGCCCGACCCCGCACCTCCACCGGAAAGTGCCACAAGGGATTCGACCGCTACTACTCCGAGCTCACTTTCGACACCAACCCCGGCGATCCCGGCCCCGCCCAGCAGGTCACCATCGTCCACGGACAGCCCTACCCCATCGTCCCCGAATGGCTGATCCAGGCCTACACCGACGCCACCGAGCGCCCCCTCTACCTTCCCACCAAGACCGTCCACGAAGACGACGACCCCGACGACGACGAGGAGACCGAGCCCTTCGACGACGATGACGACGACGAGTGCGAGGAGTCGGGCGAGTTTGACTTCGACGACGATGACTTCGACGATGACGTGGACGACGATCCTGACCTCGGCCTTCCGGAGCTGCCCCGTGCGGATTGACCCCTCTGTCTGGCTGTCGCACCCCACCTGGTACGTCGTCCCGTCCGAAGTGAAGGACTCGGCGGGCGACGACGGCGGCACCGTGCAGGTCCGCATCACCTGCAAGAAGGCGGCCCACCAGACCGACCCACCGGAGATCCAGGACTGCCGCCGGTCCCGGTGGATGGGAGGGGTGATCGTCTCCATCGACCTCTCCCAGATCGAGCTTCGCGTGGCCGCCCTCCTGTCGGGCGAGCCCTTCTTCGTCAACGCCTACACCAACGGCTGGGACATGCACGGCCGGGCCGCCGCCCTCATCTGGTCCGAGTCCGAGATTCTCTCCCGCTACCCGGACCTGCGGGGCCTGCCGGTCGACCGGTGGCGTAAGAGCAACCCCCGCTTCTCCAAGTTCGAGGGACAGGTCGGCAAACGCATCAACTTCTCCCACCTCTTCCGGGCCGGCGCCGACAAGATGCAGGCCTCCGTCCTCGCCGACATCCACGAGCTCCTGCCCATCCACTACTTCGAGAAGATCGTCGCCAACCGCCAGCGCGATCTCCCGGTCCTCTGGGCCTGGCAAGAGGCCCGCATCGCCGAAGCCCGCTCCACCGGCCGCGTCACCCTCCCCGTCACGGGCCACCACCGCAACTTCGCGGGCGGCGAGAAGTACGACGTCAACGAGATCGTCAACTTCCCCATCCAAAGCAGCGCGGCCATGACCCTCGCCCGCATCCAGCACCACGTCCAACTCCGCCTCATCCAGCACAACCTCGACCGCGCCATCAAGCTCTTCCTGAACGTCTACGACGCTCTCTACTTCGATTGCGCTTCGCCCCATCTCGTGCCTACACTGCTCGATCACTACCGGGAAGCTGTCCGCACCGTGACGGACACCGACTACTGGGCCATGCTCCAGGCCCACTACGGTCGCAAGATCCCTCTCGACTACGAGCACAAGGCCGCATGACATGCCCCGCCAGACCCACCTCGACATCGCCCTCCGCCTCTCCCGCCTCACCCTCGCCAAGGACCCCGTCGCCCTCGCCAATCTCCGCGACGAGATGCAGCCTCACGTCGACCGCGCCGTGAAACGCACCCTCGCCTCGATCCAGAAGGCCCAGAAGTCGCCCGCCGCCACCCGCGAGTGGGCGCTCGACGGCCTCCCCTACACCGCCCACTTCGACCAGATCCTCCACGAGATGTGCGTCGCCGCCAAGGTCGGTCAGTCCCACCAGCTGGGCCTCGCCCTCTCCAACGCCGTCTACCGCACCCTCGTCAACATGCGGAAGAAGGGCGACCTCTTCAAGAAGGCCAAGACCGCCGTCCGTAAACCTCGCAACGCCAAGGCCCTCGCCAAGAAGAAGGCCAAACGCGCTTGACCCTCCAGACCCATCCTGCTACTCTCCCCCCGGGTGGCAGATGGGAACAACGGAGCGTGGTCCACCCGATCGCGCTCCGTCTTCAGCTCACACACGCGGATGCCAGCCGGGACTACATTTGCTTACATGAAAGTCTCGGCGAACCCCTAGCCTCGTGCGTGAGCTCACTGCGGGATAGTTCAGTTCGGTAGAACAGGCGGCTCATAATCGCCATGTCGCTGGTTCAAATCCAGCTCCCGCAATTCTCACTTGGGTAGCTCACTGGCAAGAGCACGGAAGTATCTGGCGCCCCCTCCAGATCTGACGAGGTTGCAGGTTCGAGTCCTGCCCCAAGTTTTCGTCGATGCCCGAAGTCCACCCGAGCCACAAGCCGGTTGAACCCGTAGAGAGAGCGGGTGTGTGACTTACTCTCCGTTGACGAACGCCCCTCCCGTGATTGCAACGCGGCGGGGGCACCCCCTCGCGCTAGTGACAACAGTAGCACGCCTTCACCGATGTCCGCCTGCCTCGCGGGCGTTCATCGAAGAAGGAGGTCCAGGTGCAACTCCTGGGCGCGGGTTTGTGGCCACGACATACACCATCCTGGTGGATCAGCGTGAGAAGAAGCCGATGCAGTTCCCCTCCCATCTGGTGGTGTGGAACCCGAGCAGCACGCTTCTCGCCCCCCACCCCACGACCATCCGGCTCCAGACCAAGACGGTCCTCCTGCCCACCGGGGACTACGTGCTGGAGTCGGCCCCCCGGGCCACCGTCATCGAACGGAAGCAGCACCTCGACGAGCTGGCCGCCAACCTGACCACCCGGGACGGTCTCCGCCGGTTCCGCGACGAACTCATCCGCATGCAGGAGTTCACGCACCGCGTCCTCTTCCTCGAAGGGGACCCCCTCTCCCTGACCCGCACCCGGGACTGCAACCCGGCCGTGATCCGCGACATCCTCCTCTCGACCCTCGCCGAACACCGGGTCGAGCTGATGATGCTACCATGCAGCACGGCGAACGCACGAAACCATGCGGCTGAGTGGCTCGCCTCCCGTCTCATCTTCGGAGCGATGCAATGCCCACCTCCCCCACCTCCAATGTCCAGTTCCGTGAAAACCGCGTAGACTCGACGGTCGCCGCCCAGACCACCAACTTCGAGGTCCTCCAGACCGACCTCACGGTCGCTCAGGCGACCTTCGATCCGTACCGCGTCTTCAACGGGGACGACGCCGGCATCGCCGCAGTCGATCGCCCCGTCGCCATCCCGGTCGGCGCCACGTTCGCTCTCATCCACCAGATCCTGCCCATCGGCGTCACCGGCGTCAGCGGCACCAAGATCCGAGCCGCTGGCCTCCTGCCCGCCTACGCCAACACGAGCGGGCCCGCCTCTTCGGACAACACCGCCAAGTCCTGGCGCCAGTTCAACACCAACCAGGCCGCCGCTCAGCTCGACGCTCACGGCATCTGGACTCCCCTCGGTAACCTAACCACGCAGGAGTACGACATCACGCTCCCCACCGAGATCGCGATGCAGTACCACACCAACGGCATGCGGATCACGCGCCCCTTCCTCCTGCACACCCTCGGCTGCTCCCAGCTCCTTGTCGTCTGCACCACCGCAGCCACCTACACCGGCACCGCGACCGGTAACGGCCTGCTCGTGTGCACGTTCGGCAAGTGAACACCCCTCCCATCCCGCACCCGCCCCGGAGTCCACCCATGGCCAAAAGCCCGTCCCTCGCCCCGTACAGCCCCGCTCTCGTTTCCTTCTTCGTCGTGCTCGTCCTCATCTTCCTCGGGTGCTGCCTCCTCCTGCTGACGGGCTGTCAGACCGTGGGCAACCGCTCCAAGTTCACGCCCACCACCACCGAACTCGTGGGCGGCCAGGCCGTGACCGTCAACATCCAGGACGACACCCGGATCGGCACCGCTTCCGGCACCTCCTCGACCGGCTGGATCGCGGCCGACGTGGACGGCACGACCGCCATGTTCGCCAACAGCCCGCCCCGCAACATCTCCCTCGTCTGGGCCGCTGACGGCACTCGCCAACTCAACCTCGCCGGGCCCTCCGACGCCACCCTCGAAGGCCTCGAATACAACCCCACCACCGGCGTCATCAAGATCGCCCGCTTCACCACCCTCACCTCGACCGTCGTGTCCGCGTTCGACCCCTCCGTCGAAGCCGTGACCTCCTGGTGGAAAGAGTTGACTCCGGCCCAGCGGGACGCCCGGCTCGCCGAACTCCAGACCCGGGCCGCCCTTGGGGACTCCCTCGCGTCCACGATCCTCTCCGTCGTGACTGGAATCCCGGTCCCCTGAGACCCTACCTTTAGGCTCCACCCTTTCCGAGGAGCCTCCATGTTCCACCTTGCCACAGCAGCCGCGCCCTCCGTGCCCGACCTCCCTCCTTCCATCTACTCCCTCCTCCGCGAATCCATCGTCCTCGTCACCATCGGGGTAGGCATCTTCGGGCTCTACCTGCTCACCAAGTTCGGCCTTATCCCCCTCGCCACCGTCATCAAAGAGGGCCTTGTGAACATGGCCGAGGCCTCCGCCAACCTCAAGGAAGGCAGCCGTAACATCAACGACGGCCTCGCCAAGAACCTCGAACTGACCCGCGACCTCCGCGACATCCACCTCGCCTCCCGGAAGGACTGACCATGGCCGTTGCCAAGCACATCATCCGCGGTAACGCAGCCCGCCTCCTCGCGGCCCAATTCCGCTTCCTGATCCTCGGCAACTCCATCCACCTTCCCTCGATCAACTACAACGTCACGCAGGCCCTCTTCAAACAGGCCCCCACGCCCATCCTCGGCAACTCCGCAGGCATGGTCTTCTCGACCGGCCTCCCCGTCACCGGCTCCTTCAACGGCCTCGGGATGACCCTCACGTCCCGCCGTCCGGGCGAAGACACCAGCAAGTGCCACCTGAAACAGACCACCTTCGCCTCCGGCGATTGCAGCAGCTTTACGCCTACCGCCTCCCTCTCAGCCGTCTACGACGCAGGCCCCGGCGCCGACTGGCTCGGCTCCCGCACCTTCCGCAGCATCTTCCTCCTCGAATCCGACCCCTCCCTCACCGGCTACGCCAACTGGGAACACAAGGGCGCTAACCGCACCTCTCCCGCCTCCAACACCTACTCCCTCACGGTCGGCTCCACAATCACCGCGACGCCCTCCCTGATTCGCCAACTGACCTCCACCGCCTACTCGGCAGGCACCGGCTCCAACGCCCTCCTCGCCTTCATCCAATCTTCCAACCAGGTCGAGTCCGGCACGTTCCGGGTCGCGTCCGGAGCCCTCGAAGTCGTCGGCGAGTCTGTTGGCATCTTCGGTGGCTACGGCGGGCACGGCTCGTGGGGCCTCGAACCCCACACCTCGGCTACCCCCGGCGTCACCATCACCGCCGACGCCCCTGCCTACGACCCCTCCTACTCCGACGCGGCCCTCATCGCCGAACTCGCCGCCTACCGCTACAACCTCATCATCCTCAGCCCCGGTCCCAACGAGACCGACTACCCCGGCCTGAAGAACCGCATCCAGCGGGTCATCGCCCGCGTCCGTCGTTGTGCCGCCCTTGCCGGCATCCCCGCTCCCTACTTCCTGCTCGTCACCCAATACGACGCCCTCTCCGACGACCAGACGTCCTGGGACACCGCGCGTCAGGCCTGCTGGGACATCGGTTACACAGATTCCGCCGTCGAAGTGGTTGACTTCTGCGGCTGGCAGCGCGATAATTTCGGCCCCTGGTCCGCGTGGCGCACCACTCAACTCTCCGACCTCATCCACCCCGCCACCGCCAACGCCACGCTCCGGACCAACTGGGCCAACCTCATCTACTCGCAGATCCAGAAGATCAACTACAGCGGCACCCCGCACGCCCCGTCCTACGCCGCCGTCAAGCCTGCGTGGCTCGCTCGCTGATCACCCCTCCCATCGGAGACACCGCCAATGTCCGAGTCCGTTCCCCCGCCCACCGACTGGGGTCAGTCGGCCGTCTTGTGGCTTCAAGCCCACGGCCTCACCGCCATGACCCCCCAGATCCGCGCCTCTGACCACTACCTTTGCGCCCACGATCCGTTCCGCTACTACGTCGAACGCCGTCTGGGCCTCCAGTCCATGTTCACCTACTCCGAGGCGCTCCGCCACGGCTCGTGGCTCCACAAGTGCCTCGAACTCGACCCCTTCAACGTCAACTGGACCCTCGACCAGTGGCAACGCGCCCTCTCTCCCCACATCGCCGCCCGCCAGGCCGAACTGACCACCGTCTGCGACACGCTCAACATCCACGGCGACAGCCGCAAGGCCATCCTCCGCCGCGAAGAGGAAGACGCCCACACCGTCGCGACCTGGTACTCCGCCGAACGCCGCGTGCCCATCGGCAACGGGCCCTGCTTCTCCCGCTTTCTCTGCAACCCCAACATCCAGATCCTCGGCCGCGAAGTCGGGCTCCGCATCAAGAACCCGTTCCACGCGGACCTGCCTCCTCTCGCGGGCCGCATCGACCTTCTCTACCTCAACCGCATCACCAACGAGCTGGTCGTCCTCGACATCAAGTCCACCTCTCTCACCACCAGCGCTCGCCTCGCGGGCTGCGGCTGGGAGTACGGCACCCTCCACTACATCTGGCTCCTCGAAGAGTCCCTGAAGGCCGGCCTCATCCACGACCGCTTCCCCGATCTGCCCACGGACGTCCGGGTCGGTGGCATGGTCCACGTCGCCTTCGAGAAGCCCAAGATCCGACTCTCCAACGAGGACCGGGACTTCGTCGTCGTCGAGCAGACCGTCAGCCGCGGCAAGAATAAGGGCCAGGTTCGCACCGAGAAGCAGTTCGACGGCCTTCCTCAGTTCCGCAACTACCTCCGCCGCGTCCAGGACTGGGCCCTCGCCGAGAACGACTACCTGCACCTGCGGGCCGAACGCTCCCTCGACCCCGTCATCAACATGTCGTGGACGCACGCCCGAGCCACTCCCCAGAACACCAAGCCCGGCGTCCTCGACCCGGCCCGCCTCCGCCACTTCCAGCGCAAGCACGATCTCATCGCCCACTACGCGACGGTCGAGCCTGAGCCTCACAACTTTCCCGTGGACCACCTTTCGTTGGTGGACCGCGACAGCAACCGGCACACTGCATGGGGTGCCCTCGCTGTTTCATCCCCGTCTCAATGGCCCACTCTGATCCGCCAGCAGAGACTCGTCACCGTGCACCGTGAGGACCCTCTCCATGAACCCGCAAACTAGCCCCATCGCACCCCCACCACCCCCACCGCCGCCACCGGCCACGCTCGACAAGAAGCGTGACGAGCGCCCCATCTGGCACGACCTCGAATCGTTCCAGGGCTGGGCCGTCCACATCTTCGGCGCCCTCATCCGGAACATCTTCGCCAACGGCGTCTCCTCCTTCGCCGAACTGCACCGCAAGGTCCAGGACGAGCTGGAGGCCCGCGTGCCCGAAGACCACCTCCGCCGGTGGCTCCAGGCCATGGGCGACCCGTACGCCAACGCCTTCGCTCGGCGCCGCGTCATCAAGATCGACCCGGTCGCACCGACCAACCTCGCTCCCACCCCTCCCACCGTCCCCACCGCCGCGGACGACGAGGCCCCGGAGATCGAGGTGCCCCCGGCCACCAACCCGCGTCCGGCCGATCCGCCGCTCGCTCCCGGTCAGCGTCCGCCCCAACCCGTCCTCGAATACACTGCCCCCACCACGTCGTAAACCACTCGCACCCCTCCCATCGGAGACACACCCATGAACACAGTCGCGGCGGGCCGTTATGCCGGCCTTGGGGGCTTCTCAGGCCCCATGCGAATCCCGCTCAGCCGGTCCACCGTGCTGCTTTTCTCACTCCCCGGCAAGGGCAAGACCACCCTCGTCCAGACCAACCCTGACGCCTTCATCTTCAACTGCGACCAGTCCTCGACGGTCACGGCCAAGCCGCTCGCACTGATCTGGCCCGGCGTCTCGCCGACCGGCCAGCCAGTCAACGACGACGGGCGCCCCTTCGTTCTCACCTACGAGCATGTCCTCCGCAAGAAGGACGTCCTGATCCAGCTCGCCCGCGACAACAAGGAACGTCCGGCGACCGTGGTCATCGACTCGCTCACCACCTTCATCACCCTCGTCAAGCCCTACGTCACGGCCAACGCCAAGGCGCTCAACATCTGGAAGGAGAACAACCCGCCCGAATCCTTCCGCGTTCTCTACGGGCCCGCCGCATACGACTGCGTCTACGAGCAGGTCACCTCATTCGTGGCCGACCTCCGCAACGCAGGCTACGGGGTCACCATCCTTGCACACATCGTCAAGGAGAAGATCCCGCTCGGCGACAACAAGTTCCTTCCCAGCGTCGACTTCACCTTTGGCGACGGCCTCTGGAAACGCCTCAGCGCCGTCGTCGACTACTCATGCCTCATCGACCAGGTGGTCGAGGCCGAGGAGACCGTTGGCACTCGTGAAGTGATGGTCGGTCCGGGCAAGACCCAGACCGTCAAGCACGTCGAGACCAAGAACGTCCTCTGCTCCTACATCGACTGTCTCAATCCCGAGTACGCGGGCATCAGCAAGACCCGCAGCATGTTCCCCCGCTTCAAGCTCCCGGCCGTTGACAGCTGGGCCGCTCTCGAAGCCCATCACGCCAAGCACAGCATCTGACGTCAGACGCTGCTTTTTCACCCCTCCCATCTGGAGACCCGTCCCCATGTCCGCTATCGACCAATCAGTTCTCTCGCTCGCTCAGTCCCTGACCGGCACCCTCAACGGCGTCCGTGCCAACGATGGCTCCGGCGGCCAGTGGCCCCCCCACGGCGAGCACGTCGTCGTCGTCGAAGGCTTCACCCTGAAGCCCGAGAAGGTCAAGTACGGCCCCAAGGGCCAGAACCCCCAGGAAGCTGACGGCTTCAGTGCCCGCTTCACCTACCGCCTCTACCACGACAAGTCCAAGCCCGGCTACGACCCCAAGTCGGGCGACTACCTGGAGTTCCTGGGCTCGCCCATGACCTTCATGCCCGGCTGGGAGAAGCTCGGCGACAAGGAGCAGACCCGCTTCCGTATGTCCGCCGAACGCTTCATCCAGTCGGCCGTCGTTCTGCTCGGCCTCCCCGAAGACCAGTGCAAGAACCCGGTCGCTGTCCTGCCGAAGATCGTCGCCGCCGTGGCCACCAAGCCCAGCGTCAGCCTCTTCTGCGAGCACCGGGAGAACACGCAGAACGGTGAGACCAAGGTCTACAAGACCGACTTCATCCGCGAGTTGCTGAACGGCCAAGTCTCGGCCTAAGCTACCGCACTCACAAGCACCCCTCCCATCTGCCCCCGGCGTGCCCGCAAAGCCTCCGGGGGCTTTTATGTTCATACGCGCCCAAATGAAGCCCCTCGCCAACCAGGTGACCGTCACCGCGGCGTCCGGCTTCCTGATCACGTGGCGGGCGCCTGCTCCCTTCCCCGCCGTCACCCTCCGCACCGTCACGGCCCGCTGCTCCCTGCTCTTCCGCACCGAATCCGCCGACGGCCTGCTCTACCCCATGATCGGCTTCTACGGCTCCTGGTCGGCCCAAGCGCCGGCGCTGGCACCGCCCAACAACACCACCCTCATCGACCCCGTCGTCCCGGTCCAGTTCACCTACAAGCCCGGCACCTCCCTCTGGCGGGCCGTCGTCTCGGCCCGGGCCGCCACCTCCCTCCGCACGCACTTCGCCCTCCGGCACCCGACCCTCCTCCCGGACTTCTTCCTCGAACGGGACCGGCACGCCTTCGTCGCATCCACGGACCCCCTCCTGTTCTGGGTATACGGACCGGCCGTACCACCCGGACCACACTGAGCTCCCGCTCCCCTCTATATACTCTTCCTTTCTTCTAATAAGAAAAAGAAGAGTGGTACATGGTATAACCTTCGGGCGCAAGCACTTAGGCGTACCACCGCGTACCAGCGTACCACCGTCAGAAGCTGTCGAAGCTCGCGACCGCCCCGCCACCCACCGCGTCGAGCCGCCGCTGCACTTCGAGGGCCGCCTGCGTGTCCCTCGCCTGGGTGAGCCGGTCTCGGTGGGTCGCCGTCGGTCCCGACGTGAGCCCTGCCGGTACGTTCCGGCCGTACCCCGACGCGTCCGCCATCTGGGCATACCGGTCCCGGACGGCCGGGTTGATCCGGTCCAGCACCCGCTCGGTCCGGCCCACCACCTGCGACTGGAGGGCCCTCTCCAGGTCCGCCTGGGTCACCGACAGCGGCACCTTGAACCGACGCTCGAAGTCCTTCCGGATCCGATCGGCCCGGCCCGGATCGTTCCCCACCAGTGCGTTGATGTACTGGTTCCGGACCTTCACGATCTCCTCCCGCTGCTTCACCAGGTACTGGTCGAGCTGCCCCTGTTCCTGCCACTGCCCCAGGTCCAGCCCCAGCCCCCTCGCAATGACCTCCGCGGGCGTCCGGTACTCAATGAGCTTGCCGTCGGCCTTGAACACCGGGACCTCGCCGGATGGGAGGGGTGCGTTCCAGCCCACATACGTCGCCTGCATCGACCCCGGCAACCCCGCCAGACCCTCCACTTCGGGGGCCTCCGGGCTCAGTCCAACCATGCGGTGCAACGCCACACCCGCCGGCGCCAACCGGAAGATCGCACTGCTCAGCAGACGGCGGTCCTCCGTCGCCAGTCCAAGGATGATGTCACGGGGAATCGCGACCACCGGGGGCAACGGAATGATCTGCTCGTTCGGGTCCGTGAACCTCGGCCCGTACAGCAACCCCGGTGCCGCCTCCCCGTACAGACCACGCGAGATGTCCACACCGACGAGGCCCTTGGTCACCTCGTACGTCAGCGCCGAGAGGCCCAGGCCCCGCAGCGTCGTCTGGGCCAGTCCCTTCAGGTACGTGCCGCTCTCGCCCGCCGCAATCAGCGGCGTCTCATAGACGGCGTTCATCGTCGTCCGGAGCGGGAACGTCAGGAACATCTTCACGAGCGGGTTGGCCGCGAACGAGTTCTCCTGGAAGATTCGCAGCGTGTTCTCCGGCCCGCTACCGAACTGGTACATCGACACGAACTCGCGTGTCTCCTCCCAGAACGACGCATCCAGCTGCCGTCCGGCCCTCACGTTCACGCGCTCGAACAGGTGGGCCGACACGCTCCGGTTCATGGCCTCGCTCGCGCTGAAGAGACCCAGCAGCGAGTCCTGCAACTTGTCCGTGAACGTCTCCCGCCGGTTCGCCCGCAGCACCCCGTCAATCATCTGGTGCGGATCAGCCGACAGGCCCAGGACGTTCACCCCTCCCGTCCCCTTGCCCATGTGCTTGAAGGCGGCCCGCATGGCCTCTTCCTTCTGCTCCATGGTCGCCGTGAGACCGAGCGAGATTCGCCGCTTCGTGTAGTCCGCCATCTCCCCGAAGGCCTTGCCGTACGCCACGACCGCGTCGTCGAGCCGCCCGTGCAGGGCCGCACCGATGATCGGCTGCGTCAGGTTCAGCACCACGCTCGCCAGGTTCAGACCCAGGTGCGTCCCGTACAGGTAGTTGGCCACCCCTTGCGACAGGGAGCGGGGCGTCATGTACGACTCGGGGTCCGCGATCTCGCGCATCCGGCCGATGAAGCCCTTGCCTGTGTCACCGAACTTCTCGATCGTCCTGCCCAGGAAGCTGTTCGCGAACCACTTGGCGGCCTGCCGGTTCTGCAACTCCTGGTTCCGCCGCATCATGTACTTCGGTCCGGCTACGTGCAGCATGTTCGGGATCAGCATCTCCCGCATGATCCGCTGCCGCTCCGGGTCCGCCTCACGCAGCATCGCCGCGTCCGCCATGTCGGCCACACTGACCTTGACGCCCTGTCGGATCGTCTCGCCTTCCATGATGGGCTCGTTCGCCTTGTGCATGACGTCGAGCACTTCTTCACCGTGCTGGCTGGGCACGAACCGCTTCGTGTAGTCCACGGCCCCCTGGCCCGGATCGTTCATCAGCGAGATCGCCCGGTCGTTCCCCTTCATCACGTGCACCGGCGCCGCGTACGTGTCCCACGCCGCGGTCCGACCCATGCCCACCACGTACCGGTTCCGCGACACGCTCACATTCGAGTCGACCACCAGCTGCGGCCGGCTGTTCTTCGCCGAGTCCTCAATCGCCTTCTTCGCACTCTTGATCAGCCGCTCCCCGTCCTTGCCCAGCAGGCCCCTCGCCTGCATCCGCTCCAGGTACTCCGGGTCCCACAGGATCGACTCGCTCGTCAACGGGGCCAGCCGACCGCCCAGCATGTTGCTCGCGGCGAACGGTGCCGTCTCCAGCATGTTCCGCTCCGCATCACTCAGGTTCACGTGCGGCGTCTGCCCGTTGATGCGGCCCTGCTTCAACGCGTTCTTCGACAGGAAGAACTCGCTCCGCTGCGGCTGCAACAGTCGCTCCAGCACCTCGCCCACCCGCTTCCGCCGTTCCGGAGCGCTATGCGTGCGTGCGATCCGGCTCAGCTCGTCCCAGCTCGACACCGCCAGCAGGGCCTCCATGCCCTCCACATTCTCCGTCAGCGTGGCCACATCCGCAAACTGATTCGGGCCGCCACTCGCCTTCAGCTTCCGATGCAACCCGTTCGCCAGCAGCGTCAGCTTGTCCTCGTCAATCACGAAGTCGCCCTCACCCACGAGGGTCCCGTCCGCATCGACCTTCTTCGTCGCGTCCCAGAGGTCTTCGCGGCCGACCGCCCGCACGTACAGCTCCTTCTGAGCCACCGCGTTCCGCGTCAGCCACTTCACGCCCGCGTCCCCATACAACTCCTCGAACCGCGCCCGCACTCCCTCCTCGAAGACCTGCGGTTCCATCCGAAAGTTGCCCTCTTCCACGCTAATCGACCGGTCGTCCAGCTTTGTCGGACCCCACGGCGTCTCCATCGTCCCTTGGTCCTTCACCAGGTAACGCCCGTAGTCCTCGTAGTACAGGTCGAACGGGGTCGCGGGGATGTTCCGACCCTCCTCCAGCCGGGTCTTGAACTCCTCCTTCTTCATCCGGTCGAACCGCGCCTCGTACTCCTTCTTCAGCCCATACAGCCCGTCGCTGTCCTGCTCCTTCGTCGAGTACCAGATCTTGCGGGCCTGCTCCTCCTCACGCCGGAACTGGTCCGCCATAGCCCGCAGCTGCGCCGCCTGCCCCGCCGGATTGTTCTTGATGCCTTCCTCGAACTCGATGTCGCGGACACCCTTCTCCGGGTCGAACATTTTGGCCCGCAGCTTCACCTGAAGCGAGTCTCGCACTTTCTTCGTCCGGTACTCGCCGCTGGCGACGGCGGCGGCGTGGTCGTGGAACTCCTGCAAGATGTCGCGCTCAGCACTGCCTCGCGTGTACTCGTACGGGTTCAACTGGTCCTCGACGGACCACTTCATCTTGACGCCTCGCTTCGCCGCCACCTGCTCGATCGCCTCGATCATCTCCTGGTCGGCACGAGCCAGCGTGGGTGACACCCCTCCCATCACCCGCTCCAGCCGCTGCGACGCGGCCCGGACCGTCTCGGTGATGTTGGACCCGGCGAACTCGCGGCCGTACGTCCGGAACTGCGAGAAGATGGAGAGGCCCTTCTTGTTCTGCGACACGAACCGGCGGGCGGGTTCCAGCATCGAGCGCCCGGCCTTCGCGGCACCCCACCCCAACGGGCTGCTCAGAAACCAGAACCAGATGAAGGGGTTCGTCACCGTCTCCATGAAGGTCTTGCTGAGCCGGTCGTTCGGGTCCACCACCGAGTCCGCGATGCTGGTTCGCTCCTCCGGCGTCAGATTGTTCGGACTCAGGAACAGGTCCTTGAACGACGACAAAGCAGCCTCTCCTTCGAGAAGCTGGGCCGCCGCGATCTGCGGGGTGTCATAGATGCGGACCGGCTCAAACGCCGGAATCTGAGCCACGGGACTCCTCCCGTCAGTTGATCTTGTTCGTGATCTCGAACGTCACCGTCGCCAGTCGAGCCGCCACCGTCGCCGCAGCCGTGTTCAGCTCTAGGATGACCGTCTCGCCCGCTTCCACGATGTTCTCCGTCGGGCCGTTCGCGCCCGTGATGAACGCCGGAACCACGTTCGTGTTCGCACCCGCGTTGAAGTTGATGCCGTTCGCGGCCGTCACGTCGGTGTTGGTGGTCAGGGCCACGCCGTTCGCAACGCGGGCGATGTGCCCCGTCAGTGCCGTGCCGTTGACCGCGTTGAAGCGGACCACGATGTTCTCCAGCACCATTCGCTGACTCGCCGTGAAGAGAGGGACCTGCGTGAGGCCGTCGATGCGGACGTTGATCGGCAGGATCTGCGACGCGATGCCGACCGTGTTGCCGGCGCCAGAGGGGGTGGGACGTTGACCAGGCATTGGGACACTCCTTGTGGGTTCAGATGAGACCGAGCAACTGTAGCAGCTCCTCCGTCTCCGTTCCCTCGGACACCTCGCCCGTGATCGGGTCGAAGCCCCGGTAGTTCGGCTTGACGTTGGCTCCCGTCAGTCCCCGCTGTTTGTTGATGTCCAGCAGCCGAAGCAGTTCCGCGGCCCTCGGATCACCCGAGACCTGCTTTCGACCGGCCCACTGATCGCGGGCCTTCCCCTGCAACTGCGAGATGATGATGTCCCGGTCGGACAGCTTCGGCGGAGGCGGGGCCTGCTTCACCCCTCCCATCCGCTCCAGCAGAGCCTTCCGGTTACGGCCGGTCGTGTCAAGATCGGCGAGGCTCGCCTTCTCCAACGGCTTGCTCTTCGGGGCGACCGGACGTCGGCTCGCTGCAAACCGGGCGGCCGGGTTGTATGCCTGCTCGTGCTCGCGGTCCGCGTCCTTCTTCCACTTCCCGGCCTGCCGAGCACCCTCACCCTCGTGGAAGGCCGTGCTCTCGACCGCCTCGACGTCCCCGTCGAAGTCGCGGGCGCTCCGGGCCAGCCCGTCGTTCATGGCCTTCCCGTAGCCCTTGGCGGCGGCCGTCTGGGCGAACTGCGGGTTGAATCCCGCTCCCTCCCGGCTCTTGGCCTGGTTCATCCAAAAGGCTTCGCCCGCCTTCTTGTGCGGCGACAGGTCCACCCCTCCCACCGGGACACTCGCAGCCTCACGCCCGGCCCCGAACTGTCGGAGCGGCGATGGGAGGGGTGCCACTTTGGTGTTGTTGTTGCGGATGGACCACCGCAGCACGCTCTCCGTGCCGGGGAAGTAGCGAGCCAGGTCCATCATGCGGAGGTTGGCGAACGACGGCATCTGCATCATCGCCGTCAGCAGCTGGGTCTTCGCGCCGTACGGCACGTCGTCCCGCCGCAGGAAGTCGTCAAGGAAGCGGGCCTCCGGGATGACCTTCAGGTTCCGGGTGTCACCGGGGCCGATGTACTCGTTCGTGAAGACGCTCTGACTGACCTGCCGGACCGGGTCGTACTCGTTCACCTTGCTGCCGCGGTCGAGACGGGCGCGGGTCTGGCCGTCCTTCGCCTTGTACCGCACGATGGCGGGCGGGTCCCGGAACCGCTCCAGGAGAGCGGCCACAGGGTTCCGCTCGTTCTTGGTGTTCCAGTCCCGCTCCACGTAGCGGGGCGGAGGCTCCGGCTGAATCTTGGGCTTGCCTTCGTACTTGACCGGCTCCTTGCTCCGGGCCAGCAGCTTCTGGACGAACAGTTTCTCAGGCGCCGGACCTGCCTCTTTGAACAAAGCGACGTCAGCCGCACGACGACCTGCGGAAGGCGTGAACAGCTTCGGCATTTTGATCCGCTTTGCCATGGCTTACATTCCAGCAAGGGGGTCGGGTGTGTTGGGGTCGAGGCTGCCGGCGGCCATCGCGTCCGCGACGGACTCCAGCGCCGAGATGTTGGGACGACCGCCGATGACGGTGGCGTTCTTGGGCAGGATGCGACCGGCCGACAGCTGCATCGCCAGCTGCGGGTTGAGCGTGGCGATCCGCTGCATGTTGACCGCACGCAGCCGTTCCGTCTCCTGCTTCTCCGCCTGTTGCCGCTGCCGTTCCCGGATCAGCTGAGTCCGAGCCCGCAGCATTCGAGCCTGATCGGCGGCCGGGTCCGCGAAGGCCCAGTCCTTGAGTGCACCCAGCCCGCCTGCGGCCATGTCCGCCGCTTCCATCGCAAACAGGGCACCGCCGAGCGCTCCCGCACCCTTCAGCGTCAGCGGGGCCTTCGCCGCTCCCTTGACGCCCTTGATCAGACCCGCCGCACTCCACCGCCCCTTCGGGATCGGAGGTGCACTCGCGAGTTTGCCTCCCGGCTTCAGTCGGGGTGCGAACCCGGACGGGTCGTACGGTCCCATCGGCTTGGACTTGTTGACGAACTTGGCCTTGGCCGTTGCGTCCCGGAGCGCCTGGTGAGCTCCGTCCCGGTGCTTCAGGTCTTCAGCCGACCGTCGCTTCAGGTCCGCTTCCTCGTAGACGTCGAACAGGGACATCTGCCCCTGCGGAGCGATCAGTTCAGGGGGATCGTCCGGAACCCCGTCGAGGTACTTGACCCACGCCTTGTACTCCTCCTCGCTCAGCGTGTCGGGGTCAATGCCCACCTCAGCGAACCGCTTGGTGTAGGTGCCCTTGTCAAAAAGCAGACCGGGCGGAGGTGTGCGTGTCTTGCGGGGCATCAGGAGACTCCGAGGCGGGTGAGGACGTCGATGTAGGAGAGGGGACGCTGTTGGCGGCGGACGGCTGCGGCCTGAAGACGGGGTGCTTCGCGGGCCAGAGCCTCCTGAAGCAGGATCGCGTCCGACGCCTGCCGAGCGCTCATCCGGCCGTCGGACTCGGGCGCGAGACCCGACAGCAGCATGGAGAGGTCCTGCTCCGACTTTAGCACGTTGGCCTGGTCGCCCAGTCCTTCGAGGGTGAAGCGGTCCAGCATGTCCTGCGACGCCGTGTCGAGGCCCCCGTCGCCGGTGAACCAGTCCTTGCCCTGCTGATAGATGCCGAGGGCGGCACCTGCACTCATGAGCCCGGTGAGAGCCTTGCCCCCGTAGTTCTTGACGTGCGGGGTCATTCGAGAGAGCATGGGACCGACTCGCCCTGCGGCAGCGGTTGCGGCGGGGATGGCAGATCCGATGGACATAAGGGCTCCTTTCAGGCGGGGACGGGGAAGGCGAGGCCCATGTGGACCCGGTCTCCCTCAGTGTACGCGTACACACCGGCCGAAGGCACGTGACGGACCGACCACAACCACCGACGAACGTCCGCGGCCGTGAGCGGTGCCGGCAGCACAGTTGCGGAGGAGGGGGCGGCATCGTGGAAGTCGGAGGCCGCCACCTCTGTCTCCCATGCAAGAGCCACCCCCTTCTCCGCGAGCTGGGCGACCACCGTATCCGCCACCTTGCCCCAGTTCTTCGTCACCGGTACAGATCTCCAAGGAACTGCTCGTACTCCGTGTCGAGGGCATCCAGCTTCTTGTTCCGCTCCACTTCGCCCCGGCTCACGAGGCGAGCCAGGTCCCGGTCGGTGCGGTCCAGCTGCCGGTCGAAGTCGTCGATGCGGTCCTTGCCCGCGACCGCGTTGTAGTTGGCAATCTCAGCCACGTTCCCGTAGCCCGCCTGAGTCATGCTCGCCTGGAGCTGCCGGTACTCCCGATCGGCCGCATCTAGAATGATCGTCTTCAGCTTGGGGCTCATGTCACGCACGAGAGTGCCGACCTGCGGGTCGTTGGTGGGGTCGCCGTCACGCAGCGCCGAGATGATCGCGGCCGGGTCCTGCGACCCGATGATGGCGCCGAAGACCTCCTTCACCGTGTCCCGCATGTCCACACCCCGCTGCGAGAACTCCGCCGCCGTCAGGTCGTACATGCCATTGCCGCTGCCAAAGTCAGACACGAGCGGGTTCCCGTCCTCGCCCTTGACTTGCGACAGCATCCGGGCCATGTTGGCGATGCGGAGACCTCGGGCCTTCTCTTTCTTGCCCGACGCGAGCCGGTCCTTGTCCACCTTCTCACCGGTCTCGGCAGCCGCTACCAGCGTGTTCGCCGCGTCCTTCTCCAGCTGCGTCGCCTGCCACATCGTTCGGGCCATGATGTCCGACAGGACGTCCGTGTCGGCGCCTCCGGCCTGCAACGACTTGAAGGCGTTGACCGCGACCTGTTCCTGCGTCTTGTCGCCCTGGGCCAGTCCGTCGAGCGCCGACAGCAGCACCTTCGTCTGCGTGGCCACCTGATCTACGGCCATCTTCCCGTGCGAGTGTGCCGCAATGTGCTCCGCCAACCGATCCACCTTGAGCCGGTCCGTCTTCTTCGTCTCTACCTGAGCCTGCTGTTGGTCCCACTGCTCGTCCGTCAGAGTCAGACCCGGATCCCCCGCGATGGAACCGGGACCGGAACCCTCGTTCATGGCCCGGAACTTTCGCACCTGAGCGATCTTGCGGGGGTCGCCTGGGGTCTCCGTCACTTCGGGCAGGGTGTCCGTGAGGACCATCGGGAGGTCCATGAAGGCGCGTTGGCGGACCTGAAAGCCCGCCGTCTTGGCGTTGTCGAAGTCGGCGACGACGTCGGCCACCGCCTCGGTCTGAGCCGGGTCCAGCAGTTGCCGGGCGATGAGCATCTTGGCCTGCAACTTCTCCTGCTCGATCTGTTCGGCCGTGATCTGCGACTGCAACGCCTCCAACTCCTCGGGCGTCGTCACCATCCCGTCTCCGTCCAGGTCGCCGCCGACCGGTCCCGGGGATGGGAGGGGTGTTCCTTCGCTCCGCACGTCGATGCGGGCACGCAGGGCCTTCTGCCGCTGGAGGTCCAGCTGCTCGCGACGCAGCGCGAGGCGGTTGGCACGGTCGCGTTCCTCGGCGGCTTCGCGGGCCTCCTGCTCCTGAAGCTGGACCTGGCGGGCCTGAAGGGCGAGAGACTGCTGGTCGGTCGCGCCCCGTTGAGCCAGCTCCTTCTCGGCCAGGGAGGCGTCCTGCGACATCTTGTCCCGCTGGAGACGCTCGTTCCGCATGTCGGAGGCGGCGCTCGCGTTGCGGTTCTTCTGGCCCTCGGAGGCCTGAAGTGCACGCTGACGGTTGCCCTCACCGACGCCCGCGATAGTGTCGATGGACTGACTGGCGGTCATGCCGCCCGGGTTGATGACGTTGACGGGCTTGGCCGTATAGAGGTTGCCGCCGCCCAGAATGTTCTCCGCCATGTGTCACCTCATGCCAGTCGCGTGTTGCCCGTGGACGCGGCACGTGCCGCATAGATCGACAGGAGCCCCTGGAGCCACGACGTCACGCTCCGGGGGTTCGCCATGGTAAGCTCGGCCACCTTCCCGAACCCGCTCATTTCGAGGTTGATCGCGTTGAGCATCGCCGCCTGTTTGATGTTGGCGGCCGACTCGTAAGCCGAGACGCGAAGCTGACCCATGGCCTGCTCCTGACGGACGGCCTCCTGCACGCGGTCCACCCCTCCCATCTCCAGCTCCGCGGCCGAGCGTTCGCCCGCGAGACGACCTTCCGCGAGGGCTGCACGCTGGGCTCCGGCCTTCAGCTTGGTGTCGGCACCGGCCATCCGAAGCTGGGCGCCCTGCTGTTTGATGCCCGCGCCCTGGAGGTACGTGCCGGCCGCGTTCAGCTTCGTGCCCGCAAGTGCCTGCTTCAGAGAGGCAGACGCCTGGTTGTACGAACTGATGATGGGCGTGATCGCGGCCTGCGTCGAGGCTCGGGTCTCCGTTTCGAGGGCGTACAGCTGACTGTCGACGACCTCGTCCGGGTAGGCCCCACGCATCGCCTCGATCTGCTGGCGGGTCGATCGAGCCGACCGGTGGAGAGCGTACGCCGTCGAGCTGGCGTCCTCGGCGCTGCGGTCCTTGAACTCGGAGATCGCCTGTTGCATGGTGGCGACGGCCCCGTCGGCCAGGCCGTACGCCTTGTTGACGTCCGCGTCGACGTTGTTCAGGCCCTTCATGGCCGTGTCGACGTCCTTCGAGGCGGCATCGGTCATCTGCTCGGCCTTGCCCATTCCGCGACGGAAGGCGGGCATCGCGCCCCGCATCCCCGCGAGGGCGTTGTCCATTCCGGCCTGGACGTCACCGGTGTTCTGCTGGGCCGAGCCGTAGAGGGCGTCCGCAATGCCCATGAAGGGATCGGTCGTGCTGTCCGCGAGGCCGCCCAGCCGGTTGTTGACGCCGCCGATCAGGTCGGAGATGTCGCCGATCCGGTTGTTGACGATGCCGTACTGCTCGTCGGCAGCCGATTGCATCGCGTTCTGGTCCTGGAGGAAGGCCTGCGTCAGGACCGGGGGCAGCCCGAGCGAGTTGCCTCCCGTGTTGATCTGCGAGAGAGGCATCTGGTGGGGGATGCCGGACTGCGTCCAGTAGGCGTTCTGGCCCTGCACCCGCATGCCCATACCGCGAGCGGCGTCCGCCGGACTCTGGCCCGCCGACCGGAGCAGTTCCTCGACGCCGGTGTCGTTCCACTGCGGCGTGTTCGACTGGTGGTACGGGTCGAACTGCTGATCGACGCGGCGTGCACGACCGGGGATGCCCTGAAGACGGGGCGTGCTTCCGAACGGGTTGCTGGCACTGTTCATGTGGTCTTTCCTCCCCGACCGGAGCCGGGCGCGTTGAACGAGGTGTAGCTCTTCAGCCACGCCGGTGTGTTGTACTTGTTCAGCGGCGTCACGCCGATCCGTCGGTTACTTTGGCCGTACTTCTGGGTCGCGGCCGCCTGCTGGCTGCGGTTCACACTGATGCCCGTGACCGGATCGCGGATCATGTCGTCCGTGTAGCGACCGCCCATCGTCGGCAGTCCGGGAATCCGGGCGCTCGCCATCCCGTTGTACGTGCCGCCGTCGGCCGGGATGCCCAGGGAGCCTGCGGGTGCCGCACCGGTCCAACCGGCCTCGCCCTGTCGGCGGACCGAGAGGTTGCCGTCGGCGCCGAAGTAGGCCTGAGCCTTGCCGCTGCGGATGCCCTCGCGGGTCTGAAGCAGCGACTCCAGGTCCTGCCCATTCAGCAGGTGGCCTTCCATCCAGGCCCGGTTCACCGGGCTCATCGGGCCGCCGCCCAACAGGTCCCGGAGCGTCTGATCAATGGCCTGGTTGTTCGCGTTCAGGAGCAGCTCGGCGCGGGGGTCGTTGGCCGCGAGGCCCTGAAGGACACTCATGTCGCCGTACTGAAGCGAGCCACCGGGCCCGCCGTTGTGTGCGGGGGACTGACTGCGGAAACGGGGGCTGAAGGTGATCATGCCTTGCGACTCCGATCTGAGGCGAGAACGCTGCCCTGCACCCGCACCCCGAGCAACTCAAAGTCCAGGGAGGGTGCCACAATGATAACGCCCGGAACCAGAGCCGTCCCGGAGACCCCGTGCTTTCCCGCTTCCGCGGTGAGGCCGAACGCGGCGTGGTATGTCCCCTCCCGATCCACCACCGACGCGGTCGGGTTGCCGTTCCGGTCCGTCGGGAACGCACTGACGAGCGGCTGCTCCTCTGTCCCCCGGTAGACGGTCGCCCGGAACCGGTTGAGGAAGGCAGGCCGGTCCGCCAGCCCGGGCGTTGTGACGCCTGCGAAGGAGGCACCCAGCGACTGCACGTGCTTCACCGAGAAGTAGTCGAGCGACTCCGCGATCGGCGTCCCGTCCTCGGCCTTCGTGCCCAGCTGCGAGCCTTGCCACTCGAAATAGACCGGCGAGAAGCCCACGATGTCGCCCGCCTTGAGGCCGGACAGGTTCGCCCGCGTCGCATCCGTGAGCACGTACCGGCCCGACGTCTCGGCCGCCCTTTTCACGACGGCCGACTTGTGCACGAGAGCCGGGTTGGTCGAGGACAGGACGTAGAGACGCATGCCCCAGACCTCGCTCGGGTAGGTCTCGCCGTAGGTGGTGCCAAGAGCGATCTCGCCGATGCCGCTGTAATCGGCCGAGACGTTGAAGCAGGAGTCGAGGTCGCACGGGAGCAGCGTCGTGCACGGCACGTTGAAGAGCTTGGAGCCGCGGTGCCGGCGTTCGCGACGGACGTCGTGCGTGAACAGCCGGAAGGCGAAGCCCGTCACGATGTCGGAGACTCCGTCCTTGGGCGCGTTCTGCACGAAGAAGGCCCGCTCCTCCAGCGGGTTCCGGTACGTCGCGTTGTTGGTCCCGTCGTTCGTGGTCAGGTCGCTCAGGTCGTAGACAAAGTCCTGGGGCCACGCCGCCCGACAGCCGGTCTCGAAGGGCAGGTCCCGCAGCTCCGTGACGATGCCCGTGTTGAACCAGAAGAGGCAAGCCTCGCCCCGAGTCGGGTTGTACGCGTACAGGCAGGAGGTGTGCGGATCGAAGACCAGCTCCACGGCCCGCATGTCGGCGGCCCACGTCTCCCGGATGATGTAGTTGATCGACTTGACTTCGTCCAGCTGGGCCTGCGAGTCGACGTTCTTCATGCCCTTGCTCGTCACGAAGTAGATCAGGGAGCCGACCGTCTCGCACGCCTTGCTGTTGACGACGCCGAAGCCCTCGTGCATCTCCGTCACGCGGATGTACTGGTCCTCACGCCGCAGCATGTACTGCCGGTCCCGGCTGAACCCGATGACGTTGGGTCCCGCCTTCTCGAACGCGATCACCTCGTTGTACTGGAGGCTCGGGTAGTACCGGTTGTCCGGCGGGAACAGCTCCGGACTGATCTCCGTGAGCGACGACCACCGGATCTCACCGACGCCCCTGACCTCGTCCTCCTGCGTGTTCGTCCCCGTGGACGACTGGCTGCTCTGCGAGATCGCGCCCACAATCAGCGAGCCCTCATACCAGATGGCGGCGCCGCCCTTGGGCATGTCCGCGTCGTACAGCGTCCGGTCCTGGAACGTGGACTGGAAAACCAGCTGCTTATCCGACAGCTCGTACCAGTAGACGGCCTGCTTCAGCGAGCCGGACAGCACGTTCGCCGTCTGCACCGAAGTGAGGTCCACGATGGCGTCCAGATGCAGGATGCCCGCGACGTACACGCCGCCCGCGTCCTGCACCCGCACGCTCCGGTAGAAGTAGGCCCGGTCGTACTGCGTCGAGTCGTACGTGATCTCCATGGCCGCATACAGCGGAATCGGCTCGACGTCGTCGTCCGGGTTCTCATCGAAGTTCGACTTGCGGACGTCCGCGATCTCCGAGAGCGCGCTCCGCTTCCCGGTCTCGCTGTTGTACAGCAGATAGGCGAAGGCGTAGTCGCCCGGCGGCAGCTTCTGCAACTTCGACTCGTCCTGCCCGTAGCCCGTGCCCGACGCATCGACCGAACCGGTCCCGTCATACGGCATGAGCGGATCTGCCTCGCTCGGCAGGAAGTCCAGCAGCACCAGCTGTCCAGCGCCCGGCCGATTCGGGTCGCCCGTCGACGCGATCGAGCCGAGGGCCCCCGCCAGGTCCGGCCCCAGGAGCGCCGGTCGAGCGCCCGGTCCCGTGTTGCCCACGACGATCAGGTCGTACGGGGCCTCCCGCCGCACGTACGCCAGCACCGGCTCCCGGTCCTTGACCATCACGTAGATGTTGCGGCCCTGCACCTGCACCGTCATGGGCTTGCCCAGGATTGCGCTCTGCTTCGGACCGACCGGCACCGTCTGCATCAGCAGCACGCTCTTGACCCAGCGGCCCAGCTGCGTGTGGTAGTAGTCCATGAAGATGTCGGAGAACAGGCTCCCGTTCTTCCGCCGCACCCGGTACACGAAGCCGAACCCGTACCAGCGATCCGAGATGGTGAAGTTCACGCCCCGGACGTCAATGATCTCCGAAGTCTCGTCGTGCTGCCCCAGGACCGCCGTGCCCCACGCCTCGTGGTCGAACCGATGCGTCTCGATGAAGCCCGGGAACGGCCGGAGCCCGCCCTCGGTGCTGCCGTCCACGCCCAGCATGCGCCACGAGAAGGGCTCCGTGACCTTGATGCGGCTCGCCTTCGCGTCCATCGTCGTGTTGACGAGCGGCATGTCCCAGCTCACGTTGTCGATCTGAGTGCGGTTCATTCCAGGCTCCCGGGCTCAACACCGACCGCCAGACAGGGGCGTCCATGCAGCACGTGCTTCACGTGGTAAGCGTATCGCTCCGGGGGCGAACTGACGATGGTGACCTTTCCCCCTCCCATCTCCGCCGCCAGCACGTCAAAGAGCAGGCGACCGGCACCGCGGAAGTCCGGGTGGAACCAGAGGACCCGGCCCTCGACGATCTGCGAGGCCAGCCACACCAGCGGCAGCATCTCCGCACCCACAAACACCACATTCTCATGCCAGCCGAACGTGCCCGCCCACTCCCGGAGGGCCGAAAGCGGTACGGTGCCGGGGATTGTGGAGGCCGTCCGGACGAGGCGGGCGGGAATCGACGCTTCACCCCTCCCATCCACCGCCGGGATGTGCACTTTCTTCATGCCGCTGAAGTGGGCCCCCCACGTCTCGATGGCCCGGGGGTGGGGTGTGTGTCGGTTGAGGAGCCGGGAGATACGGACGATGGTCCCGCCGCACTGCCGTTCCAGGACTTCGGACCAGAGCGGCTGCTCGTAGAGGGGACTGAAGGAGGGACGGCCCTTGTCGACCCACCACCGGTGCATGAGTTCGATCAGGGGGCCGTGCGTCTCCGGTTCGTAGAGGCAAAGACCGCCCTGGAGGTGTTCGCGGGGGTCGGTCGGACCGAAGTGGGGTTCCCACGCGGCGAGACAGCGGCCCCACGGGTAGCGGCCGGCAGATCCGACGTACTGCCACTCCGGCGCCATGTAGATGTGGCCGGGCTTCGTGCACCGGAACGGGTCCGGGCAGTCGGCCGACAGCACGATGTCCGGGTCAAGGACCAGAACGCGGCTGTACTGGCGGAGATGGGAGGGGAGTGCCAGGCGGGCCCAGCTTGGATGGGGCTCGAACGGGAAGTCGAATACCCGAATCTCGACCCCCCAGCGGGAGGCTGCTCTTTCGACTGAGCGACGCGCGTTCTCCGGCCACGGACGTGTCGAGTGTAATGCGATTGCGTTCACGGTTCTTGTCCTTGTTGTCTGAGATCAGGTCGTTCCGCTGCCACGCGAACGGGACGGCAGGCATGTACACGGACATCTGCGGGTGCAGCCCGGCGAGGAGCTGGTCGTTCCAGTGGGCCTTCGTCCGGAGGGCGGCGATGCACCGGTCGTAGGCCTTCGCGGAGACCGCGTAGGCAAAGCAGTTGTAGACGTACGACGGCCGGACCACCTGGGTGGAGACCCGGGCCCGGTCGAGCATGACCCGGCCGTTCAGGTAGATCATGTCCCAGTCGTCCGGGACCTCCCGGAGGAAGGCGTCGCACCGGACCTTGAAGTCGTCGGCCAGCCAGAGGTCGTCCTCGAAGATGAGCACGCCCGGCAGGTCCGCGTTCTTCGCGAGCGAGATGACCGACAGGTGCGACAGCAGACAGCAGTACGGCCCGGCCGTGAGCGGCCACTTCAGCGGCGGCGTGGCGGGGAGGAGATGGGAGGGGTACGTCTCGCCGTCGATCGCGTCAAAGCGGCGGACGTCGATGCCTGCCTTCTTGAACTCGGCCGAAGCGAGCGCCCACCGGTCAGACCGGCGTGCCAGATTGATGCAGAAGGCGAGCGGAAACCGCGCCCTCATTGTGGGACTCATTTGTACCAGCCTCCCTCCGGAACGGCGGTCCGGCAGTAGGGGTGTGACTCTTCGAGCATCTGGGCGTACGGCTTGTGCGGGAAGCACGTCAGGCCCGAGGACGGGTTGGCGTTCCAGACCTGGATGCGACGGGACTTCAGGTAGGGCGTGAGCGACGTGAGCCGCTGGTTCAGCACCCGGTACAACCGGTTGTTGGAGGCACGGCCTCGCTCGTGCTTGTCCTGACCGAAGGCGTAGCAGTCGCCCTCGGGCGGCATGTGGAAGTCGCAGCCGAGCAGGTTGATCGTGGTGAAGCCCAGCTTGACGGCGATCCAGAGAGCGGCCGTCATGACGGAGCGGGCCCCCTTGATGCCGAGGGCGCATTTCGTGCCCTTCAGGGTGCCCCACCCGCAGACAGGCAGGTCCAGGAAGGTGGCGGGGTCGTACCCGTCGTGACGACGGAACGCCACCACACCCGGACAGTCGCGGGGCGTGAGCAGGCTCGCCTTGATCTCGCCCTCGGACCAGGTCCGAAGTCGGCGGCCCAGGTGAGCGGCCGGCACGAACTTCAGGACGCCCGGGTCCCGCCAGCCGGTGTCGGCGAACTGAGCCGGATTGTCGACGCCGACCCAGAAGTCCGGTCGGTGGCGGAGCCAGGCGTTGTTGACAGCCATGGTGAGACGGCCGCGGTCCCGGAGCGGAGCGAGGTCAAGGGTCGAGAGGGAGGGCCCGGAACAGATCAGGAAGAGGACGGCCTTGCGGTACATGCCGTCGACGCGGAGGGGTTCGCCGCCCGCTGAGAAGAAGGGTGAGGGGCCTCTCATGCCCGAGTCGGGCTCGAACGCCAACGGTTCCTTCGGCGCCGGACTGGTGCGTTGAGCCTTGCGAGTTCGAGGATCGAGTGTGATCATGGCGGTTCATGGTTGGAGAAGCCCTTCCGCTTCAGTGGACATGCGAGCCAAGGGTACTCCAGCTTGCTGTAGAAGTCCGGTCCGACGTCAAGCCGCGTGCCCTTCGCTTTCGGACAGCCGCAGCTCCCGCAGTAGTGGAAGCCGTCCTTCTCGACCCGTCGCTCGCACGGCGCCTGTAGCTGCACCAGGCTGTATGGTTCTCGCCCGTGGCAGGCGATGTGCCGCTCCCGAACCACCTCGGGCCCGGCCCGCTGATCGAAGGGACCCCGGCTTAGCATGGAGCGGGTGAAGTCCAGCGGTCCTTCGAGGCGGGCGAAGTATCGCTCGCGGACCTCGTTCGCTGTGCGGATGGCTTCTTCGGGGGTCATCGGTATCTGATGCAGACGGGGCCGTTGACGGTGAACGTGTTGAAGAAACGGTAGTCGGCGCAATCCACCGGCGTCGTGCTGTTGTTTGTAGGGTCGCAGCACGTGCCCTCGCCCGGCTGAATGAGCAGGAACGTGCTGGGGTTGAAGGTCTCAAACTTCGTCGGGTCGTCCGGGTTGATGAACGCGGCTTCGAGGACCGCGCTCCCATAGGCGAAGCCGTACGCGACGTACCAATCCAGGTGCAGAGGCGTCACTCGGGCGTTCTCGAAGCAAACCTCCGTGACGATGGTCTCGGCCCACAGACAGTTGCTACCGGGGACGCGGTGCATGCCCGGGACCTGCTGCTTGACGACGCAACCGCAGTAGGCGCCCAGC
>JBKDBI010000234.1:0-3452 GCA_046314695.1 Bacteroidota bacterium | reverse complement strand
CAATTTCTTCACCGTCACCGACGATACCGAGTTGTCTTCTTTCGTTTCCGATGTCCTGAGTCGGCAATATACCTTGTCGGATGCCTGGGCGAAGAACGATATCCAGGTGCTCACCGAAGCACAGAATGCGCTCGAAGAACTCACATCCATTTTCAACCATCTCCGGAGGAAAAAGGTAGAGCTCACGATCCAGGATTCACTGAGCCGCCTGGCCGAGCTTGGCCCGGATGAAGACTGGGAACAATTGCTGGAATACCAGATGTACCTGATGGAGAAGCGCCGTGAACTGACGGAACCGCTGGGCACGGTGGTTACGAATTACACTTCCGTCCAGACCAAACAATAGCCGTCCCAAAAACGATAGCCCAATCTGAACCGGGCTTGCAATCCGGGCAGAACGGTCCGGCCGAACAGATGTCCGCTCTCTGCAGGTTCGAACGGCTCAATCAACAGTTGGGTACGGAAATCGACTTCCTTCCTGCCATACAGTTTATACAATGCTTCTTTGGCACCCCAGATCAGGTGCAAAGCCTCGCGATGCGAAACGCGGTCCAGGCTTTCGCTTTCCGCTTCCGAACAAAACTTACGTTCTATGCGCAGCACTTTTTCACCTACCATTTCCAGGTCTACGCCACATGGGCCGGCTTCTGAAACATAGACTGCGGCCAAATGCCCGCTGTGGGAAATGCTGATTTCAGCAGCGGGAGGCGTAAGGTGTGGTTTCCCTTTGTCGTCTTTCACGATGCCACAACCGGGCGCTGCGTGTTGCAGGATTTCATTTACTGCTTCCTGCTGCAGACCCAGCCAGGCTTTCCGTTCAAGGTCTGTGGCCTGTGGTTCTATCTTCCACATCCATATCCTTTCTTTGGAGCTGATTGTTGTTAGAGGTAAGAGGGGCATGGATCGCTACTGCAAAGTTGAGAAAATAGCTGAACTCCAGGGGCATACCCAGGGTATTTATGCCATGGCGCTGGATGAGGAGGGATTTCTCTACACCGCCGGTGGCGATGGAATGCTCGTCCGTTGGCAACCCTTGCAATCCGATACCGGTATGGCTGTAGCGCGGTTTCCCGGTCCGGTCTACAGCTTGTTGTTTCCCAATGGGGGCAATTGGGTGGCGGGCGCCGCATCCGGAGAACTCTTCATGCAGGCCAACGAAGGCCAGGTGCGCAGGATGTTGGCGCATCAGAAAGGTTTGTTCGCGCTGATGGCAGCAGGGGAGGGGAAATGGCTCAGCGGCGGCGGCGATGGTCGTTGCATGGAATGGAACGACTCTGGCAACGCGTCGGTACTGAACCATTTCTCTGATCAGAGCCTCCGTGTATTGCAACGCCTTCCGGACGGAGCAGTGGCTGCCGGTTATTCCGATGCACAAATCAGAATCTGGGGAAGCGATGCCACAGCAACCCCGAGGTCAATGAGTGCACACAGCGGATCGGTATTCGCCCTGGCTTTTCATCCGCAATTGCAGCGCTTGTATTCTGCGGGCCGGGATGCGCGCTTATTGGTGTGGGATGTGGCCGATGGCTGCGCATTGATCAACGATATCAAAGCCCATTTGCTGCATATCCACCACATGGACTTATCTCCCGATGGAAAGCTGCTGGCCACGGCGAGCATGGACAAGACAATACGCATCTGGGACAGCCATAGCCTGCAATTGCTCAAGGTGATAGGCGCGGCAAATGCTTTTGCACATCGTTCATCCGTTAACCGGGTGTTGTGGCTGGAAAACCGGGTTTTGGCCAGCGCCGGCGACGATCGCATGCTCCGGGTTTTTCGCCTGGAATTGCTGTCGGACTGATTCGGCTTCCCTTCCTTATTTTTGCCGCCCCATGATACTTTCCGATAAACGCATACTCGAAGAAATTGAGCAGGGCCATATCCTTATAGAACCATTCCGACGCGATTGCCTCGGCAGCAATTCATACGATGTGCACCTCGGCCGATACCTGGCAACGTACCGCGACAGGGTGCTCGACGCGCGCGTTCACAACAAGATCGATTATTTCGAGATTCCGGAGGAAGGCATCGTGCTCCAACCTGGCACACTCTACCTCGGTGTTACCGAAGAATACACCGAAACCCATCGCCATGTGCCTTTCCTCGAAGGCAAGTCGAGCACCGGGCGCCTCGGCATCGATATCCATGCCACAGCCGGAAAAGGTGATGTGGGATTCTGCAATACCTGGACGCTCGAAATCTCTGTTTGTCAGCCTGTGCGGGTATATGTGGGCATGCCCGTCGGACAGCTCATTTACTTTGAAGTGCAGGGTGAAATTGATATGCCTTACAACAAGAAGAAAGGTGCTAAATACAACGTGCGCACCGTCAAGCCGATGGAGAGCATGATGTGGAAGAATAAATTCTGATTCCCGGGAAATCAGCGCGCCGGCACGGGATGAACCCAGCCGAATGGGTCGCTTTCCTTGCGGGTGCGAATGGCATCCATGGTTTTGAGAATGCGCGCCGATAGGTTGTGATCGGCTTGCGGCTCCAGATCGAAGTATTCGCCGCGGTGGCCGAATCCCTTGATCGTAATCACGGTAGCAGCGGTTCCTGTAATGAACATTTCCTTCAGGCTGCCGTCTGTTACCGCTGCTTTCAGGGTTTCGATGCTGATGGGTTCTTCCGAAACGTGCAAACCGAAGGAGGCAGCCAGTTTCATCACTGAATCGCGCGTGATTCCGGGCAGCAGTGTGTCGGTAAGTGCAGGTGTGAACAAGGTGTTCCCGCGAACCAGAAAGCAATTGGTTGTTCCGGTTTCTTCCAAAAAACGGTGTTCAACCGGGTCGGTCCACAATACCTGATCGTAGCCTTCATCCTGCGCTTCTTTGGTTGGCAGCATGGCCGCACCGTAGTTGCCGGCGCATTTGGTGAAGCCTACACCGCCGGGTGCTGCGCGCGAATACTTGTCTTCCACTTTCACCTTAAGCGGATGGCTGTAATAGGCCACCACCGGGCAGCAATACGCCACAAACATGTAGCGGGTGGAGGGGCGGACGCCCAGAAAATCGTCGGTTGCAAACATGAACGGACGCAGGTAAAGACTGGCTCCGGGTTTGGTGGGAATCCAATCGCGGTCAACCCAAACCAAACGTTCCAGCGCTTCCACAAACAAATCCTCAGGAAATTCAGCCATACACATCCTGCGGGCTGAGATGTTCAGTCGCCTGGCATTGTCGTACGGACGGAACAGCAGCGGATTACCGGCTTCATCTTTGAAAGCCTTCATCCCTTCAAAAATCGATTGCCCGTAATGCAGGGCCGATGTTGCCGGGCTCAAAGGCAACGGACCGTAAGGCACGATGCGGCAGTCGCCCCATTGCTGGCCATCGTATTCTGCTATGAACATGTGGTCGGTAAAAACCCGGCCAAACTGCACATTGTCGAAATCTACTGAACCGATATTGGAATCGCCCCGCAATTCGTATTTAACTTCGAACCCCATT
>JBKDBI010000233.1:0-7912 GCA_046314695.1 Bacteroidota bacterium | reverse complement strand
TAGCCGTCGTAACGGTTGAAGGCCGTGAGCACCGGAGCGATATACATCCTCGACTTCAGGGGGTCGAAATCGCTGGCTACGAATTTGATCTGCAGCGGGTTCATGGTGCGCAGGATGCCTTTGCTGCGGGAATAGTCGTTGCTCCTGCGCATTTCAGGTGCTGTGCCGTATGGGTCGAGCCGCACGCCGGAACCGCGGCCTTCCAGCGTGAATTCCTTCTTGCCGCTGAAGCCGTCTGTCCACAAGGTACTGATGGCCTTGTCGCCGTCCATTAGCGCCAGCTGCAATGGTCCGTTCACGCCACTGCGGTTGCGCACCGTTACTTTGGTCTGTCCTTCGGGTGATTTGCGCGAAACACGCACCAGTCCATAATCTACCGGACGGTTGGTTTCGATCAGGTCTTTGAAAAACCAGCCCAGGTCTTTGCCCGAAATTTTTTCGAAGACATCGCGCATGTCGCCGGGCAGCGGATGCCGGAACGACCACGTGTTGAAATAGGCCTGGGTACAGGAGTCGAATATGCGCCGGCCGAGGTACGATTCGAGATAGGAAATCAGCTCGGGCGTATGGCCGTAGACCGATGTGCCGTAGCGCAGGCTGCCGTATTTTTCGGAATGAAGTCCGGGAGGAAGGTAGAGCCCGGTATTGTAAAGGCTCAGCAGGTAAGGTTCGCTTCCTTCGGTGAGGTTGAAGCCGCGGCCGGAGTTGGGGGTTTTGCGCGGACTGAAATACTTGATCGTTTGTTTTTCGAAGTAGCTGTTTACACCTTCGTCCATCCAAGGGTAATCGCGTTCCTGAGAACCAATCATGCCCTGGAACCAGTTGTGCCCCACTTCGTGGATGATCACATCGCGGTTGAGCGACTGCACATTGGTGATCATCGGATATTCCATGCCGCCGCCGCTTTTCAGCGCCGTTTCTACAACCGTGCAGTGTTCGTAGGGATAGTCACCGTTGCGTTTGGAGTAATGCACCAGTGCCTGACGGATATAATCGAGGCTTTCTTTGGAAGGGCGTTTGCGCGCCAGCACCCAGCCTTCCACCTTGCGGCCGGAGAGCAGCTGCAGCGTTTCGCGGCGGGCTTTGAAATGGCGGTCGCAGAACCAGGCAAAATCATGCACCTTGTCTTGCACAAAATGCCAGGTGAAATGCGTTCCTTCCGCCTTCCAGTCTTCACCTTCGGCCAGGGTTTCCATCCGCTTGCGCATGCCGCTGTCCTGCAATACGCCGGTTGCTGCCACCACATAAGATGAAGGAGTGGTGATGCGCACATCGTAACGGCCGTATTCATAATAGAACTCACCCTGGTCCAGGTAGGGGAAGATATTCCAGCCGTTTACATCGTACACGGCAGGCTTGGGAAACCACTGCGTAATCTGGTAACCGGACGAATCGTGCCCGAATCGGGAGAATTGCTCCGGAATACGGACATTGAAGTCGATATCGAGTTTCAGGCTGGATCCGGCGGGCAAGGCTTTGGGTAAGACGAGCTTTACGATATCCGCATGTTCCGGATGTGCTTCCCAGGCCAGATTCACGCCATCGAGCCGGAAGATCAGCTTCTCGTAGCCACCGCGCGCATCCTTCTTCGCATAAAATATTCCCGGCTGGAAGCCATTGATCTGCTGTTTGGCCAAAGCACTTTGGTTGTCGCGGTAAGCGTTGGCATACACATGGAACCAGATCTCGTTCAGCGCATCCGGGCTGTTGTTCACATACTCCACCTGCTCCGAAGCATAGAGCATGTGAGCGGTATCGTCTAGTCTGACCGATATCGTGTGGTTTACCTGTTGTTGCCAGTTTGCCTGCCGGATGGCTTTGGATCCGGATTGGGCAAAAAGGCCTGCAAAGGGAAGAAGCAGAAGGAAGCAGAGGGCGTTTTTCATCCGGTGTGCAATATAAAATGTGAATAACTGTTTCAGGTAGATAGAACAGCGGTAAAAAAGGGCGCTATAAATTCGAATCTACTGATGATGGAGAATCTGCCACCTGATTTCGGTTTCGATCCGGAAGACAGCCCGGGGATGCACCCCATCGAATTTCTGGTAAAGGAGTTTGAAGAGGAAACGCGCGCCTACTACAGCCAGGAAGAGCTGGAAGAGCTTTGCGAGTACTACCAGCAAGCCATGGAATTTGACCCTTCACGCGGGGAAAGACTCCTCAAAGTATGCGAAATCGGGCAGCGCGATTATCCGTATTGTAGCCAGTTTCTGCTCAGTGCAGCGCGGGTGCATTTCATCGAAAACGCTTTCACTCGTGCGCAACGCCTGGTTTCAAAAGCCGGTTTACTCGATCGCACGGAGCCTGAATTGTACCTCATGCAGGGCCTTTTGCATACCAGTTGCAACGAAAACCCGGCCGCACGTGAGAGCTTCCTCCAAGCCATCGCATTGGCAGAACACCGCCAGGAAATGATCAGCCAGATCTGCAACGACCTGATCCACTTCGGTTTCCGCGATCAGGCCATTCCACTCCTGGAGGAGATCGCAGAAACCGATTCACTTGACCCCTGGGTGCTCGATTCGATTGTGCATTTTTACCTGGAAAAGGATTTGCCGGCCAATGCAGCCGAACTCGTGCAACGGCATATCGATGCCAACCCTTATAACGGCGCTTACTGGAACACCATCGGGCAGATTTACCGCCACCTGGGTTTGAATGAGAAAGCCATCTGGGCGTTCGACTTCAGTCTGGCAATCGACGAACACGACCTCGCGGCTATCCTCAACAAGTTCGAAACCCAATACGATACTGGCGATTACCACGGAGCCCGTGAAACTTTCAGCGCCATCGACAAAGACCTCGCCCTCGGCCAGCCCTATACCAATATGTTTGCCTGGACCTTGTATGAAACCGGTTTCGTAAAGGAAGCGCGCAATATGTACAGGGATACCGTTAACGAGGATCCGGAAGACGCGGAAGCCTGGTATGGCATGGCGCTCACTTACATGCGAGAAGTGGAAGAGAATCCTGCTGCTACACCGGCCGGGACCCTACGTGCAGCTTTGCTCTGCTTGCAAAAAGCGGTTTTACTGCAACCGGAAGAGCAACAATACCGCATGCTGCAAGCCGAAGCGCTGGGTTTGGATGGTCATGTGATGGAAAGCAATGAGGTGTACATCGATCTCAGCAAGCGTTTTCCGCTCGATCCGGAAATCTGGACCGAATGGGCCTGGATGCTGCGCAATAATGGCAACGACGAAGCGGCTGCCATCGTTTTATCGAAATCGCTCGAACACCTGTCCGGTAACCCGGAGCTGCTTTATTTGTACGCAGCCGCCTGTTTCCGTAGCCATCAGCCCGCAGCAGGAATAGAAGCGCTCGAACAAGCACTGCACGAAAACTTCGCAGAACACCCCGCCTTGTTTAATTTCGCCCCGGAACTGAAGCAGGTACACGCAGTCCTAATGCTGATTGCCCGCTTTACTCCTTGATAGGCATGCACAACGATATCTTCAAACTTCAATCCCTGCCCGAACGCACTGAAAAGCCCCGGCAGAACGGCCTTACTATGGTGATGGACAAAGGTCTGACCCTCAAAGAGGCGGCAGACTTCATAGAAAACCACGCCGACCATACCGATATTGTTAAACTGGGCTTCGGCACTGCCGTAGTAACCCGGCATATCGAAGAAAAGGTTAAACTCTATCAGGATGCCGGCATCCCGGTCTATTTCGGTGGCACCCTTTTCGAAGCCTATGTGGTGCGCAATCAGTTTGAAGATTACCTCCGGGTACTCGATCATTTCCGTGTAGACCACGCCGAGGTAAGCGATGGTTCGATCGAGATGCCGCACGATGTAAAGTGCGACTACATCCGCCGCCTGGCCACCCGTGCCACCGTGCTCAGCGAAGTGGGTTCGAAAGATGCAGAGAAAATTATTCCGCCCTACGAGTGGATCGAGCAGATGGAAACGGAGTTACAGGCCGGCGCCTGGAAAGTGATTGCCGAAGCGCGCGAAAGCGGAACCGTAGGCATCTTCCGCGGTTCGGGTGAGGTGCGTTCAGGTCTGGTAGCGGAAATTATCCGCAAGATTCCCCTGGAAAAAGTGATCTGGGAAGCCCCGCTCAAAGCACAGCAGGTGTGGTTTATCAAGCTCTATGGTACCAATGTCAACCTGGGTAATATTGCACCCAACGAAGTAATTCCGCTCGAAACCCTGCGCATTGGCCTCCGCGGCGATAGCTTCCATTTCTTCCTGGACAGCCAGGCTTGATGCATTAAGTTCGGTTGCTGTCCTTCGGGTCTTTGAAGTCCTTTGAACCTTTCAAAGGACTTTAAAGGACATCAGGGAAAAGGCCCTTGCTTGTATTTTCCCCAAGATCAGGCTTCCCGGCTTGCAGCAAGCCGCAGCATCTGTTTGCTTTCATTGAGAAATACCGAACCGTATCGAAATCAAATTCGAGTACAAGCCGGTTCCAGTTTCGCCAAAGCCGCTGATGGCGTAATCGAGCGTGAACGACTGGATGCGCAGCCCTATACCGGCAGCAGGTTGCGCGCGCCATACCTGGTTGCCCTTGGGGCCTGTTTCGCGCTGCAGGTTGTACACGCCCGTGCGCAGGTATAAAATGCGGTCTTCATCGCCGGCCTCGAGCTTGTAACCAACTTCGGCTCCGGCATGCGGGTCGAGGCTGAAGATGCCGGTGCGGATGATCGTATTCCGCCGCCCGTCCCAGGTGACATCGATATTGCCTTCAGCCGTGAGCAGCCAGCGGTCGCGGTCTATCGTCTTGGCCAGGCCACCAATCACCCTTGGCAATCCGATTTCCAGGCTGTTGCGCGGAATGGTGTTGCCGGTGAGGGCCAGCACATCTTTCTGCGCATCGGTGAAACGAAACTCCCAGGCATTGTAGCTCGAACTGATGTCGCGCGCCATCAGTCCCCAGGTGATACCCGAACGCGGATTGTCCATCCGCAACCCGGCATCGAGGCTGAAACCCCAGGCCCGGGCAAACGGCCCCACCCTGCGGTGTATTACCTTCATGCTGCTGCCGTAACTGAAGGCGCTGCGGCGGTAGCGTTTGAGCTTCTTCTCGCGGGCATAGTTCACAAAAAAGCCATAGTCGACCGCTGAAAAAGTGCTGATGCGGTCGTAGTTGATTTGTCCGTTTTGGATGAGATCGAGCGTATTGAGGATGCCGTCTACCCCAAAACGTACAACGCCGAAGCCGAACGCGTCGTCGTTGCTTCCCTTGGCGGCGAGGGCCAGGTAATCGTAATTGGCCAGTCCCTGGTAATAGGACGCATGCATGAAAGCAGCCTGCAGATCGTCTTTCATGGCCGTTAGCCCGGCCGGATTCCAATAGCCGGCATAGGCGTCATTGCTCGTGGCCACCACAGCGCGGCCCATCGCAAAGGCGCGTGCCCCGGTGCCCATGTGCAGGAACTCATTCACATACTTGCGCGCCGCCTGTGCCCTCACCGTTTCAGCAGAAACGAGAAGCAGAAGGAACACAAAGAAGCAAAGCCGTTTCATTCAGAGCAGCGATATACGTTCGGTTACGATGGCTTCGGCTTCGGGCAGAAGATTGCGGACAGCCTCCTGCTGGGCCAGGGTCCATTCGGGCGTCACCTTGGCCTGCATGTAAATGCGCATCAGGCTGTAGGTCATCGCGCCATCGTCGGGATAATGGTAAAGATAAGCGACCGTGGTAAAACGCTCAAAGCGCTGCAGGAATGTGCCGGCATCCAATTGCGCATCTTCCAGAAACCGGGTTGTGGCGGTGGGAGGGGTGTTGCGCAAGCTGTGGTAAAATGCGTCGAGTAAGGTGGGGGCTTGTTTCATCAGCACGCGGTCGAGCATCAGTTCCACCAGCAGATGGGCCGCCAGCCAGGTGCGCGGAACCGTTTTGCCCAGTTCTTCGCGGCGGAACAGTTCTTTCAGGGCCGCATCGGCTTCTTTGAAATAGGCAGAACCATGGAAGTGGCGGTCGCGTTCCAAGTGCATCAGGCAGCCTTCCCACAAAGCCTGAACCTCGCTGTCTCCCTGCGCCGGAGCCAGTTGTTCAACCCGCACCCTGTTGCCCGGCAGGAAATTCCGCAAGAAATCAGGCAATACCAGACCGGTATTGTAAGGATGCTGCTCCAGGCGGTGGTCGAAGTAAAAGTGCGCGAAGAAATTCAGAAATGCAAAGGTAGAAAGAGAAAAGTGCCAAGTTGTATAAGAAACGTTTATCCCGGATCGTGCATTAAAATTTGTTACACGGGTAAAAAAGCCCACTGCAACAGCTATCGTATAGGCTTGTTTCTTTAAGAGGCAATGCACTTAATAATGCGTGAAGAGAATACAGCTTACCACATATTCCACTGGTTCTTTAGGCAGGAATAGATTTTGTCACGCGGTGGGTTTACAAGCCCGTGTAGCATATCCTGGCGAATCTTTGACTTCCTTATTTGAGCGGAATCAATCGCAGGGCGCCTGGCGGCATTTTGCCGGGAACCCAAAACTTCGCCACACTTACAAGGACGTGAGGACAGACTATCTTCGCGGCGTGATCATCCACTTACACGGAAAAACCGCCTTGGTATGCGGCAGCACCCAGGGCATCGGGAAAGCGGTGGCCCATCAATTGGCAGCTGCCGGCGCTTCGTGCATCCTGTTGGCCCGCAATGCCGAACGCCTGCAGGCCGTTTGCGATGCATTGCCGGCTGAATCGGGGCAGCAACACCGTTTCTACCTTGCCGATTTCGCGGATACTGCTTCTGTACAGGCTGCAGCTGCAGAAATCGCCGAAGATGGCGGAGCGGATATCCTCGTAAACAATACCGGTGGTCCGCCGGCCGGTCCCATTACCGCTGCCGGAACCGACGCCTTCCTCGATGCTTTCCGCCTCCACCTTCTCAACAACCACCAGCTTGCGCAGGCTTTGCTTCCGGGTATGAAAGCCCGCGGACAAGGACGCATCATCAATATCATCAGCACTTCGGTGAAAGTGCCCTTGCACAACCTCGGCGTGAGCAATACCATCCGCGCTGCTGTGGGCAACTGGAGCAAGACGCTGGCCAACGAAACGGCGGCATTCGGCATCACAGTGAACAATGTGCTGCCTGGTGCCACCCGCACCGAAAGGCTCAGCAGTATCATCAGCGGCAAGGCTGCCCGCACCGGTGTGAGCGAAGAAACAGTGCGCGATGAAATGCTGGCTGAAATTCCGGCCGGGCGCTTTGGTACACCGGAGGAAGTAGCGCATGCCGTGGTCTTTCTGGCCTCTGAGCAGGCGGCATATATCACCGGCACCAACATCGTGGTCGACGGCGGCCGCACGCCCAACCTGTAATTCCTGCAATTGTCCGATTCACCCGCATCCATGTCAGGCCCCGACGCAAGCAGCCACAACCGCAAAGTCGCGGTGATCATCGGCGCCGGACCGGCCGGGCTTACTGCTGCGCGTGAATTGCTGGAACGCACCGATATCCTTCCGATAATCCTCGAAGCAGATACAACCATCGGCGGCATCTCGCGCACCGTTGAATACAAAGGCAACCGGATGGACATCGGCGGTCATCGCTTCTTCAGCAAGAGCGAACGCGTGATGCAGTGGTGGCTCGAACGCATGCCCGTCGAAGGCGGCAAGAGCGGCGATATCGATATCCGCTACCACGGGCAGAGCACCCGCGTGCATGCCGGCAAAGGCGATCCACAAAAAGAAGACCTTGTGATGCTGGTGCGGCGGCGGGTGTCGCGCATCTATTTCCTGCGGCGCTTCTTCCGCTATCCCGTCACCCTCAGCCTCGAAACCATGCGCAACCTGGGTTTGCCCCGCATGACGCGCATCCTCTTCAGCTACCTGCGCTATCGGTTGTTTCCTGTGAAACCCGAAGTGAGCCTCGAAGACTTCTTCATCAACCGCTTCGGCAAAGAGCTGTACCTCACCTTTTTCAAGGATTATACCGAGAAAGTATGGGGTTTCAA
>JBKDBI010000232.1:0-4157 GCA_046314695.1 Bacteroidota bacterium | reverse complement strand
ATGGCCGCCAGGGCGCTCAGGCCGAGAAATGAAACAGCCAGGTAAAAACCGATACCGAAACGCCGGCCGCCGGATGTCATGGCTGAGCCGCCCTGCGTTTGCGGCGCATCCAGTCGAGATCGAGTGCAATGATGGCCGCACAGAAGCCCCAGAAAGGCACTGCTACCTTGTCTATGCCGCTGTAGTTGTTCAGCAGGGCATGCGTGAGATAGGTCATCAACCCGAGATAAATGCCGGTGGCAAGCAGGGCGATGCGGCGGTCATCCGGCTGATAAACCAGCCTGAAGGCGCGTTGCGATACGATGAAGAGGATGGAAAGGTAGATAAGGAAGCCCGGGATGCCGGTTTCGCTCAGGTGCGAGAAGTATTCGCTGTGGGCGTCGCCGAGCGTGCCGCTGTGCGTGCTGATGATGGTTTCCTCGCTGCTGAGTTGGAAGGGACCGTACTGAAACACATAGGTTCCCGGACCGAATCCGGTAATGGGATGCACTTTCACCATGCGCAGCGCACATTTCCAGCGGTTGATGCGCTCGAGATTGCTGGGATCGGTCGAGATATTGGAAACGGATTTCACATGGCCTTCGAGCTCGTCGTCGCTGCCTTGCTTGTTCTGTTCCAGTTCGTAGAGGATGCGTTCTTCCTGCGAAACGGCATAACCTGCCGTGCATACCAATACCGTGATGATGCTCCAGAAAGGTATCCGCAACCGGAACAATACATACACGCCGGCTGCGGCCACCAGGCTGAGCCAGGTAGCGCGTGTGTAGGATACAACAATGCCGAAAAGCACGATGCCCAACACGACAGTTAATGCAATGCGCCAGTTCAGGTTCACTCCGAACCAGCCTCCGCCGAAGGCAAAGACTGCCAGGATGGGCACACAGAAAGCAATCGTGGCCGCATACATGCCGTGGTCGGGGAAAAAGGGCCACATGATGCTGTAGGAAGAGCTGCGCAGGAAACCTTCCCTCGCATGCTGTCCGAGCGTGTAGAGGATGAGGATGAGCGTCGCGGCCGTGAAGCCGATGAGGAAAAGGTGGATGAAGCGCCTTTGCCGGAAGAGGTGCAGGAAGATGAAGTAGAAGGGAACGATGAACCAGGTACGTGCCAGGACATTCTTAAAGGAAACCAGGGGCATGGTGCTGGTGAGCGCCGTAACAAAAATCCAGATGAGGTAGAAGAGCACGGCGAGGCTCATCGGATGCTGCATGGCTTCGGCGTCGATGCGCAAGCCGAGGAAAAGCTTGGCAGCAAAGATGGCGAGGGCGATGAAAATGAGTGGCTCAGTGGGAAGCGAAAGTCCGAGGTTGGCGCCGATATCATTCACCCCGATGCTCAGAGGCACCAAAGAGGCTACAAAAACCAGGAAATAATCCGGGCGGTGGAAAGCCGCGGCCAGCAAGGCCAGCGCCAGGGGCAATATGGCCGCAATGACGGGATCACCAAAAGCCGCTGCCAGTCCGCAGGCCGTTCCCACCAGCGCGATGAACAGCCAGCGGCGCCAGCCACCGATATGTGCCCGGCTTTGGTCCATCAGGCTGTTTTAGCCAGGCGGGATTTGTAGAATTCGAAAAACAGGAGTCCGATGGCGGAGAAGCCGAAGCCGGCCATCATGGCGAGCACCACTATGAGGCGGCGCACCGGCCAGGCCTTACGCTCGGGAACAGTGGCTTCGCTTACGGTGAACTTATGTGAAAGCTTTTCATTTACGTCGATCTTCCGCTTTTCGTACATCGCATTGATATTGCTTTCCTTCTCTTCTTCGAGTCTGATTTTCTCGTTCAGACTCAGCCATGCTCCGCCATTGTTAGCCAGATTGCGCTGCGCTTCGAGCAAGGTTTGCAGTTTGCCTGTTTGGCCTGCTGCCTGTGCTTTGTAGATTTCTTCGGCAATGGCGCGGCTTTGTTCTTCGTAGTTGGTGATGCCTTGTTCACCCAGCTTGCGCATTTCGTCGCGCACCTGCTGGATTTGCTGCTGCTTGGCGCGGAGGTTACGCTCCACGATATCCAGGGCAGGAATGGCTACCTGGTGCTGGATTTCGGTTTTCACTGAATCGTACAACAGGGCAATGCCGTTGGCAATTTTCGCTGCCATCTTCGGGTCTTCGTCGAGCACATCGATCCGGATCGAAAGGTAACGGGTGCGGCTGAAGGCGATACGGGCATCGATTTCGGCCTGCAAGGCTGTTTGTGGCCAGGCTTCTTTGGCAACGTCAATTCCATAATGCTTCATCAGGTTGAAGTTGCGCACCAGGCGGCTCATGAGCGCAGACGACTGCAAAACCTGCAGGGCTTGTTCGGCCTGTTCTTCCTCACCAAACTGCAAGGGGTCTTTCTGCCGCTGGTTCGCGTCTTGCAACAATGCGTCGGCGATGGAATTGTTTTGGGTCGGATAAAAGATATGCGTGGCCTTGAACCGCGGCTTCATGAAAACGGGCATGGAAGCCACAAAGCCTGCAATCCCGGCTACCAGGGTAGCACCGATAATCCATTTGCGCCAGCGCCAGAAGAACTGCACCACATCGATGGCGGTGAGCGGTTTATAATCCAGTTGATCCATGAACGTTGAATTCAGGGCGAAAATAGGGATTATTCCGGCCCTGCTTCCTGTGTCTTGAAGCGGATTCCTTTCAAAGGCAGATAGCCGGTCGCGAGCAGGAGTAATCCGTAGGCACTGAGTCCTGTCAAGGCCTGTACGTACCAGGGCCATTGGGTTTGCAGGAGCATTTTACCCAGGAAATACAAAAAACCGATACCGGCCAGCGGCCCAACCAGGAGACGCGGCAGCTGTTGGATGCTTGTGAGTCCGGATGCCACGGCACAACCCAAGGCGAACAACCCTTGCGAAATCAGCACATTCCAGGCTGCTGCTTCCGCCCCAAAATCAGGAATCAGCCAAACATTGAGCCCGATATTGAGCAGCAAGGTTCCACCGGCCAACAGATTGAGCAGGCGGATTTTCCTTTTGGCTGTCAGCCAGGTTCCATAGACATAAATCAGGCTCATCGGGACCCAGGCGGTGAGCAGCCAGGCCAGGATATTTCCCGTGGCCAGGTGCTCTGCTTCCAGTCCGTTCGGATTCAGCAATCGGCTGATTTCACTGCCCCAGCTGTGTGCCGCGAAGGCCACGGCAGCCGTCATGGCCAGGAGCAGGCGAATGCTGATGCCTGCAATTTTCACCGCCCGTTCCCGCTCCTTCTCTCCCACACCCGAAAAGGCAGGCAACAACAAAGTGGAAAGCAAGATGGGGAAAATCAGCGCTGCGTCGAGCAGACGAAACCCGCGGGCATACAATCCCGCCTGGAAGAATCCATCCGGATGCAGCCAGCGCAGCATCAGTGCATCCAGCCGTGTGTAAAAAACCATGAGCAGGCTGAGCAAGGCAAGTCCGGCGCCTTGTTGCAGGAGGCTGCGCGCACTGACAGTGACAGCGGTTTCATCGGTTCCGCGCTTCAGCAGGCCACGCACATACACAAAGGCCAGCAATGCCACGAGCGAATAAGAAACGGTTTGCGAAAGCGCAAAAGTGAGCAGTCCGCGGCTGCCTTCCATCCACCCGACCTGCAGGGCAAGCAAAATGATGAGCATCGCAGCGAGCCGGTCGGCTACCGAAAACCAGGCGTCCTGCCGGCTGTGACCGGTTCCTTGCAGGAAAGCCCGGAAAAAGAGGATCCATTGCAAGCCGAGTTGACTGAGCAAGACAGCCGTCAACAAGGCCGGCTCCATGCCTTGGGCCAAACCAAGTAAAGCTGTGATGACGAGGTACAACAAACTGAAAGCGGCCTTCAGGCGGAGGCTGCGGTTCCAGAGGCTATGCGCCGGAACACCCGATGCCAATTCGCGGGTGATCAGGCTGTTCATGCCGAAATCGAGTGCGATAGTAAACAGCAGACTGAAGTTGAATACAACGAAATAGGAACCGTAGACGGCTTCGCCCAAGGCATTCTGAACCAGGGTCTCAACGCCCAGTATCCACAGCGGTTTTACTGCCCAGTTGAGCAGTTGCAAACGGAAGAGGTTGCGCAGAAAAGTACCCTGCCCGGCGTTCTCCTTTTTCACGATTCTGTTGCAATGTTACGACAGGCAAGCCGGCCTGTGGCGTAATTTTGCGGTGTGCACGCGATCGAGCCCTACTATCTCTGGCAACACCTCTACAAT
>JBKDBI010000231.1:0-8051 GCA_046314695.1 Bacteroidota bacterium | reverse complement strand
AGGAGGGAGATAAGGATTTGGCAGCGCGGGGTCAAGAGGAGATCTCCTGCAGCCAAGCCGCTGATCATGCCCGCCAGTAAAGGCAACAGGATGCGCAAGAAAGGATATGCCGCAGCCTGTTTCACCGCATCAGCCGAAGGTTTTAACGATCAACTGCTTGAGCAAGTCTGCCATTTCCGCATGCTTTTCCCAACCATAGCGGATATAGCTTTCGCGGTAAATCTGCAAAGCATCTGAGGTGGAATAACAACGGTTCACGTCCTGGCAAAACAACTGCCATTCCCCGTCATTGCCATTGAAGAGACGGTTGATGAATTCAAGTCTCCTTACCAAAGGCAAAGCGCGCTGCAGGTCGCGGTCGCCCGGCGTCCGGAGCGGCACCGCCTCCGGTGTCGGATTGGGCGCTACAGGTGGTGTCGGAATCGGATCTATCGGCTTCGGAATCGGTGGCGCCGGAACAGGTGGTTGAATAGTTTCAGTTCGTTCTATTTTAGGTTCTTCCTGATCAACAGGCGTCATAACCGGGTCCGGAGCTGCAATAGGGGTTTCAACAGCATGCGGTGTTGCGATGGGATCAGCTATTGGAATAGTCAACTCCTCCTGAACAAGAGGCTCTTCTGCCACAGGTGGAAAATTGGCCTGTTCAAACAAATCCACCGGCTCCGGATTGCTTCTAAGCTCCGGCGCAACAGGTTCGGGCTCTGCAGGCGGAACTATCGGCGCTGCCGGAATCGGATCGGCAACCGGCGTTTCAACAGGTATAACGACTGAAACCGGTACTTCAACTATCGGAGGAACAGGTTCAGGCGCCACAGGTGGAGTTGGCGCAGCCTGCCATTGCAATTCTTCCTCGATACTCTCTTCGCTCACAGCGGGAACCGGATTGCTGTGGTCGGCGAAAATCGGACGGCTTTCGGGAATGGTTAAGGGCGGCAGGTCGATGATGATTTCTTCGCTTGTCTCTTCTGCTATCGTATCTTTCAGTTGATCGACTAACAAGTAAATAGAAGCTGCCAATTGCTTCAGTTCCTCCCGACTGTTCACAAACGGTGGAGATATTGTGGCCAATTGCCGGATCAATTGTTCAATTTTCGCTTCCTCGTTGGGCAGACTCATCATACTGGGCTGTTCAACGCAAATAAAGAACATTCGCACCATTCTCCTGCTCAAACCATGAACCAATTTACGCTTATATACGGATGTATGTTCGCAGGCAAAAGCACCCGGCTGATTGAATTCTATCAGGACTTCGACGACGACCCGGCCCGAAAACTGGCCGTTAAGCCTTTGCTCGACAACCGTTACGCCATCCACGGTGTGAACAGCCACAACGGCTTGACCATTCCCTGTCACCGGGTGGGCAAACCCGAAGAAATCACCAGCCTGGTCGACGACAATGTGAAAGCCGTATTCATCGATGAAATCCAATTCTTCGATATCAATATCCTTTCTACGGTCAACTACCTGCTTACCATGGGTTTGGAAGTCTACGGTGCAGGTCTCGACCGCGACTACCTGGGCCGCGATTTTGGTCATATGCCGGCTTTGAAGGCATTGGCGCGGAACAGGATACAGGTGCATGCGCGCTGTTCGGTATGCGGATCAAAGGCCGATCATACCTTCCGGGTATACGATTCAGACCAACTGATCCTCGTTGGCCACAGCGATGCGTATCAGGCGCGCTGCGCTAAATGCTGGAAAGAAGGCGAAGCAGCCAAGGTGGATTCAAAGGGCTAACCAACAGAGCAATACGGCATCTGCGAGCAGGCGGAAGAGCATGGCGCCGCGCGTGTCTGCATGCACTTCGGCCAGTATCCAATGCAGCATCACAATGCCGAGATACAGGCCACCCATACGGTACGTTCCGGCTTGGGTGAAGCCTTCGGGAGCCAGCAAATAAAAGGCAAGCAGAACTGGAAGGAATAAGGTCCATACGTAAGCCGCACGAAGCATAGCGCGCATATCAGATCGAAACCATGAAGCATGCAAGAGGCCCTGCATGCCTAGTTGGGCGTCTTTTTCGTAATCGAGCCGTGAAAAAACCAGCAGGTTCGACATGCAGGTTCCGGCAAAAAGTACCGCCAGCATGGGCATTTCAGCGGCATCGCGATTGGGGATCGCGACCAGCACCCAGGCAAATACCGCAGCAGCAGTCAGTTCACGCAAAAATTTGAACCTGCTCCGCTGTGGTCTTACGATGAAAACGAAGTAGAGTATCACGACCAGCAGGGCTGCGGCCGCCATCTGGTAAGCCAGGTCGTCGAGGCTATGCCTTGACTTCCAAAACCCGTATGGGGCTATGGCCAATCCGGGCACGAGCAAAGCCCAAGCCTCTGAAACAGCCCTGCCGGATTTTCGGTTGTCGGCAGCGCGGTCTACGCCGTAGACCATCAACAGAGCACCTGCCGCCATGATAAAATATGCATCAGCGTTTTCGCCGGTAGCGGTAAAAATATGCAGCGACCTCGCGGCAGCGAGTACCGAAAACATCCCAAAAACACCCTGCAACAGTCCTATGAACCGGTATGCAGCCTGCAGGCTCAAGCTTTGATGGCCGTGATGGTGCCGAGCTCAGGAATGCTTCGCCTGAGCGTGTCTTCAATGCCTGCCTTGAGCGTCATATCGCTCATGGAGCAACTGTTGCAGGAGCCCAGAAAACGCAATACCAGGTTGTTGTTGTCGGAAAGGGAAACGACTTCCACATCACCACCGTCTGCCTTGAGAAAAGGCCGTACGGTGTCGAGTGCTGCCTCGATTCGGGTTTCCATTTCAGTCGTCATCCGGTGCTGCAAAAGTAAAACGGGTACAAGTATTTTTCGTTTACAGGTTTTGGGCTCACGAAGCGAAAGCCGCCTGAGCATTCAACATACTGATCTGGCGGGCTGTTTCGCCGGCGAGTTTCATCCAATGCGCAAACTGCGGATCTTCCGGATGGAATGCGCCTGCATCGCCGTCGCGCCCTGTGCTTTCAGCCAAAGGCACTTGCAGCAGGACAGGGATATTGAACTCTGCAGAAAGTTTTTCTGCACCGCCTTTTCCAAAGAGGAAGTATTTCTTGTCAGGCATATCTTCCGGTGTAAACCATGCCATGTTTTCTACGATACCAAGCACCGGCTTAACGATGCCCTGCACCCGGAACATGGAAATGGCGCGGCGTGCGTCGGCAATGGCGAGCTCCTGCGGCGTGGTTACAACAATTACACCGGTAAGCGGCACTTGCTGCACCAGGGTGAGCTGGACATCGCCGGTTCCGGGCGGTAAATCGACAATGAGATAATCAAGTTCGCCCCATTCCACATCGTTCACAAACTGCCGGAAAGCACTGGAAATCATGGGGCCGCGCCATACAATTGCCTGGTCAGGCGCTGCCATAAATCCAATACTGAGCAACTTGATGCCATGTTTTTCGTTGGGCACCATGATGTTGCGCCCTTCGCGTTCTATCATGGCCGGAGCATCGTGTATGCCGAACAAGGTAGGAACAGAAGGGCCGTAAATATCGGCGTCCAATAATCCGGTTTTTGCACCGCTACGTGCCAGTGCCAGGGCGAGATTTGCTGCAACGGTAGACTTTCCTACACCGCCTTTGCCCGAAGCTACGGCGATGATGTTGCGAACTCCCGGCAACAGCACTTCGCCGCTTCGGTTATGGCGGGTTTCGCTGCTCATGGTGATTTGCAATTCACTCACGCCGGTTACCATCAGCCGGATGGCATTGCGGCATGCATTTTCAATCATGTCTTTCATCGGACATGCCGGGGTGGTGAGCACAACCGTGAATGCCAGTTTGGACCCCTCAATCACAACATTGCGGATCATGCCCAGACTAACGAGGTCTTTGTTCAGATCCGGGTCGTTTACATGGCCCAATGCGGCCAACACTGCTTCGCGGGTAATCATCCGTTTTTGGGTTTGCGTTTGAAAAGACCAACAATTCTGCCGAAAAAGCGCTTCTCGAAGTTCCAGAAAAATTCAAATTGCCCGAAAAGGAATCCGTAACCCAATAGAACCAGGTTGTAAATGGGAAGTATCAGCCAGTAATAACTGTAGGTAAACCAATCTGTCTGCGCCCAATCAAAATTGGCTTTAAGAATCCTGCGCAAAAACATGATGGTGGTGCCGGTAAGGGCAAATACGAGCAGGATGATCCAGGCTTGGAGGGCAGATTTCACCTGCCAGCGGTCTCTTAGTTTTTGAATGAATGACAAGGTTTCCGGGTTTAGCGCATCAGGTATATTTTACCGACCTGATCTTTAAACGCCTCATCGCCACGGGTGTTTCTCAGCTCCAGGTCTTTTCCGTTTTTCTTCACACTGACGTGATAAAAGTACACTCCGTTGGCCAGCCGGTCGCCGAATTGATCGGTTCCGTCCCAGCTCCAGGCGCTGATGTTATTGCCTATATGCAATGGGCCTAATTCCTGTTGGCTAACCTGCCGCACCACCCGTCCGTCTGAGGTCATGATTTTGATGCGAATATCGTCAGGAATACTTTCACCGGTTAGGGTAAAAACGAAACGCATCTGGCTGGTGAAAGGATTGGGGTATGGATAAAAATGCGTCACCGTCGAAGCGGTTACAATCTGAAAGGCGCTTTCATACTCCTGTCGGCCGGCGGCATTGCTGCTGGCGTCGCTCGATTGAACACGGAGCGTATGCACCCCGTCGCGCAGTCCGACAGGCCTGAATTCCATGGCCGCTTTGTTTTCCGGTCCGCTCGCCGGGATGAAACGAAGTTGTTCTCCGTCAACGGCAATCCGGGTGAAATCTGTTTCACCCGGCTTCTTTAAATAGACTTCCAGCCGGGCGGAATCGGTTTGCAGCAAGAAGCGGTTTTCGTCTTTGCTGCTGATGCGGATGAGCGGTTCAGGTTTCACAATCTCGCCGCTGTAGATGCGCCTTCCGTCAAACTGAACGTCGAGCAGCGGGCCCATCAGGTCTTTTTGAACAAAATATGTAAAGACGTGGCTGTTGTTTTGCAAGGTGAGCTCGGACTGCAGAAAAACCGGATTCACTTCTATTACCGCACTGTGGTAACCGCGCACACCTGTAGTGCCCAATGCGCTTGAGAACAAAGCTGTCTCTCCTGGCTTCAAGGGCGGCAGCATCACACTGTCGCTGTACAACAATGCCTGGTTATCGCGGCTGCTGATGCGGATTCTCGCCCGGATACTGTCTCGGAAAGCGAGCCTGGACAGGTTGTGGAAAGGAATGCGGAGCCTGAATGTATCCCCTTCGTACAATGTGTCGCGGTAATAGCGGTAACCCAGACGTGTTAACGGATACAGCGTACCTTCCGGAACATCGGTAAAGGTGACCCGCCAGTTGCGCAGTTGCATGGGTGTAGATGCGAACTTATCGTTCAAATCAACCCGCAGCTTGATAAAGCGATAGGTGTTAGAGTCGATGCTGCGCAAGTCTTCGTGGTGCCGTGCCGATGCAATGAGCACTTGCTCCCGGCCACGGCGGTCAATGCCGATTACCGAGACGCGCATTTGATCTGTTGCGTCGTTGCGTTCGTCGGGGTGATAATGCAGGTCGAGCCAGCTCCTTGCGGGGCCAATCGGTTCCGATACCATGCTGCCGCTGTTCCTGGCACCGTATAATTCGGCTTCCACGGCGGCATAACCTGAGCCCGGATTGCCATCGAACACCGCTGCGTCTTCTTGTGCACTTCCCGGAGTGGTTCCTTTCTTACCTACACATACAAACGCACTCGTCGCTACCCTGTTCGCAGGGTTGTCCATCACATTGCTGCCAATCTTATTCAGGGCCTGCAATACTTCGGGTTTCCATTGGTCAGCAAATGGGAATACGGAAGAAAATATCGCCACATACGTACTGTCAGGTACCAACGAAATGAATCGGATAAATTCATCTTGCCAATACGGGTCATTCATAGGGAACGTGTAGTACAATTGGTAATTGTCGATATGGCCGAAGTACGTCCATGTTCTTCCCCAATAGCACAATGGTTTCATTTTGGATGTGTCTACCCAGGTAAGTTCATTCCGGTTAGGGTCGAACAACATGCAAACCAGTCCATTGGCACAGTTCAATGCGTTCAGATCCACACCGCCGAAGCCGCCTTCCTTCACCCCCTTATTGCTCTTGTTGCCGTATTGCGCATCGACATAGAGTTTCTTCACCACTGACCCGAAACGCAGTTGTTTTGCGGTAGTATCGATCACTATACCGGGCGCAGAATTGCGCGAAACGCGGTTGGAATACTGCCAGGCCAGCTGTTGCATCCAGCCATTGCCATGCCCTTTGATATAGGTGAAGCTGTTTTCCGTCCAGCGCCCACCCTCGGGAGAACCGGTATTGATGCGCGCTCGCCAGTAATACGGCATAGAGTCGCGCGCCGGTTGCAGGGCAAACTTCATGCGCAACAAAGGTTCGCTGTTGGTTGCTCCGCTGCGCTTTATCCACGGGGAGTTGAAGCGCGGCGTGGTGTCGAGTTCGAGGAAATACTGTTCGTTCGAAACGGTGAGATCCGATGGTTGAATTACCAGCTCCACACTGTCGGTTCCGATGATGGCGAAACGCCTCGGATAAACCAGGTTCACGCCATTACCGGGCATGAACCTGCGGGCTGATGCGCGGTTGTTCGAATAACTAAACTCAGCGGTCTGCCGGCGCGGATTTATTTCTACTTCGTAGGTATTGTCGCCCCGGGTAGCTATGTCTTTCGATTTGATGGTGATATAAGCGGTATCCTGATAGGCTACAGGCGGAATGGTAACCACATATTCGCGGCGTGTCATGCCGTCCGGATAGGTACGGCGCAGCCAAACATCGACAGAATCGCTCACCTTCCGTCCGTAATTGTTCACCACTACGGCCAGGCGGAATGAATCGCTCAGGGCAATGGCGTTCGTCGGATCTATATAGATGCTCTTTTCTGTTATGGCATAATCGGGCAAATCGGGCGCTGTGAACTTCAGCGCAGGGTCGCCCATCAGAAACAGCTGTTGGCAGTGGATGCGGTTCAACAGGTTGCCAGGCTCTTCGTAGGTCTGAATTGATCTTTTGATTACATCTCCCAGCCGGTTGCCGAATTCTGTATTGTAGTAAGCTTCATAGAAATGTCCCATCTGCGAACTCACGGCAAAAAGCTCACTCAGCGCGGATTGGGAAAGGAAGGCTACGGCACCGCGTCTGTTTCCGCGCAACATGCGTTCACTGAAAAAGACCCTGCTGCCGTAGGGAATGCATGGGTTGCCGATCTGACAGCCGTTGAAATAACAAATTGGATAACGGCCTGAATTGAAGTAATCTGCCGTATCACCCATATCGATATCGGTAACTTGTGTGCTGCCATGCCCAAGGAAAGTGATCATGCTGACGCCATTGTTGATTGTCTTCACGATTCCTTGCTTCACGCCCGTGACTTGTTGGCCGGTTGCAGTTTTATACCATGAGCTCACTTTACCGCTGAACAATCCTTGTTCCGCTGTCCCTTTTAATGCGTCAAGCCTGTTTTTAATGTACAAACTCTGGCTGGCGTCGGTTCCGCCACCCAAATGAATCAACTCTTTTTGCCAGGGCCTGTATAAAACAGATTCATATTCTTTGACCTTTTCAAGATAGTTTGCGATATCCGTTTTGCTTTCTGCCGGAATCCGACCTGTAGCAAGGGCTGGTACTTGCGAACTGCTGTTCAGTCCAATACTGAAAATGTTATCCGAAGCAGGCACTCCGATACTGGGCACCAGATTCCTGCGCTGATACAAGCTGCTTCCTTTCAGATAAATCGTTTCATACCCACGGCCGGCAAGCAATAAATACCGGGGTGGGCTGATGGTCGAACGATTGATGAGATAAGCGGCGTATCTGCGTATAGCCACCGGGTGCTTCCTCCCATAAGAAAAAGCATTGTACAATTGTTCTGTGGTAACCAGTTTGGCAGAAAAGGAGCCTTCACGGTACCGCAGGTAAGCATCGGTTTCACTTCCCAATAATGAAGGATGTGTAACGATGATGTATTCTGCGTTATTGATATGGGTGCTGAAATCGGGTAGTTCGGCAAGAACCGGCTTATACACCGAA
>JBKDBI010000230.1:0-2958 GCA_046314695.1 Bacteroidota bacterium | reverse complement strand
TAAATGCCGGTTAGAAGGAAAAGGGTGCTCACGGTCATGTCGAAGATGCGCCAGCCTTTCTTGCGCATGGCGTCGAGGCCGCGCTGGTTGTTGGTGAGCAGGAAAATCAGTTTGAACAGATAGAGTACAAGGAACAGCATAACGCTGAGCTTGTGGGTGTGCAACATTCCGGTATCCATAGAATTGCAAATATAACCACCCATCCGGCAATGGGTTTGCAGCTAACTTTGCCGCATGATTCAGATTATTCTGGGCAGTTTGTTGCTGAGTCTTATTCATGTGTTGTTACCCAGCCACTGGCTGCCGCTGGTGGCTTTATCGCGCGCTGAGAAATGGACGCGCAGCCAGACCTTGCAATACACACTCCTGCTGGGCCTGGCCCATGTGCTGAGTACTGTCGGTCTTGGCATCGTGCTGGGCCTGATCGGCAAACGCCTGGCCTCCGAACTGGAGTTTTTCGCCCACTTGCTCTCTCCCCTGCTGCTCATCATTCTTGGCCTCGTGTACTTCAGCCTCAATAGCCACCACGACCACCACGAACACCTGCCCTCGGAAAAAGAACTGCGGCGGCTGAAACCGCGCACCGTATTGCTCACCATGGCGGCGGCAATGTTCTTTTCTCCTTGTCTGGAAATCGAAAGTTACTTCCTTTCTGCCGGCGCCTTTGGGAACAGCACTATTGCGGCCGTGGCAGGTATCTACACCTTCATCACCGTCATAGGTATGTTGTTGCTGGTTAATTTCACCTTGAGCGGATTGCACCGCCTGAACCTGCATTTCATGGAACACCACGAAAAGCGCATCACCGGCACGGTATTGATACTCACCGGCGTCATCGGATTTTTCGCCGGCTAACCCGGCACTTCGGGTATGGTGTGGCGGAGCATACCGCTGCCCCCGGAAAAGTTCAATTGCAATAAAACCACAACGTTCGTTTGGGTTGAGGCTGTCAGCGGTTCGCGGGTTTCGACCGTCATGACAGATTGAAGCAACTCCAGCAAGGCCGCGCAATGGCTGCCGGGCACTTCAATCTGCAGGCTGGCGCTGAGGTCGCTGAAAAAGTGGAAATCGGTTATAAAAGCGGGAGACTGCACTGCCGTTTGTATGCGTTGCAGCGCCGTATTCCGGGGCAAGGCTGTATAAGCTGTCCAATGGTAAACCTGCTGCATGATCCGGGTTGGATGGTGTTGGAAAGATACTGTTTATCCCTTTCACCCAAAAAACGCGCATCGCCTTTTCAGGCAGGTGCAAAAAACAAAAAGCCCCGACGAAAGTCAGGGCCTTTTGGCAATCGTATGGAATGGGTTGGATTAGTCGTCGTTACGGCTCAGTGCGTAGATAACCAGACCGAAACCGATCTTGTTCACTGCGTCACCGATGTTGTACACGATGTCCATGGCAGCAACTGCAGCGGCGCGGTCTGTCACCAGTTCCATGCCGAAGAGTCCGCCTTTGGTTCCGAGGATGTAGCCCAGGGGATAAATCGCCCAGCCTACCAGTACAAACCAACCAAGGGTGCGCACTGCGGCTGCAACCGAAGGAGAGCTTGAAACAGCCAGTTTCTTCACGTCACCGGCCCAGATCAGGTACACGATGTAGAAGTAAGCAGCGCCTGAGATAGCACCCCAGAACCAGCTTTGGGTTTCATTGGGATAGATGGCTTCGCCGATGTAACCGGTTACCAGCATGAAAACAGACGCAGCGATCAATTTCCACAGCAAGCCCAATTTAGCGCCTGCTTTCTTGGTGATGAGGTAAAACTCAACGCACATCAGCGGCACAGTCAACAACCAATCCACGTAGCGGAAGAAGGTTGGTGAATCACCGGTTTCCAGATTGTAACCGCGCATGTAGTAGTAATGCACGGCAGCGATGAAGGTGATGATGCCCGATACGAGCACCGAGGTGCGCCATTGCGGCTTGGTGTTGTTCAGTTCGAAGAAGAAGAACACCGACGCGGCCATCATGGCCATGGTTCCGATGAAGAACGTGAATGCCACGTAATTGTCGGATGCGATTTTGAGTACTTGATTTTCCATTGTGTGTAGTTTGGGTACGTCAAAGGAACATCGTTGGGTCTCTTTTGTGCGACCAAAACTTCATTTTTTTGTCAATTACAACGTTTTTACTCCCGCATCCGACCAATTGAAGTATGAATAGTCTACTATAATTACTAAATTTCCCGCGCGAAAAAAACCGAATTGCAAGCTACGGAAACAAAAAAGCCTTTCCGCAGGGAAAGGCTTGATAAGAAGGACAAGGTTAGCTGAGCACTCAGAGTTGGTCGTGTATGGAATTCCACAGTTCCAGCCGGCACTCCAGTGAGCGTATGGCAGCAATTTCGGCTTCCTGCCATTTAACAGGATCATCGCCGCAGAGCTGGTTTACCATTTCAATGGCCAGCAGGGAATGGTGATCACCATCCACTTCAATATGGCGCTGCAGATAGTATTGGAATAAACCGAAGCGATCGGGGAAGCGCTGCCCAAGATCACGCACCAGTCCATAGAACATTTGGGGAATCAGATCTTCCCTTCCAAAAGTAAAGACGCTGGCCATGACATGGGGCTTGTTTCCAGCTATTACCTGGAAAGTGTAATCCACAAAGTTATGGGCTGCGGGCGGTGCCTGGGCTGTTTGAAGCGCCGCGGAAGGTTCTGCGCCTGCGGTGATTTGTTTCAGCATAGCCCTTATTTCTGCAGTCGAAGCCCCGGCCTGTTCCATGGCGGCCAGGTACATCTCGAAATGGCTCATGCGTCGGCCATCCGGATCCACGTCCGATTCTTCACCACACACGATTTCATTGATCAAATACCGTGTTTCGGCTGTGCCCACCGGAACCCAGGGAACGCGGGTGCAGGTGAGCGCGTTTTGCAGCGATTTCAGGAGTGACATGAAATCCCATACCGCGTATACATGATGCTGCATAAACACTTGCACTTCGGCCGGGCCGGTAAT
>JBKDBI010000229.1:0-4208 GCA_046314695.1 Bacteroidota bacterium | reverse complement strand
GCGTACGTAACCTCCTTTTACAGGTTTGCTGCTGCTTTCATCGAGCAGGCGGCCCGTTATGCGCGATGGCAACAGTTTGATATTGGCATAGGCGTTTGTAATGGGAAACACGACCGGCGTGAAGGTGTTCGCGCCTTTTTCAGGGTCTGGCGCCACTTGCACGTAATACGCGCCGTATGATTCGAGCAGGAGTTTATTGGGGAAGACCACATAGTTTTCCTTGCCGTCGTATTGCAACTCGAGGGGCTCATCGCGGACCCATTCCATGACGGTGTTTTTCCAATCCTGGGAAGTGGAGCCGGAGATTTCATAGCTACCCTTGAACACCGGAGCCAGGAGTTTCCGCATCGGATGGTTGGGCGTTCCTTCGCCATCCGGTTTGTTCTTGATTGTGGTGTTTGGCAGGCGGAATACTACCACTTTCGAACCGGCCAGGTTGATGTCATTGCGCAGCGTATTGCCGTCGAACACCTTGATCGGAACCCGCGCTTGGGCGTTTGTAGTGATTTCATTGACGATAGCGGTGAACTGCCCGAGCTCCTTGCTTTCAAAAGCCTTGGCAGTGAAGTGGTTGCCGTAGGAAGGATTCGGCCATTGCGCACTTTCAGCAGTGGTATAAAAGCGCATCCATTGCGGGTCGAGTTCAACCATGAACACCCTTTCCAGCTTCATGCCGGGTGGGGGGGTCGGGTTTTCATAGCCCGGAGGCAGCGGTCCGCCCTGCATGCCTTTCTGGTTGAAACCAGCGCCGCCGGCACCGGGGTTCATGCCGGTAACGCCATTGCTGTTGAAGCCAAAATTTCCTCCTATGCCGTTCTTACCGTTGAACCCATCGCCGCTGAAATCGAGGATGTTTTGCCCGCCCTTGAAGCCGTTTTTACCGAGAATGTTCATTCCCCAATCCTCATTTTCATCCCAGATTCCCTTTTCACCTAAAATCTCCTGCTCCATATCCTGTTGCTGGTGTTCGTCGCAGGCGGGGTCTTTGATGGATTGCTCCACAAATACAGCATTGTTCGTTACCACGCCCTTGAGGTTGTGGTTGATGACATTGAGTTTGAAATAACCCTGTGCATCGGTCTGTCCTACACCCACAATCAGGTCTTCGTCGTGTGTTTGCAGGTAGTTTTCATCCGAACCGAAATTGCCATTGCCGTTGTAGAGCTTGGAGATGGTGATTTTGCATCCTTCGGCTTTCATCGGTGGTTGCAGGGGTTTTCCATCCACGAGATACACAACCTTTACCTGCACGCGGGCGTTGGCAAGTGGCCGCACAGCAGCCGGATCGCTAGGCCAGCGGTACACCATGCGGCCGCTGAGGGTCGACATGGGCGGTTTGAGTGAAATCAACCGGTATTCCGTTTTGAAGACACGGTGTGTATCGATTTGGGTTGAAAACAGGCTTTTCTTCTGGTTGAAGCGCACTTCAATTTCCGGCCCTTCCAGATCGGCATAGGGATCTTCCTTGGCACCCGCTCCACCGCTGCCGCCCGCACCGGGATTCTGGCCCTGGAAGAGGTTTCCGCCATTGCCCTGAAACCCGCCACCGCCCTGAACGCCGGCATGTGTGTTTTGCCAGTTCAGGCTGAACGGATTGGCGGCAGCATTGCCTGTTTTCTTCTCGGGCAGCACGGCGCGGAGGTAGTAGCGGTCTCCGGCGCTGAGGTTTAAGACGAGGTTGTTGAATACCACGCGCGTCACTTCCCTGCCGTTTTCGATGGCTACGAATGTTTTGCCTTCTGCCACGGTTATTTCTCCGTTTTTGTCTGCCGTGCCGGGCAAGACCTTGCGACCGGCTTCGAAGAACGGCACATGGTTTTCCTTGCTTTTCCGGTACAGCCGGAAGGGCATACCGGCCGGCACGCGGGCTGAGGTGTCGATCGAGAGGTTATCGACATCGTAGGTATAGCCAATCTTCTGGCTGAGCGAATCGACGAAGAAGCTGGGGAAGCCCTTTCCGACCTGAACCTGCAGGTCGTAGCTGTACACCCATACCTGGATTTCGCCGATGTCGATGGTGTCTTTCCGGCCGTAGACGATTAACCGGGTGCTGTCGTTCGGGTCTTTCTTCACGTAACTCAGTTGCACCGGTACAGGTTCGTTGCGCGTGAGGTAATACGGACTGTTGACGAGCAGCTGCAGGTTGCGTGTGCCGGAGTCTGTGGCCATCAGCGCGAGGTTGCAGGCAAAGCGGCCGTCGGCATCGGTGGTGCTGTTGGCATAGGGTCTGCCGGATTGAATTCCGCCACCTGCACCAGCCCATCCGGTTCCTTTCACCTGCGTCTGGCCTTTGCCGGCTATCTGCAAGGTGATCGTGGTATGGTTGGCCGGGTGGATGCCGCTGGCCTGTGCAAACCGGTAAACGATCCGGCCCTGCACTTGAACCGAAGGGCCGCCACCCGCTTCCTTGCGCTGTGCCAGGGTGAAATCGCAGCTCGAGGCTTTGGCAATGAGGGTTTGGTTCGCACCGAAGGCTTCAACCTCAAGCCGATAAAGGCCACCGTTGAGCATGCCGAACTTGAGGGCATCGGCCAATCCGAGTTCGGCCAATTGCGTTGGCGCTGCAATGTTCATGCTGAGCGGCTTGACCAACGATTTCTGAGCCGGTCCTTTCACCGTTTGCAAAAGGGTTATTTTGTAGAGCGCCGGCTTCTGCCCGTTCACCACCAGTTTAGTCGGATCGCTGAGGTAAGGACTGTTTTTACCGAGTTGTGCGTACCAGAGCCAGCTGAACGATGCGGGCGTGACCGGGCTCATCCAAACCGTGTCTTTTCCTTTCTTTGGATCGCACAGCGGTCGGGTGATTTGCAGCAGTTGGTCTTGCGGAACCAGCGCGGTATCTGCAGAATTGGCCGGAGCATACAGAAAGCGGCAGGCCTCACTGAGTCCGTTATTGCGGAACAAGGTTTTGCCGAGCGGATCGTATGCCTGCACACGCCAGGCGTAATACCGTCCCGGAACGAGCTTTGGATCTGATAGTTTATAGGTATAACTCAGTGAAGGGCCGTTGTCGCGTTCAAAGAAGGGCGGGGTGGTGACGGTATTGAGAACGTCGTTCGGGTTCTGCGCCGGATTGAACATTTCGGCGATGGTGAGCGTGTAGCGTGTATTGGGAGGAGCGCCGCCCGTCGCAGGCCACCAATTTAAGACCACCAATTGCTGTGCGTTCTCCTTTACATGGCTTTCGCAGGCGGGTTGGGCGATTTTGGGTGCCTCGGGCTGAACAAGGGGAAAGGAGAAACAACCGGTACCAACCAGGGCGTTGTTGTTCCAGTCATAGACATTCAGGCAGAGGGTATAGTTTCCTTCCTTGAGGCCGTTGTTTTGGGCCGCTTCCGCCGCCGTCATACCCGTGAACTCGACATTAGAATACGCGAAGTAATCGGCGATCTGGCTGCCGTTAAGCTGGGTGATGGCCGTGTTCAGCGCAATGGGTGTCAGCGGGCGCCAATTGGCTTTGGTGCGCACAGAAACGCCATTGTCACCTTCTATCTTCCCGCCAATGTATACCTGTGAGGGTCCGCCTGCAGCTGGTTTGATCAATTGCACGGTGGTCTTGTTCTCGTACGTCAGGTAATCGCTGAAGTAGGGCGAATACGGAGGAGCGAGCGTTACATTCACCGTTACCTGCGCCCGGAGACCTGCGAAGGCCAGAAGGCAGGGCATGAGGATGGTCAGGGATTTCAGTTGCTTTACCATGCGAAACGGTGTTTCAGAAGTTGTATTGGTACATGAGGGTGGCGAGGTATTCCTGGAAACTGCGGGCAACCGCGTTCGATTTGGATTGGTTGGCCGTGAGGGTGAAATTGGCACTGATACCGTGGTGCCGGTTGAAGCGCATCTGGTTGTTCCAGCGCACCTGTACGGTGCTGCCATCGCTGTTTCCGTTGTAGGTATTGGTGCTGAAGGTGCCGTTGAAATGGCTGTTCAGCTTCTTGTCGAGAAGTTGTTTGCCAATGCCGGCGGAGAGGCCACGTGCAGTGGTTTGACCCTGGGGTTGATCGCTTTCGGTGACAAACACCGAAAAATCGAGGTTCAGGTTGGCGGCCGCATTGCCCATAGCCCAGGACAAGGCGTGGTTCACAACCGTCATGCTGAAGTTGTTGGCGTTCACCTTGTTTCGGTCGTTGAGCGTTTGGTTGCTGTACATATAGCTCAGGGTGCTGCTGCGTTTTTCGCCACCCAGGTTGAGGTACGGGCTTATGAGG
>JBKDBI010000228.1:0-2537 GCA_046314695.1 Bacteroidota bacterium | reverse complement strand
AAGGCGCCAGCGGTGGCGGCGACGCACCCGAAGCGGTGGAAGAAGGCCTCGAACAGGCGCTCAACACCATGCAATGGTCTGCCGAAGCCCGCACCCGCCTGCTTTTCCTCGTGCTCGATGCGCCACCCCATGCCGATTCAGCCAGTGTGCGCCGCATGCAGCTTGCCGCTGCCAAAGCCGCAGCCATGGGCGTCCGCATTATTCCCCTCACCGCCAGCGGCATCAACAAACCGGCCGAATACCTCATGCGCAGCCTGGCCCTGGCAACCAACGGAACCTATACCTTCATCACCAACCACAGCGGCATCGGCGGCGACCATATCGCCCCCAGCACCGACAGCTATAAGGTAGAACTGCTCAACAACCTGCTCGTGCGCCTGATCCGCGATTTCAGTTCCATGCCTTCCTGTGAACCGGGTGTGGCCGCACTCGGTTTAGCGAAGGAAGACCTGCGCGACACGGTGATTGCCTGGGTGCAGCCCAACGGCAGAGACAGCCTCGGCCTGGGTGACGGACCTGCCAATACCGACAGCCTGCAACAGCCTTCTGCGCCACAGACTGAATGGGCATGGAAGTTCTATCCAAATCCTTGCCCAGGTATCCTGAAAGTGGAAACACGCGGCCCGGCGGATTTCTTGTTCTTCTGCGACCAAAACGGCAAGATCCTGCAGCGGATCGACATGCGGGAAAAGTCGGCCATCGAAATGGACCTGCGGCAATACCCGGCTGGTGTCTATTATGTGCGGATTTCGCACAAAAACGGAACAAAAAGCGGCAAACTGATCCTTTTGCCCATTGTTTCTAATTGATTATTTACTAAAAAAACTCAGGCAAGAGACTAACTTCGCTGCAACGTCAATTGCCATGATCCGCATCAACCACAAGAAATTACCGGCCCTGCTTGCCATGGCCATGTTGGTCGCAGCCTGCGGCGGGCAGAAGAAGTTCATCATCAACGACGATGCCGTGCCAACGGTATGGTCGATCGAAACGGTAAACGGCCTTCCTCCCGGCAACACGGTGTTGTCTTCCGGCAACCCGTTCATCGTTTTCAACAATTACGATTCGTCTATCCGCGGCAATAGCGGCTGCAATTCCATACTGGGCAAATACGCCACCACACCGAAAGGCGGCATTCATTTTCTGAGTGTGAAGATGACGTTGCTAAACTGCGACAGCGCCTACGAGACGAACGTACAGGAAAGCCTGATGTCGTCTGTGCGCTACCGCCGTTTCAAAGGCGGGGTGCTGCGCCTCTACGACGCACAGGACAAGGCCACTTTCGTGCTGCGCCGCAACTGATTCAGGAATAGCGGTCTTTGTACAACCCTTGTACATCGGCCACAACCTGACGCAGTTCCTGCTCGCTGTCGCGTTCCATAATCAGCAGCACATCGCCGGTATCCACGACCACAAGGTTGGAAACACCACGCATCACCACCAGGCGGTTGGTGTGGTTGAAAACCAGGGAGCCGGAACTGTCGTAAGTCATAACACGCTTGCCGATCACAGCGGTCTGGTGTGCATTCTTCTCGCTGATTTCGTGGAGTGATTTCCAGGTACCCAGATCGCTCCAGCCGAAACTCGCCGGCAACACATACACATTGGCTGATTTTTCGAGGATGCCGTAATCGATCGAAATGCTGCGGGTGAGACCATAAATGGCTTCCACGGTAGCCGGTGCGGGAAAACCGCTGCCGGCTTCGCGCAGGGGGTCAAAATGTTCAGCGATATCGGGAAGATGTTGGGCAAATTCGCGGATGATGCTGTCGGCCCTCCAGATGAAAATCCCGGAGTTCCAGAGAAATTCGCCACTTTCCACGAAGGTCTTGGCGATTTCAAGCGTCGGCTTCTCGGTAAAAAGCCGCACCTCGTGGAAATTACCTTCTGCCGGAATGGTATTGTACTGGATGTAACCGTAGCCGGTATCCGGGCGGGTGGGTTCGATGCCCATCGTGCACAACACCTGGTTGCCGGAGGCAAAACCCACCGCTTCTTCGATGCGTTGATGAAAAGCCGCTTCATCGAGGATCAGGTGATCGCTCGGTGCCACCACGAGCACGGCATCCGGATTCAGTGAAGCGATATGATAGGAAGCCAGGGCCACGCAAGGTGCGGTGTTTTTGGCCGAAGGCTCAATGAGTAGTTGTTCATTGCCGATCTCGGGAAGGTGTTCCTGCACCAGGGAGGCGTAATCCTGGTTGGTTACCACGTAGATATGTGCCGGATCGAATTGTTTGGCAAAGCGTTCATAGGTGTGTCGGATGAGCGATTTGCCGGTCCCCAGAAAATCGATGAACTGTTTGGGAAGTGCGCGTTTGCTAAGCGGCCAGAACCTGCTGCCTATTCCCCCGGCCATGATGACCACGTATGCGTTCCTTTTATCCATCTGTTTGTTAAAAAATACCCTCTTTGTTCAGGTCGTGAATATGCACCATACCGGCATATTTACCCGAATCGAGCACGATAACCTGCGATATTTTACGCTCGCGTATCTGCTCAGCCAAGGCCACGGCCAGCATATCAGCCGGCGCAGT
>JBKDBI010000227.1:0-4574 GCA_046314695.1 Bacteroidota bacterium | reverse complement strand
CCGCAGAGCAGTTCAATCAATCAGGCGGCGCGGCGCGTATATTCCTGCAGATCATAAGCGGGCGCGAAGGGGTGAACCTGAGCAGCGCGGACGTGCTGATCATGTATAACGTAGACTTTGCAGCCGTCAGCTACTGGCAGGCGCGGGCGCGGATGCAGTCGATGAACCGATCGGAGCCGGCCCTCGTTGTTTGGCTGCAGTATTCCGGCGGCATCGAGCCGCGTATCCTCGAAGCGGTTAGGGCCAAACAGGATTACACCGTGAAGTACTTCGAGCGGGATTTGTTCGGGGGGAAAATATAGACAGACAGATACAAACCAAATGAAAGACAAATGACATACGAAGACTTCATTCAATCAAAGCGCCACAGCGCGCAAGATCACGGCATTGAGCCGCGATGGATGCCAGACAATTTGTTCGACTATCAAAAGCACGTCACCGAGTACGCGATCAGGAAAGGCCGCTGTGCCGTCTTTCTGGATACCGGATTAGGTAAGACGATTATTCAGCTTACAACGGCGGTGAATTACCAGATGCACACGCGCAAGCCGGTGCTAATTATTACGCCTCTGGCCGTTGCGTTCCAGTTCGTAAAAGAGGCTGAAAAGTTCGGTATTAGTTCAGTCAGCTATTCCAAGGATGGGCGCATTGATTCTGATATCGTGGTGTGCAATTACGAAAGGCTGGAGAAATTTAACTCTGAAGACTTTGATTGCGTTTTACTTGACGAAAGTTCAATCCTAAAAAACTTTGACGGCGCAACGAAAGCTAAAATTACCAGCTTTCTAAAAAAAGTAAAGTACCGGTTCCTGTTCACGGCAACGCCTGCCCCGAATGATTATATCGAGTTTGGAACAAGCTCCGAAGCGCTGGGTTATTTGCCTTACATGGACATGCTGCAAAAGTTTTTTCGCAATAATGAAAACAACATCAGGCCGCAGGATATTGGCAGCAAGTGGTATCTTAAACCACATGCGAAGGACTATTTTTTCTCATGGCTCAACACCTGGTCAATTCACATGAAGAAACCGTCTGACCTTGGTTTTAGCGATGAACGGCACGTATTACCTGAGCTGATCGAGAATATACACACTGTATATAATGTCAATAACTGGGTAGTGAATGGGCAAATGTACATGTTTAATCTGGTAGCCAAAACGATGAGCGAAGTAAGACATGAGCAGCAATTGACGGTTAAAGAACGATGCGAAAAAGCGTTAGAACTTGCCACTGATACATGCGTTTATTGGTGTAATTTCAATGATGAGGGGGATCTACTGGATCAAATCGACGCCGATGCGGTTCAAATCAAAGGGAGTATGCAGCTGGAGCGCAAAGAGGATATTTTGCGAGACTTCGCAGCGGGGAATATTAAGCGGCTTGTAACAAAGCCTAAGATTACCAGCTTCGGCCTTAACTGGCAACACTGCAACCATGCTATATACTTCCCTACATGGAGTTATGAGCAGTATTATCAGGCTGTTCGCAGGTTCTGGCGTTTTGGTCAGACGCGGCCCGTAACCGTTGACCTCGTTATAAGCGATGGACAAAAGAGGGTTATTCAAACCCTGCTTTACAAAACACAAAAAGCAAAAGAATTTACTGAAACAATTAACCGCGCGGTTAATAATCAAATTGACCTGAGCGTAAAACCATTTAATCAAGAAATCACAAAACCTAAATTCCTATGAAAAACGTAAAAAACCAACACCATACTGATCAATTCAGTATTTACAACGGAGACTGCATTGACCTCGTTCAATCATTGCCGGATGACTCAATCGACTTTTGTGTTTATTCGCCGCCGTTTGCCGGTCTATACATTTACAGCAGCGATAAGCGGGACATGAGCAATAACGAAAGCTTTGAGGACTTCCTGATACATTATGACTTCCTCGTTCAGCAGGTTGCCCGCATCATTAAGCCGGGGCGCATAGTTGCGGTGCATTGTCAGGACGTTATCACGAACACCACGAAGCACAATTTATGGGACTTTCCGGCTGAGATTATCAAGTTGCACTTAAAACATGGTTTTGCATACAACAACCGCATAACAATTTGGAAGGAACCGCTTGAAGTTCGCATGCGTACTATGGTGCAAAGCCTTACGCACAAAAACATCGTTCAGGATTCCACGCGGTGCATGCCGGCACTGCCTGACTATGTTTTGTTATTCCGTATGGGTGGCGAAAACAAAGTGCCGGTAACCCATGATAATGGCTTGACTGAGTTTGATTATTTCGGAGCCGCGCCGTTCCTTCCTATGCACGAAGAACAGTACGGTAAATACGAACACTTTAAAAAGAAGTGGCAGAATTTTGAAGGCGATCCGGCTGAGAATAAGCTTTCTCACATCACATGGCAGCGTTACGCGTCAAGCGTGTGGGATGACATTCGCGGGGACGTTGTTTTGCCGTTTAAGGATAGCCGCGAAGATGACGATGAGAAACACGTTCACCCGCTGCAGTTGGATGTTATTGATCGGCTCGTTTATCTTTACACGAATCCGGGTGAAGTAGTGTTGACGCCTTTTATGGGCGTAGGTTCAGAGGTATACAGCCCCGTTAGCATGGGCCGCAAAGCAATAGGCGTTGAACTCAAAGAGAGTTATTATAAGCAGGCCGTTTTGAACCTGCAGGCCGCCGGCAACCGTTTTGTAAAACACAACCCGCAAACCGCCCTCGAACTATGAAGGCTAAGTTAGAATCAGCAATCCAAGCCGCTATCCGCTCCGAGCTAACCGCTCGGGGCTGGCTTGTAGCCAAATGCGGCGCCATGTCCGTCAACGGGTGGCCTGACCTCGTTGCGATACGCGGCGGGCGGACGGTGTGGATAGAGGTTAAAAGGCCCGGCGGCGTGCTGTCGGCAATTCAGATGCACCGGCACAACCTGATGCGCAAAGCAGGGGCAGAGGTGTACACGGTTGAGGGTGTGGCAGAGGCGCGTGCGTTAGATGGGTTGAGATGAACCGCATTATAATCGACGCGAACAAGCGCGCCCTGGTTCAGTGGAAGCAATACCAGGCGCGGATATGCACAGCGGATGAACTGGCAGAGCAGCGCCGGTCACCGCGGGCGCATGGTGAGGCGGTTATCTGCGGGCAAATATCCGGCGGGCTGGAGGTTGTAGACGTGGATGCTAAGTATGACCTGACAGGGGTACTGAAAGAGGAACTGCTGGGTGCGATACCGGCGGATATATTGGCCCGGCTGCATATCGTGCAGACCGGCGGGAACCGGGAACCGGAAAAGCGGGGGTTGCATCTTTACTACACCTGCGAGGCAATCGAAGGCAATCAGCCGTTAGCGCGGCGGGATGCGACCGAACAGGAGCAGCAGGCAAAGCCCGGCGAAAAGGTTAAGGTGCTGATTGAAACGCGGGGCGAAGGCGGTTACGTTGTGGCACCGCCGACCGATGGATATACGCACGTAATGGGGCCGGATAAGCCGCAAGGGATTACGCCCCGGCAACGGGAAACGCTGTTTGCGGTGTGCCGGTCGTTCAACACGTTAGTAGTCGAAGAGCGCCCGCCGGTATCCATCAGGGCCGGGGCCGTTGACCGATTCCACAAATCACCGTTTGACGATTACAACGAGCGCGGGGCCGGTCATATGCTCGACACGCTGCAGGCGCATGGCTGGAAAGTAGTGGTGGAACGCGGGCCGCGCATCATGCTCAAGCGCCCCGGCGATACCGATGCGGCATGGTCAGGCGATTGGAACCGTGACCTCGGGCTGTTCGGTGTGTTCAGCACCTCGACGCAGTTCGATGTTGGCAAGGGGTACAAGCCGGCGGCAGTGTTCTGCAAATTGGAATGCGCCGACGATTGGAAGGCATGCGCCGCAAAGCTGTCGGCCCTCGGGTACGGCGAAACCAAGAACAGCCCGCGCGTTAAGACGCGGGAGGTGGTGCGTAAGATCGCAGAGCGCGGCGGCGACCATGACCGGCAGGTTCAGGCCATTGCTAAGGCAACAGGGGCAGGGCTGAAGGAAGCCATGGAGATGTTGGAGCAGGTAGAACAGGCGGACGAAGGCAGCGTGCTAACCTTTTGGCGCGTAAGCGATAAGGGCGCGGTAAGCCTCGACCGGCCTAAGTTGTACCAATGGTTACACCTTGAGCAGGGGTTCGGCCTGTTTTGGGTCAATAACGACGTAGAAGGGGAATACCGCATCGTTCGAATCGAACGGCAGATAATCAGCGAGGCAAGCACGGAACAGATGATAAAGACGGTGCATCAGTACCTCGCTGACCTGCCGGATATTGTCGATACTGTTACCCCTAACGACATCCTCGGGGCGTTCATCGAAGAAACGCCTAAGACGTTCAGCGCGGCCATGCTGGAACACCTGCCACGCGTTATGCCGGAGTTCATGCGGCACCGGGCAGAGGCGGCATACTTTCCGTTTCAAAATGGGGTAGCGGTGGCAGAGCGTGGTAAGAATGTGACGGTTATACCTTACAATCAGTTGCAGGGCGCCGTATGGAAACGGCAGATTATTAAGCGCAGGTTTGACCCTGACCCTGACTTTGTGTTCAGCCTGGCAGACTGCGAATACTACCGATTTATCCGGCGG
>JBKDBI010000226.1:0-2657 GCA_046314695.1 Bacteroidota bacterium | reverse complement strand
CTCGATGCTGTGCAAATGGAAACGCGACAAGCTGCGCAGCTTTTCATCCACTTCGTCTGAACGAAAGGCGCCGTTGGCATCCACCCGCAGCTCCAGCCTTTCAGGACCATATGTGGCGCGCACCGTTTCCAGGAGCCTGCACTCGGCGTCGAAATCCAATGCGCCTACCTTGAACTTGATGCAGCGGAATCCCATGGCCGCCTTTTCCATGGCAGCGGCCAGCATCGCTTCGGCGTCATCCATCCAAACCAATCCGTTGATGGGAATACAGGCTTCGCCGCGGGTAAATGCATTATCCCACAACAGCCCGGGAATACCGCTGAGCCATTGCCGGCGTAGGCTTTCGAGCGCAAAAGCCAGCGCCGGGAAGCGGGATTGTTCTGTTTCGATTTCGAAGGCATCAGCTGCGATGCGCTCCGGATGCCTGCACCAGTCGTCGAGCGCCGCCGGCAGGGCTGCCATGTCGTCGCAGCTCAGATGGGGCAGCGGCGCACACTCGGCCCTGTAACAACGGCCGTCGGCCAGCTGCAGTTCAAGCAGGTACAATTCCCGCGTCAGATACGCGCCCTTGCTCGTGGTCGCCGGTTTCAGGAATTGCAGGCTTTCGCTGCGGTAAGTGAGTTTCATGCGCCCGCAACGGTTAAGCGAATCCACATCCAGATGCCGATGCCCAGCACCATGGCCAGGATGGAAAGGCTGAGGCGCTTAAGCTCACGGTTGTAATCGTTGCGCGCGGCCTGGGCAATATGCGTAAAGCGGCGCAGGTGCAGGCGGCCGAGGATGAGGATCAGCAGGGCGGAAGGAATAAAGCTGCGTCCGTACGCGAAATACAAAGGCAAGATCATGGCAACCATGCCACAGCCGAGCAAAAGGGCCTGGTAGCTTCTGGCGCCTGCGAATCCGAGCCTGACGGCGATGGTGTGCTTGTTGCTCAGGGTATCGCTCACCAGGTCGCGGGTATTGTTGACATTGAGCACGCCGGCGGCCATGAAACCGAGGCCGAGCGATACAATGCCGACAGGGAGATCGAAGCGGGCGGTGTGCAGGTAATAGGTGCCGTTAACGGCGAAGAGACCGAAGAAGAGCACAACGGCCAGGTCGCCCATGCCATAATAACCGTAGGCGCGTTTACCGGCAGTGTACTGAATGGCTGCCCAGATGGCAAGCAGGCCAACGAGCAAGAGGATGAGCCAGGTTTGAAAGGCGTTTTCGTAGACAGGCCGCAACGCGAGGAGTCCGCTGCCAAGTGCCAGCAAGGCCAGTACAATGAGCGCCTTGCACATGGCAGCCGGTTTGATTTCGCCGCTGGTGAGCATGCGGTCTGCACGCCCGGCCGCTTTGTCGGTTCCTTTGACATAGTCGCCATAATCGTTGGCGTAGTTGCTGAGTATCTGCAGCAGCAAGGCGGTGGCGAGTGAGGCAGCGAGTACCAGGGGCTGCAGGGCTTCAGCCGCCAGGAAACTGCCGAGCAATACCCCTGCGGCGGCCAATGGCAGCGTGCGGAGGCGGGCAGCGCGGATCCAGGGTTTGAGGTTCATTTGCTTTCGTGGTATTCCATCTCCGTGTTGATGGCCCAGAGGTTGGCCTTGTCGCGGCGTCCGGCTGCGATATTGTCGACCGCCGTCATCGCTGTGAGCATGCTGTGGTCGCTGTTGTTGTACTTGTGCATGCCGTTGCGGCCGATCGGGTAAAGGTTTTCGATGCTGTCGATGTAATGGCGCACGGTATCGAATTCGCTGTACACGCCGGTGTAAGCGGGATAGGTCTTTTTCATGCGGATGACGGTTCCGTCGAGCACATCGCGCTGCTCAATCAGCCCGATCTGCTCCAGTTCAGCGGCGGCGAAACGGCGCAGTGCCGCATCGTCCATCGACCAGAGTTCATCGCCTTCCATGCAGAAATACTCCAGCCCGAGCCAAACGGTTTCAGGGTCTTTCACCAGCCATGGACTCCAATTGTTGAAGACTTGCAGGCGTCCGATCTTGACATCGCGTTCCTGGATATAAACCCAATTGTCGGGTATGGTGCCCGCTTTGCCGTCTACCGTGAGCTTTTTCAGGAGCAGCCCGACGGTGATGAAATCGCGATAAGGCAAACCCTCGGCAATCGTTTTCACCGCTTCCGGCACCGGGAAACGCATACCGGCCACAAGGTCTTTCACCGGCATGGTGGAAAACACATAATCGGCCCTGAACGCCTGTTCCACACCGGCTGCATTGCGGGCATAGACGGTATCGAGCGACAGGCCGCCGTTCGACGAACCGACGCCGCAAACTTCCATCCCCGTATGCAGTTCACCGCCGCGGGCGCTGATTTCGGCAGCCACATGTTCCCACATCTGCCCCGGACCGAGTTTCGGATAGAGAAATTGTTCGATCAAGGAAGTCTCTGTTCCGCGCTGGCGCAGGTCTTTCTTGTTGCTTCCGGCCAGCTGCTTCAGGGCATGGGCGATGGTTTTGGAAATGCTCAGGCCTTTAACGCGCTGTGCACCCCAATCTTTCGAGATCTCATGGCACTTGAAACCCCATACTTTCTCGGTATAATCCTTGAAAAAGGTGAGGTACAGCTCTTTGCCGAAGCGGTTGATGAAGAAGTCTTCGAGGCTCACTTCGGGTTTCACAGGAAACAACCGATAGCGCAGGTAGCTGAAGAGGATG
>JBKDBI010000225.1:0-10291 GCA_046314695.1 Bacteroidota bacterium | reverse complement strand
CAGCCAGCGCTGTGGAATGGTATCGGGGGTTTTCTCTTGAATTACAAGCGTTGGACAAGTGGTATCATCGACCACACGTGTGCTGTTCGCGCCGAAGAGCAGCTGCCGCAAACCTTTCACGCCGTGTGTACAAAAAACCAGAAGCAGGGGATGTTCGCGCAGATAGCCTTCGCGGATGGCATTGAAGAGATTGCCGGCGCCGACGATTGGTTTCACAGGATGACCGGGTGAATGTGGTTCAGCCCTTTCGCGCAGCATGCTACGGTGCTGTTCGAGGTCTTTTTCTGAATCACTGACGTGGAGTGACGCCATGAGGGCATCGAGTTGTCCCCTCCAACGACCGGCCGTGGCGAGGGCTTTGTCTGATGCTTCCGTAAAATCATCCAGTACAATAATTTCTCTTTTGCTCATTTCGGTATCTCGTTTTCAAGTTTACGGCAAAATTTCCAGCCTTCCGATGCCTTACCATTGTTTCAGCATGCGGTATTGGGTGAATAATTCACCGTTGAAAGGAAGTGTAACCGATCCAAGGCTGGAATAACCGCGATTCAGATAAAACCGATATGCATTCAGAGCACTTTCCAATGCCGCCTCACGGTGACCTGCATACTGCAGCAACTCCTCTAATTCCTTCAAGATAGCTGTTCCCAGCCCTTTACACTGCGCATCAGGCTCCACATAGAGCCGGCCTATCTGCCCGATTCCCGGATGCATGTCACCAAATGCCATCGGAACATCTTGCTTGTTCACCGCGACCAGGCAATGGTTTTGTTGGAAACTATCCTGCCATAAGCCGGCATCGGCAGCGAAACCCAGCCATGCTGCCAGTTGGGCGGAACTATACCAAGGAGCGCAAGAACCGGCAATAGCGCGTTGATATATACCTGCGAGCAGAGGAACTTCATCAGCGCGTACCAAACGGATCTCGAAGTTTCCCATGTTCAGAATTCGGCCAACAACTGAATCTGGAAACTGCGCGGCGGGCGGATATCAGCTGGTCGGGTCATGAATTCGGTATTGCCAATATTGTTGACAATCAGGCCCAGACGGAGATCGGGATTGGGCTTGACGGCAAAGCGCAGATCAGCAAAACCGGCTCCGTTCATACCTGCATCGCGGCCTGTTTGTACTCCAGGCACAAACAGCGTGATGGGAAGCGCAACGAATGCTTTGTCGATGTTCTCGATGGCCGAGTTCCAGCGGTAGCTGAAGCCCAGTTCCCAGAAGCGGCGGCTGACTTGAATATCCATTCGGAACATGTCCCTGAAGCGGTACTTCAGCATGCGCGTATCGTTGCTGCTGGTTTCGCGGAAGCTGAGGGCACGACCAAGCGAATCTGTAGCATACACAAAATTGGGATCCGCAACCTGCGGATCTGTACGGGTGAATCCGCCCAGAAACTGCCAGCTGTATTTCCCGGTGCGCAGGGTGCCGCCGAGTGTGATTTCCCGGCCGGTCACATTCACCCTGCCCACGTTCAGGCTCATGAATCCGAAACCACCCAGGTTGGCGGCTGAATTGTCGCGCGACCATTGACTGAAGGTGAATTCCATCATGTTGTCGAATTGCATGCTGAATACGGCCATGTCGATGAACATGCGACTGTTATTCCGCCCGGCCAGGAGAAGTTTGATTCCGGCTTCGGCATTCGAACCGGTTTCTGCCCGCAAGCCCTGGTTGGGATAAATTTTCACCGGCCCGACACTCGTTTTGATAAATGTTTCTGCGATCGTTGGAAAGCGGAAGCCCTGTCCCCACGAGCCGCGCAATTCGGCGAAGGGAACAGGTTTGAGCAGGAAACCGGCGCGGAAAACCGGACGGCTGTCGGTGGTTTTATTTAGGCGATAATGTTCATAACGGCCACCGGCGCTGAGGTTCAACCATTTTCCCACCCAATCGGCCTGCAGGTACCCGGCGCGGTTGGCGGTGGTTTGCTTTCCGTTGAACAGGGGTGAGCGGGTATCGGCTTCCATCCAAACAAGTCCGGCGCTCAGATTCATATTTCCGCCTGCAAGCCTTGCACTGCGTTGGGCGCGGTATTCGCTGTACAACATGCGGTTGGCATTGCTTTGATCGCCTGAAGTCGGGTCGTTGTTCTCGTTCCGGTTATCAATCGAAAGGTAGCGTGCATTGAAGTGATGGGTGATAGATCCCGTGCGCAATCTGACATGCGGGTCGAGGTGCAGCCTGGTGCTGTTGGTGCGGTTGAAACCCGAATCGAGGGATGTATAACCCAGTTGATGGTTTTCCCAAAGCAGGAAGCTGCCGGATCGGGAACCCATAACGCCAGCCTCAAAACCAAGATGGAGCTTTTGGTTTACATCGTGCTTTATTCCGGCCTGAAAACGGCTCCTGCGGTTGAACTCCTCCATGCGGTAGCCGTCGTCGTTGAAGTGATTGAAGCTGAAGCGGTAACCGGTTTTTCCGTTGGAGCTGCGGCGTAGGTCCCAAGCCGAAAAGCCGCGGGTAAGCAATCTTTTATCGGACCAGCGCAGCGACTCGCGTTCCGGTTGATCGTACCATCCATAGAATGTATTCACTCCGGTGCGCGGTTTGGCACTTGGCTGCATGGTGCGCACATTGATTACGCCGTTGAGGGCCGAGGAGCCGTATAGTACGGAGCCGGTTCCTTTCAACACATCCACCGATTGAATCAGTTCCTGTGGCAGAAAAGACCACTGCACCTGTCCGGCATCGCCGCTGAGCATCGGCAGGTTGTCAACCATGAGTGCCACGCGGCTGCCGGCGCCGTAACTCCAGCCACTGCCGCTGCGGATATTCACCTGACCATCGATCACATTTACCCCTGGCAATTGGTCAAGCAATGCAGAGGGATCAGATGGGTTGCGGTTGCGCACGAGATATTGGGGTGCCGAAACGGTGGCCACGGTTTGCGACCTCAGCGCCGCCTGTGATTTATCTTCCACCCGCACCACTACCGGATCGCCAACCTGCCGCAATTCCGGATCCATCGTAACCTTCACGGTCCAGCCACCCGCTGTCAGGGCTTCAGCCGGAATGAAAGGTGTGTAACGAAGCGTGGTATACCCTTCCAACGCAAAAACCACTGTGCCGGTATCGCGATAGTTGAAGCTAATCAGCGCGGTTCCGAATTCATCGCTCAGCACTGTTTCAGTACCATATTTAACCGTTACGCCACGCAGTGGACGGCTGTCGGGGTCTGAGATTAGGAACTCCAGCGGTAATGTCTGGCCATGAAGGGAGGCGGCGGTGCAGATGAAGCTGGAGAGAAGAACGAGGAATTTCAGCCGGTGCATGTATTTTTGAGGCAATATAAACGAAAGATGAAAAAACTGCTTACCGCCGGCGCACTGCTTCTGCTCATGTTCCCCGCGGCCCAGGCCCAGGTCTGCCGCCCCGATAAGTCGACCACAGCCGTGGGCTTCAATCCGGACACCATTCCTTACGCCGAAGTGGGCGTAGCATACAGCGCTACCATCCACGCCAAGACACCCAAAGACACCATCGTGAGTTTCGGCGGCTTTCCTGTAAAGGCGAACATTGACTCTATCAAAGTGACGGGTGTAATTGGCATGCCGGCAGGTTTCACTTTTCGTTGCGACCATCCACGTTGTGTGTTCGTTTACGACAGCATCGGCTGCGGCACTTTCAGCGGAACTCCGACGCAAGGTGGTATTTATCCACTCGGTGTTATCGTGACTACTTACGCACGTGTCGGATTCCCTGTCACCCAGCGCGATACCATCAGACGTTTTGTGCTGCGTGTAGAGCCGGTGCCAACGACAGGTCAGCAAAAGCTTTACACGGAAAGTCTGCGCATCTATCCGAATCCGGCCCGTGAAACTGCCCAGGTTTTCATTCCGCAAACCTTTGTTAATGAGCGAATTCGCATCTACAATGCCGCAGGGCGCGAAGTGATGCAACAAACCGCAGCGGCCGGTCAGAACCTGCTCGATCTGAAAGGTCTGGATGCAGGTGTATACGTAGTCGTTTACGGTCAGTGGCGCAATCGTCTGCTCGTACAACCCTGATGCAATTTCATAGAGACATTACCCGCTGGAAGGCGGAGGTAGCCGTCTTTCTCGTTTACGGGCTGCTCACATTTGCCATCACCATGATCAACCGCGCCCAATTTGGCGATCAGGTTGGATGGATTACGCTTGGTGTGCTGGTATTGGTTTTCATTTACCTCTACCGAAGGTTTTCGGGCAACTATTTCGTCACAGCCGACGAGCGTGGCATTTCATGGCGACAGAATTTCATGTCACAACTGATTTTCATCCCCTGGAATTACGTTGAACAGGTTGATTTCCTGTTGTATGAAATCAATTTCACCATCAAGGAAAGTGGCCAGGTGGTTTGCTTTGCCACGAGCGGTCTGGAAAGCGACGAAGCTTTGAAGCTGAAGGAAGTGGTAGCGCATTACACGCAAAAAGACGAAGAATAATCGGCAAGAACGTTTACCTGCACAGGCCGGAAGTGTATCCATGCTTGAGAACCTTTGGCCATGCGCAACCTGATCTACCTACCGCTTTTGCTGATTGCAGCATGGAATAATCCTGCACAAGCCCAATGGGCCAATCCATCGAATCCGACCGGCCTGCCTCGGCATTTGCTCAAACCGGCAGAAGTGGCGGTTAGTGTGGGAGAGAACAGTCGTGAAGTGGCGGTTACGGCCAGGACTGCGCGGCGCAGTTTGGTGCAGAATCTCTGGTATCAATGTCATGCGCTGCACTTTGTACAGGCAGATGTTCCGTTACCGGTTTTAAGTAAGTTGGGGTATCGGGCTGGGGCAATGCCAGGAGGCCAGGTATTGCCGGTATGAAAACGCGGCTGAGGCAGGGGACCCAGAATAGACGGAAGCGTCCACCACCCCCGAAATTCGCCGTTGGGCCGAGAATTTCAGATTTGGCGGTTGCCTCCACCACCACTAAAACCTGAGCCTGACAGAGAATTCTGGATTTGGCCGAAACGTGCACTACTCGTAAAGCCTGGACTCATGCCGTGAAGATCAGATTGGACGGAAGCGTCCACCACCACCGGAATTCGCCGTTGGGCCAAGAATTTCAGATTAGGCGGTTGCCTCCACCACCACTAAAACCTGAGCCTGACAGAGAATTCTGGATTTGGCCGAAACGTGCACTACCCGTAAAGCCTGGGCTCGCGCCGGGAAGATCAGATTAGACGGATGCCTCCACCACCACTAAAATCCAGGATTGCACCCAACATTTCAGATTAGACGGATACTTCCACCAACACCGAAAATCGCGGTTGGGCCGAGAATTTCAGATTAGGCGGAAGCGTGCACTACCCGTAAAGCCTGGGCTCGTGCCTAGAAAATCAGATTGGACGGATGCGTCCACCACAACTTAAAAACGGCTCCCCGGGTATCTTCCCAAGGTTCTGAGCTGGAATTCAACCAACACGGCCGGCATTCAAAACAGCCAAATCCAACACATGCAACTTGATAGTCCGCAAATAAGGCCCGCAAACAACTCCCACCCTGTATGCGCATTCAGACTGCTGCGGGCAAACCATACCAAAGCCCAAGCAGGCAAACAAAACCACAAAAATCCTGTCCCGGCTTCCCAAGTATAAACAGCTCCCAAGGCCACAACAACCGCCATATGCGCACTGGCCTTGTTGATGAATCGATTCGCCAGCGACAGCAGCCCTATCCCGATTACTGCCAATAATACCCGACTCAAAGCCTGCGGCGGAATCAAGTTCCAATTGGACATGCCTGCCAACACCAATCCAAACCACAACAGTTGCAAGCTGTATACCAGGTCGCGTTCGCTGCGCAATGGCAAATGATAACTTGAAATTTTGTCCAGCTTTCGCAGTATCAGCAACAACAGTAAGGGAACAAAGAAAAGTGTTCCGGTAATCAGCACCCATTCAGCCACCGTACCTCCTCGTGCCTCCCACAAAGCCGAAAACACCAGCAACAAAACCGGATGAAATATGTAACTCAATGACAAGGCAAGGAGGGTCCGGGCATTCACCGCTGCAAATTACAGCAAAGCGCAGAGCAAGCCGGTCATTTCGCCCTCCAATTGGTTAATTTCGCGCCTCATGAAAGTTGCATACGGCTGGCTGAAATCCATGGCCGACTTTGATGCGGATCCGGCGGCGCTGGATTCCATACTTACCAAAGCCGGACTTGAGGTTGAGCATATAGAGGAATATGAAAATGTGAAGGGTGGACTGGCCGGGCTGGTGATCGGGAAAGTGTGCGAAGTAAAGCAGCATCCCAATGCCGACCGCCTGCGTTGCACCCTCGTTCAGACTTCTGAAACCGATTTCTGGCCCATCGTATGCGGCGCTTCCAATGTGGCAGCAGGTCAGAAAGTGATTGTAGCCCTGCCCGGAACCACCATTTACCCCACTCAAGGAGAACCGTTTACCATCCGCGAAGCGAAAATCCGCGGAGAGGTGAGCAACGGCATGATATGCGCGGAAGATGAAATAGGCATTGGCAAAAGCCATGAGGGTATTGTCGTTTTGCCGGAAGACGCTCCCCTCGGCGCCGCTTTCGCAGATTATTACGGCGTCCACCGCGACACCGTCATCGAAATCGGTCTGACACCCAACCGCGGCGATGCAGCTTCTCACCATGGCATCCTGCGCGAATTGCAGGCGCATTTGCCCGTCAGCCGCCACCACCTGCCCGAAGCAACATGGGATGGTCCGGCCGTGGCAAAGGCCAATGTGGAAGATCCGGCCCAATGCAGCCAGTATTACGCCTTGCTCGTGCAAAATGTAAAGGTGGCCGAAAGTCCGGCCTGGCTGAAACGCAGACTGCAAAGCATTGGCATAGCGCCCATCAACAATATCGTTGACTGCACCAATTACGTATTGCACGAAACCGGCCAGCCCATCCATGCCTTCGATGCATCGCGTGTGGCCGGCCATGCGCTGATGGTACGGCTGGCGAAACCAGGTGAACAGCTTACCACACTGGATAAAACTTCCCGTAACATGAAGGGTGGTGAACTGGTGATTTCAGACGGAGAAAAACTGCTCGCCCTGGCCGGTGTATTCGGCGGGCTCGATTCGGGCGTACAACCTGAAACCGTTGATATACTGATTGAAAGTGCTTGCTTCGATGCCGCCCTGGTGCGCAAGACGGCGCGCATGCATGGCCTTTCCACAGATGCGTCGTTCCGTTTTGAACGCGGCAGCGACCCGAACGCTTGTTTGCCAGCCTTGCGGCGCGTGGCTGCGCTAATCCTTGAAACAGCAGGCGGCGAGATCAGTGGCGAACCTGCATCGGTAACACAGCCACTTGAACCTAAGCGCATGCAATTGCGGCAGGAGTTTTTGCGCCGTTTGAGCGGAACCGATATTCCTGCAGAACGCAGCGCCCAAATACTCAGCGATTTGGGTTTTGAACCCGAAGCCGACCCAAGCGGATGGAATTTGCAGGTTCCCAGCTGGCGCAGCGATATCGAAGGGGAAGCCGATCTCGTGGAGGAAGTGCTCCGCGTGTTCGGTTACGACGAAATACCGATGCCCGGCCGCATGCAGGTTTCCCTTTCGGGGAATGAAGGAAGGTACCGCATTGCCATGGAGGCCAAAGTGCGCGAATTCCTCAATGCACAGGGTTTCCATGAAACCATGAACAGCAGCCTGACCAAGGCCGACTATTACGGGGCTGAAACAGCGCTGGTGAAGCTGAACAATCCGCTGAGCAACGACCTTGCAGTAATGCGTGGATCCTTGCTTTGGCAGGCACTTGAAACGGTTGCCTACAACCGCAACCGCCAGGCGCAGCGCATACGCCTATTCGAACTGGGCCGCACATACCGGCTGGAAGGCAATGCCACACACGAATCGCGCGAACTGCTGATTCTCACTGCCGGCGAACGCTGGCCTGAAACCTGGGAAATCAAAAGCCAGCGCAGCGATATGTACGATTTGAAGGCCGTGGTTTCCGGGCTCCTCTCCCGCCTCGGAATCAATGAAGAGGCGGCAGCAGTCCAGTGGCTGGCGCCGGAGCGCGAGGTACTGCGCCGTTTTGACCTTCAGATTCCGGTTTTTGCCGCTGTATTGTCGTGGGACAAGGTGTTGGACGCTGCCGCCGCGAAACGTCCATTGCCCGAAGAGCCCTCGCGCTTCCCGGTTACACGCCGAGATCTGAGCATGATTGTTCCGCCTTCCGCATCTTATTCCGCCATGGAAAGCGGTATTCGCGGGCTCGGAATAGAAATGCTGCGCGAAATCCGCCTCTTTGATCGTTACGAAGGCAAACCGCTGGAGCCGGGCGAGGCTTCCTGGGCTATGTCGTTCTATTTCGGGCATCAGGACCGCACCATGACGGATGTGGAATGTGACGCTGCCATGGAAAAGATTGCGACGCTCGTCGAAAACAGCTTTCAGGCCAGGATCAGAAGGGGATGAACAATATGCAGGAAAGGCTTGAACGGATATGCCGGCAGCTGGAAGGCTTACTGGTGGAACGCGAGCGCCTGCAACAGGAAATAACGCGGCTCAGGTCTCGATTGGCCGAAATGGAATCGGCGCATGAACTGCTCCAAAGGGATAACGAAACCCTTCAGGAGACAAATAAAATGCTTAAACTTGCAAAGGTTTTAAAACCGGAAGGTTCAGATCGGAAGGAAATCAAACTGAAGATCAACGAACTGGTAAGGGAAATAGACCGATGCATCGACATACTGAATACCTGAAGCATGTCAATCGATGACCACATATCCATCAACGTCGAGATCGCGGAGCGATCTTATCGCCTGAAGATCAGGCACGACGAAGAGAAATATGTCAGAGCCGCAGCCCACTTTGTCCAGCGCGAGCTGACAAAGTTGAAGAAACAATATTCATTCAGAGACGACCAGGACGGACTGGCGTTTGTGACTCTGGATGCTACCACTGAACTGGCGCGTCACAACGCCAGGGAAAAAAGCGAAGATGAATCGCTCGAACAAGTGGTCAGTAAAATGGAAGCGCTGCTGAACATCGCCTGATAGAACCGCGTAACGGTTTGTCGCTGCATCCTAACCAAAAAAGAAAGGAGTAGTGAAAAGATGACCACCGCCATTGTATTAACCGCCGTGATTGCCCTTGCCCTGGGCGCCGGAGCAGGTTATTTCATTTTTCTAAGCCTGCAGGCAAAGAAAGACGAGAAGAAAGCCGCACAGATTATCCGCGAAGCCACACAGCAGGCCGAAAACCTCAAGAAAGACCGTATCCTCGAAGCGAAAGAGAAGTTTCTCCAACTGAAGTCAGAGCACGAGAAAGAAGTCAACCGCCGCAACGCAGAACTCAGCCAGGCAGAAGCCAGAGCCAAAACCCTGGAACAGAGCCTCGAACAGAAAGTAAAGAACAACAAAAGCAAGGAAGAAGAAATTGACAAGCTGAAGCTTCGCCTAAACAGCCAAATTGAAGCCAACGAAGCGAAACGCAGCGAACTGCAGACCTTGCAGGAACAGCAGCTCCGGGCCCTTGAAAAAATAGCAGGCCTCACCGAACAGGAAGCACGTGATCAAATGCTCGAAACCGTGCGCGCTACTGCCCAGACCGAAGCCCTCCAAACCGCCAAAAACATCCTCGACGAAGCCAAAGTAGGCGCTACCCGCGAAGCCAAACGCATTATCCTCCAGACCATCCAGCGCACCGCTGCTGAAGAAGCCATCGACAACACGGTTACTGCTGTTCCAATTGAAAACGACGATATCAAAGGCCGTATCATCGGTCGCGAAGGCCGGAACATCAAAGCTTTTGAAGCAGCTACCGGTGTAGAAATCGTAATCGACGATACACCCGAAATGGTGATGCTCAGTTGTTACGACAGTGTGCGACGCGAAGTAGCACGCCTGGCACTGCAGCGCCTCATCGCCGACGGCCGCGTGCACCCGGCTCGGATTGAAGAAGTGGTTGAAAAAACCCGCCGCGAAATCGATGAAGAAGTGCTCGCCTGGGGCGAACGCACCGTTATCGACCTCGGCGTGAATGGCTTGCACCCTGAATTGATCCGTTATGTTGGCAGGATGCGTTTCCGCGCTTCGTACGGACAAAACCTGCTGCGCCACAGCCGCGAAGTAGCGCGCTTGTGTGCTACCATGGCCGCCGAAATGGGGCTTAATCCCAAAATGGCCAAACGCGCCGGCCTCCTGCACGATATAGGCAAAGTGCCCGATTTTGATGAGGAAACACCGCACGCCTTGCTTGGCTTGAAGTTGTGCGAGAAATATGGCGAACATGCAGACATCTGCAACGCTGTAGGTGCGCACCACGACGAGATTGAAATGAAGACCCTCATCGCTCCTATCGTACAGGCTTGCGACGC
>JBKDBI010000224.1:0-6029 GCA_046314695.1 Bacteroidota bacterium | reverse complement strand
ATGATTTTGAAGTCGGCGCCAACAAAAGGAAGGTTACCGGCTGCAAAGTTCTGGTCTTCGATAGGCTGAGCCACAGTCTGAAGTTTGATGGCCAGCTCTTCCATGCTCTTGGCGGTTTTCATTGCTTCAAGCATCTTGTCGCGCAACTTCTCGCCCTTCTTCTGATTCTTCACCAAGGGCTCGAGGCGAGCACGGGCTGTTTTCACTGAAGCATAACCTTCCTTCTTCACAAGCGCCATACGGGCAACTATCTGGCGATTGGTGGTATTGAAAACAGGTGAAATGGTGTTTTCTGACGTTCCTTCGTCAAAAGCCCAACGGATTACTTCGGAAGCTGTTTCTGCTCCTGGGAGTCCGCGATCGCCGGGTTTAAGGTCGCCGGCAACACGTGGTGTCAGGTTGAACTTCTCTACTTGCTTATCGAAGGATTTCGCATCGCTTTCATCGATAGCAGAGCGGAAAGCGGTGCTGATGCGGTTTACCGAATCAATGGTCCGACGGCCCGGGAGTACGTCTTGCTTTACGGAAGCAAAACGGTAGAGACTGGCGTTGGGCAGCGAAACGGCCTTCACGATATGCCAGCCGCCGTTGCGACCGCGGGTGATATAAACTGAACCTGCGCCTGCACGGTCGGCCGAGCGAATGAATTCACTGCCGTACAGCGCTTCGAGATCGGTGGCAGAACGCCATCCGAGTTCACCTTTGTTGTAAGATGTGTTATAGTCAGCGCTGTTTTCGCGGGCAAGTTTACCGAAATCTTCACCTGCAACTGCCTGCACAAGAATCTGCTGGGCTTTGTTGCGCGCGGCATTGGAATCACTAATCATGGCGCCGTCGGGGTTGATGAGGATATGCGCAAGGTTGTAGTGCTTCAGCGAATCGGCTTTTTCATCCACCTTTACATACACGTAGAATGAACCGTCGCCGTAAACAGGACCCACCACTTCACCGGCGGGAGCGGCGATGATTTGGGCAGAAACAGAGGCTGGCAAGTCAGAAGGGCGTTTCCAGGCTTTATCCGTTCTGCCATCTGCAGTGTCAGGCTTGTTGCTGCGGAAGTTATCGGCTACTGTCTGGGCAGCACGCAGATTTTCTGACGTATCAGCGGCAGTGGGCAGAATATCCCACACCACGTAGTCCAGGTCGCGCGATTCTTCCTGTTTGAACTCTTCCTTGTGTTCTTTCAGGTAAGCTTCGAGATCGGCATCAGTAATTTTAATATCCTTGTCCTGGATGGTATTGATGCTTAGTGAAACAACTTTGCCTTTCACGGTGCGGTTGCTGTTCACATAATCCTGACGAAGGTAAGGTGTGCTGTATATGCGGGTTTTGCTGATGTAGGAAAGGTAACGCTCGCGCAGCACCTCGCTTTCAATCTGCTTCTTCAGGTTATTGAAGAAGTCTTGTGCGGCGGGTACATTCTGGTATTGGTTGGCCAGGAAGTTGCGGACGTTGCTCGGATTGAATGTTCCGTTCTGGTCTGCGAAATACTGTTTCACCAGTGCATGGGGCTCTTTGCTGAGCAGGAGATCCTCCCATTCGGCGTCACCGATTGTGAATCCGGCGCGATGATACTCTTCCAGGGTCACATACTTTTCAATCAGTTGTGTCCAGGTAGCATTGCGGATGTAATCGCGGGTCTGATCGGTGAGTTCTTTGTCACCGGTGTTCTGCAGGTAATTGCGCTCGTTCTGATCGTTGAGCTGATTGAACTCGTCAATGCTCACGCGTTGTCCGTTCATGATAGCAACGGTGTTGTCGGCCGGGCCTGAACCCGAACCCGCGCTGTTGAGCAGATCGCTCACAACAAAGAGTACCAGGGCAACCACCACGACGATGACTACCCAGCCTGAATTGCGCAACTTGGAGATAATGGCCATAAAGCGAAAGGTGCGCAAAATAAGCGCGACCACACCAAAAAAGCAAAGGAGTTTGAAAACCTCTTACTCGAGGTAAAAACGGTAGTCGATTCTGCCATTGGGCGATTCCATCACCGCCTCGTAAAGCCCGTTGCGAAAGCGTTTGCGCGGAAGCACGATATCTCCTTCAGCCGTTTTCAGGTCGTTGAATCCCTGTGTGTAAACGAGCTCACGGAGCCGGTAAAGTTTCAAAGTGAAGCCTTTGGCGGCGGGAAAAACGTAATGCAGCACCAAACTGTCGCTGCCTTTCGGGGCATAATGGTTCAAAGAAGCGTTCAACGGCGTTGCAGGAAGCTTGCCGATGGTCGATGCGCGGAACGCAGCCACATCGAGCGTAACCTGCCTGTCTGCGTTCAGCGTTGTCCATGCCGCTCCTAACTGCCCTTTGGTTGCTGCCACTGCTATGTAATCACCGAAAAAGACTTCCTTGCCGGGTGCAGCAAATGCCTGCGGCGTAAGCCTGCCCTGTTTGCCCGGTTTACCAGATTTTATCTCGGTGATGTAGACGTCCGTAAAGACATTGGCCGGCGAATTGCGTCGGTCGTAATGCAGGATGTACACCTTGCCGCTTACCGGATCGGCTGTTATATGCGGCATATACTGATCCAGCCCGTTGCCTTCAGGATCGCGGTTTATGCGCACTTTCGGGGTCCAGGTGGTGCCTTCATCGCGCGAATAGCTATAGAAGATATCGCAATCCGTTCCGTTCATCGCACCCCAAACCAGATGCAGGCCACCTTTTTTATCTGAAGTGAGAAAAGGCATGCTGTTGGCGCGCATGATGCCACTGAAATCTTGTTCCCAGCCGCCGGGCTGCTGCGCGATAACGCGGTCTTTGCCCCAGGTTACGCCGCCATCGTTGCTTTGGTCAAAAAAGATTTTACCCTTGCCTGCCCAGGCAATGAACAACATTCCATTCGTTCCGACTGCTGTGGTTGCTCCTTCCATGGTGTTGTCACCATCCCGGCAATCACCGGAGGTATCGCTCACAGCCACAGGCACCGAAAACGTATCACCCCGGTTATCGCTGTAGGCAAAGCGAATACGGCTGGAATCGCGAGGGTTATCGCTCTTGTAGCGGTCGAACTCCGTCCATGACAGGTAGATGCGGTTCAGGTGCGGACTGCCTTTGCGCTCGTCGACGCTCATCCAGGGCTTGTCTTGCACCTTCCCTTCGGTATAACCGATGCCGGTACCGCTTGTAAATGTGGTTCCGCCGTCATCCGATCGCTGGAAAACAATGCGATCAAACCATTGTGGCCAGCTCAGCTTGGCATTGCGCGACAGATGGCAGATATAGAATTTTCCGTCGGAAGTGATATAAGTGACCGGATCGCCGTAAAAACCAAGTGGCGAAGTGATATCTGTCTTCTGCCAGGTCCCTCCACCATCGCGGCTGATCCATGCCATGTTGACATTGCCGCCGAGAAAACGCAGCAGCGGGTCTTTGGGATGAATGGACAGCGACGGTTCATTCGACGCAGGTACCGGTTGTTCAGGTTGGGTAATGTAAACCTGGGCCTGAACACCACCCATCCAAAACAATCCGAAAGCCAGCAGTGTGCGTTGCAGCATAAACAACGTTCTTAGGCGGTTGCCTGGGCTTTGCGTGCACCCAGCCAGCGCTCAGCGTCGAGGGCGGCCATGCATCCGCTGCCTGCAGCGGTTACTGCCTGGCGGTACACTTTATCCTGCGCATCGCCACAGCAGAATACACCTTCCACATTGGTATAGGTGCTGTCTGGCAAGGTCTTGATATAACCCTGCTCATCCATGTCGATATAATCGCGGAAGATGCCGGTATTGGGCGTGTGACCGATGGCTACGAAGAACCCTTTGATGGGCATTTCGCGCGTTTCACCTGAAACAGAATTCTTCACGCGAAGCCCTTCAACAGTCCGGTCGCCGAGAATTTCGTCGGTTTCTGTATTGAACAGCACTTCGATATTCGGCGTATTCATTACGCGGTGCTGCATGGCCTTGCTGGCGCGGAAGTGGTCTTTGCGCACAAGCATGTACACCTTGCTGCAGATTTTCGCGAGGTAACTGGCTTCTTCGCATGCCGTATCGCCGGCACCCACGATGGCGACATCCTGGCCGCGGTAAAAGAATCCATCGCATACTGCACAGGCACTCACGCCGCTGCCGTTGAGGCGCTGCTCACTCGGAATACCAAGCCATTTGGCACTGGCACCGGTTGCGATGATGACCGTTTCGGCAATGATCACATGGCTGTCGTCAACAATCGCGCGGTGCGGGCTTCCCTTGCTGAAATCAACCTTGGTTACCATGCCGAAGCGGATATCTGTTCCCAGACGGGCTGCCTGTTTCTTGAAAAGCTCCATCATTTCAGGGCCCATGACGCCATCCGGAAAACCAGGATAGTTCTCGACGTCGGTGGTAATGGTAAGCTGTCCGCCGGGTTGTAATCCCTCATACATGACGGGCTTCATATCGGCCCGTGCGGCGTAAATGGCGGCGGTGTAACCGGCAGGTCCGGAACCGATGATCAGACATTCAACGTGTTCTTCAACTGTGCTCATAATTTGCTATACCGCAAAGTTAGTATCCAAGCTGCGGCTTTTTCTTTTCCCGCCTTTTCAAACCGCTCATTTAGGATTTATCCGCGGCCGTTCTATATTTACCCCATAACGACCCCACTCGCATGAAGATTCTTGAAATCCGGGCAATGAAAGGCCCCAACTACTGGTCTATCCGCCGCCATAAACTGATTGTTATGAAACTTGACCTGGAGGAGCTCGAAGAGAGTCCGACCAACCTGATCAGCGGATTTGCGGAAAGGTTGGAAGCCATGTTCCCCGGCATGTACGAACACCGCTGCAGCGAAGGCGTACCGGGTGGCTTTTTCTCCCGCGTGCGTTCGGGAACCTGGATGGGTCATGTGATCGAACACATCGCACTGGAACTGCAAACCCTTGCGGGTATGGATTGCGGTTTCGGACGAACCCGCGGCACCGGAGAGCACGGCGTTTACCATGTAGTATTCGACTATATGGAAGAAAAAGCCGGCATCCATGCAGCCAAAGCCTCAGTAGAGGCAGCAGAAGCCCTGATCTCCGGAGCGGCTTTCGAGCTCGCACCGGTCATACAGGAACTGCGCGAAATCCGCGAAAACGAGCGCCTCGGGCCCAGTACCGGCAGCATTGTGGAAGAAGCGCTGCGCAGGAATATCCCCTTCATCCGCCTCAACCGCCACAGCCTGGTGCAATTGGGTTATGGTGTGCATCAGAAACGCATCCGTGCGACCATCGCCAGCACTACCAGCAATATCGCTGTCGACATTGCCTGCGACAAGGAAGAAACCAAGAATCTGCTCAACGCAGCCGCCGTTCCCGTGCCCAAGGGTGCCCTGGTTTTTGATGAAGAAGACCTGCAGGCCGCCGTGCGAAAACTCGGTTATCCGCTGGCCATCAAGCCGCGCGATGGCAACCACGGCAAAGGCGCGACCATCCACATCGAAACCATGGAAAAGGCCTTGCAGGCTTTCCACGATGCCAAGAAATACAGCCGTTGGGTGATGGTGGAACAGTTCATCGAAGGCTTCGACCACCGCCTCCTGGTAATCAACTACAAGTTCGTGGCCGCTGCCAAGCGAACCCCTGCCTGTGTTACGGGTGACGGAAAACACAGCATCTCCGAACTGGTTGAGATCGCCAACCGCGATCCGCGGCGTGGCTATGGGCACGAAAAAGTGCTGACCTATATCGAAATCGATGCGATGTCGGAAAAGATCCTGGCTGAAAAAGGATTGACAACCGAGAGCATTTTACCCGATGGGGAAATCCTGTACCTCAAAACCACGGCCAACCTGAGCACCGGCGGAACGAGTACCGATGTAACCGATATCGTACACCCGCACAATGTGTTCATGGCCGAACGGATTGCACGCATCATCGGTCTGGACATCTGCGGTATCGACCTCATGACACCGGACATCAGCGTACCGATGCGCGAAAACCGCGCTGCAGTGATCGAAGTGAATGCCGCGCCCGGCTTCCGCATGCACCTCGACCCGGCCGAAGGGCTTGCACGCAATGTGGCCGAACCGGTGGTCGATATGCTCTTCCCGCCCGGAACCGAAGGCCGCAT
>JBKDBI010000223.1:0-4924 GCA_046314695.1 Bacteroidota bacterium | reverse complement strand
CACCCGCGTCGAGGAAAAGGAAATCGGTGATGCAGGCGCCGCTGTTGCGGGGATAGGCCATCGCACTGGCGCCGGTCACAGGCGTCAGGTTGTAGTTTACGACCACGCCGCCAACGAGCACCGTATCGCGGAGGTTCAGGTCGGTATTAGCGATGTTCAGAAATGCCACGGAATCGCCCGGAGCCAGGGCGGTATCCAGGCCCACATTGGAAACCTGCTTGTAGGTATAGGTGCGGCCGGAAGCCCTGAAACTGCCGCGGAAGGTATTGCCTCCCGGCACAAAAGGCCGGCCGATGTGGAGCGATTGCACAAAGGTGTTCTGCTGCCGGTAAAAGGATTGCACGACGAGGCTGTTGATGTCGAGCGTCGCCGTTCCGGCATTGTGCAGGTACCAGATGCTTTCGTGCCCTTTGGGTTGCACACTCAGCTCCAGCTGCACGGTCTGCGCTTGCACGACCGGGATGGAAAAGGCCATGGCCCACAACAAACTCCGTACTTTCATTATGCAAACTTCGCAAATTGTCATCGAATTGTACTGTTTTGGCTCATTTGCGGGAATGACTTCCGGCGGGTGGTGCTAATTTTGCAAACCATGAGCCTTACTGAAGCAGCACAAATTTGGATAGTTACAGGCGTTTCCGGTGGATTGGGTCGCTCCATCGCCCTGGTCGCAGCCGCAGCCGGACACACCGTTTACGGAACCCTGCGCCGCGCCGGCCAACTGGCTGCTTTTGACGCCTTGGTGCCCGGCCGCACCCGCGCCGTATTGCTCGACGTTAACGATCATCAGGCGGTTAGCCGCGAGGTGGCTGCCATCGAAAGCCGTGAAGGACGCATTGATGTGTTGGTGAATAATGCGGGTTATGGACTCTTTGGCGCAGTGGAAGAAACCTCCATGGAAGAAGCACGCGCCCAGATGGAAACCAATTTCTTCGGCCTGCTCGCCATGACACAAGCCGTGCTGCCCGGCATGCGCCAGCGCCGTTCCGGCGGCATCGTGCAAATCAGCTCCGTGGCCGGCTTCCGCGGCACCAATGGACTCTCCATCTACAATGCCAGCAAGTTCGCAGTAGAAGGCTTCAGCGAAGCACTCGCCCAGGAAATGCAGCCGCACGGGGTGAAGGTGATGTGCGTGGAACCCGGACCTTTCCGCACCAATTGGGCAGGCAGCAGCTCCGTGCGCACCGAAAGCCGTTTGGATGCATATGCCGATACCGCCGGTGCCCGCATCGCCCAAATCGAAGCCTATAGCGGGCAGCAACCCGGCGACCCCGATCGCGCAGCAGCTGTCATTCTCCAGGCACTCGCCGATCCACAGACTCCCATGCACCTTCCCCTCGGTCCGCTTGCTATCGAAGGTTTCCGTGTAAAAATGCGCCAGCTCAGCGCCGAAATAGACCGCTGGGAAAGCCTCGCCGCAGATACCGGTTTCGCCACCGCGCAGCACTAAGAAATCAACCGGCGATCCAGATAAAAAGGATCCTTGCTGATTACCCGCAGTTCAGACATGAGCGGATGACGGGTGTTCAGTATTACATTTTTCGCGCTTCGCACAACGGCAGAGGGAACCTGCAAAGTCAGGTGCGTTGCCGCTTGAATCCACTCCTGGCCGATCGAAGCCAATACCGTTGGAGCAGGAAAATGGGACTAATTTCTATTACTGAAAGGTTGTCTCTTCTCAAATACCCAAACATCAAACTGGGTGCTTCCCTTTTCCGGTGGCGCGGGATGCGGAAAATGCTTCAGCAGCCGGTAATGCGGTGCGGCCATCAGACTGTCCAGGGGAAGGAAGCCGTCGCGCGCTGCGTGGTAGCCGTCGTAGATGACGAGGCAGGAATCGGGCATCCAGTCGCGGCGGAAGCCATCGCGCCAGTCGATACTCCAGATGCGGAAACTGCGCGCAAGCTCCGGCTTGGTGAATGGGTCGATGCCGAGTAAAACGTCGATATACGGCAGCTGATGCACGAGTATGCGGTTCTGCAATCCCATGCTGTCGCCCCAGGCAAGCGCCTGCTGCACGGTCACGGCCTGCGGCGGCGGGGCAATCACCGCTTGCCCGGCCTTCCAGGGCGCCGGATAACCATTGCCATCGTAGGCAAACCAGGCCAATGCCGGAACAAGCGCCAGGTAAACCGGTGGCAGCCAACGCGCCTTGCCGAAATACTGCGCCAGGCGATGCACCAACCACAGCTGCGCCATCACCCAGCAGGGAACGATCACGGCAAACACCCGTATCAGTCCGTGAGAACCCATGCTGCCCATCCACCAGATCATCGTATGGGCGAGGAAATAAGCCGCAGCCATGCCCCCGCAAAGCAGGAAAACAAGCCGTGCACCAAATGCCTGTTCCTTACTGCGCATATCAAACGCGGCGAACAACCAGCCAGCCAATGCAAGGGCCAGTCCCAGGCTTCCAATGATATGCCGCTGCTGCTGCACATAATGCAAGAGTGAACCGCTTCCCGGATGCCAGCGGCTTTCCTGCTCAAAGCGGATATACGGATTGCTGCTGACGATCCAGGTGATATCGCCGTGGATGGCCCAGCCGGCCAGCGCCAGCAAAACCGTTCCGCTCAGCAACCAGGGCAGCAGGCGGTATTTCTTCTCCAGGAATAGGAAAACGCCTAAGGCAGCAAGGAGCACATAACCTTCGCTGCGCACCAATGGCAGCAATGAAGCCGTTATCACCGCCAAGCGGTCGCGACCGGTCGAAAAAAACCAGATCAGCAGGGCCAGGAGCGTGGCATTCAAAGGCTCGGTGAGTGCTGAAACAGTATTCCCGAAAAGGATGGGTGCGAAGAATGTGAACGGATAAGCCAGCCACGCATGGTGCCAATGCTGCTGCCATGCACTGCGGTACAAAAGCCAGGCACTGAGCAATGTACAGGCTATGTTAAAAGCAATGGCACCCCGAATGCCTAAGATACTGAAAGGCGCACTCAGAAAGGTGTACAGCGGCTTGCCCCATTGGTCGAGGTAGAGCTCCGGATGCGTCCAGGCCCAGCGCGCATACAGGAAATGATTCCAGCTGTCTTGCCCGCCTTCGGGCCAGCCCGCCAGTCCGCCGTTCCAGGCAAACAACAGCGCCCCGAACGGCAACCAGAACCAACCTGCCTTGTCTTTCCAGTTCCAGTGCATGAAGCGGCAAGATAAGCCAGGCAAAGCCACCGCGCCGGAAAGGCAAGGTCAAAAAAAATCCCGGCTTTTCAGGGCCGGGATTCTTTCCAATGGGGTATAAGCTGCTCAGAAGGTTGACTTCACGAGCATCATGTCGTTGATGCGCTTCTCGGCCAGTTCGATGGCGGCGAGCTGGTTGTTGATGTTGCGCTCGTCGGCACGCTGGTAGATGGCGAGGATGGTATTGTAGATATTCTCGGTCTGCGCCATGGCGATTTCGCGCACATAACCGGTGTATTCGCTGTACACGTTGATCAGGCCGCCGGCGTTGATTACGAAGTCGGGCGCATATACGATGCCCTTGCTGCGGAGCATATCACCGTGAACGGTTTCGTCTTCCAGCTGGTTGTTTGCCGCACCGGCGACTACCTTCACCTTCAGCTTGCCGATGTTTTCGGTATTGAGTATGGCACCGAGGGCGCAGGGCGCAAAGATGTCGGCGTCGAGGCCATAGATCTCGCCGCCGTTTACCACGGTAGCACCAAAATGCGAAGCTGCATGCTGCAGGGCCGCATCGTGGATATCGCTTACAAAAAGACGGGCACCTTCCTTGTGCAGGTATTCCACCAGGTGCATGCCCACTTTGCCGATGCCTTGCACGGCAATGGTTTTACCGGCCAGGCTGTCGTTGCCGAAAGCCGCCTTGGCCGAAGCCTTCATGCCCATATATACGCCATAAGCGGTAACAGGAGAAGGATCGCCGCCGCCGCCCATAGATTCAGGCAGACCAACCACGTGATCCGATTCCATGTTCACGTATTCCATGTCGCGTGTAGTGGTGCCTACGTCTTCGGCAGTGATGTACTTGCCGTTGAGGTTCTCCACGAAGCGACCGAATTTGCGCATCAGCGCTTCAGATTTGTCTTTGGAAGCATCTCCGATGATTACGGCTTTGGCACCACCCAGGTTCAGACCTGCGATGCTGGCCTTGTAGGTCATACCGCGGGAAAGACGGAGCACATCATTCAGTGCTTCGGCTTCGGTACTGTATTTCCACATGCGGGTTCCGCCCAGGCCCGGGCCGAGCACAGTATTATGGATAGCGATGATGGCTTTTAAACCGGTCGCCCTGTCCTGGCAGTAAACTACCTGTTCATGGTCGGTGTTCTCAAGCCTTGCAAACAGATCAAAGGCTGTTCCGTTGGCTGCGCTGCTTTGGGTCTGGGTCATGTTCTTGAAATAGGGCGCAAAGGTACGTTTTTTGAAAGGATGCACAAGGTGGATCACCCCCCCTCTCCTGAATGGGAATTTCTGCTGCAAGAAATCAAAGGTGGTACTTGCTTTTTCCCCCGAACTTTGCCGGGTGAAAGCACTGCGGGCCCTCAATCCTTACCTGAAACGCTATGCCGGAAAACTGATCGCCGGCGCCCTGTTCGTTGTGCTGTCCAATATCGCCAGCGTTTGCGTGCCCGTGCTGGTGCGCATGGGCTTCGATGAAACAGCCGAGACTGCACAATTGGCCAATAACCTCCTCGATCATCCTGCCTTACCCGCCCTGTCGTCTGCCGCCATGCGCACCGCCCTGGTCTTCGCCGGTCTGATTCTCCTGGCCGCCCTGGTACGCGGTCTTTTCATGTACCTCATGCGCCAGTACATCATTGTGGTATCGCGCATCATCGAATACGACCTCAAAAACGACCTGTACCGGCATTACCAGCGCATGCCGCTGGCCTTCTTCCGCCGGAATTTCACCGGCGACCTGATGGCGCGGCTCAGCGAAGATGTCGGCCACGTGCGCATGTACCTC
>JBKDBI010000222.1:0-2213 GCA_046314695.1 Bacteroidota bacterium | reverse complement strand
ATGCCCGGGATCCAAAGTTGCCAGATTTGCGGAAACTCCTTTCCGCCGGTCCCTTTGTCAAGCGGTTCCGAGCCATGCAGCATCCAGCTTTCAGCGGGGTAGTGGCGAACAGCGCCATCAGGCCCTACCACTGCAGCATGGAGATAGTTCGTGTCTTTTCTGTCGTCCCGTATGCCAAAGACCATCAGCCGGAAACTGTCGTGGCCGAGGCTGATCCAGTTCCAGGAATAACGGCGTCCTGTGAGTTTCAATGCACTCCACTGGCGGTCAAACCAGCCAATGCCCGATACGTAGACACTGCTGTCACCCATGCGCAGTTTGCCGCGCCAGTCCAGCCACGGCATGCTCAGATAGCCAACCTGCTGCTTTCCGCAGTGCATGACGGCGTTTGGAGCCATCGCGACAGGTGCCGTGCCGGATTCGCCCAACAGTTCCAGTCCGAAGCTTGCTTCCTGCGCACGGAGTTGCCAGGCGCGGCTTTGCCGGCTGATGCCGATCGTGGGCCCTTCTATTTCGGGACCGGCCTTGGTCGCAATGCGGAATTCGCGGCTCCCGTAGAAATGATAGTGCCGGATGACGGTGTCATTTGCCAGATCGGCCAAGGCAGTATTGCTCATCCAGATGGAACGAAACGGAAAGGTGTACCGCCGGAAGAGCGCCGTGTGAAAAGCGTATTCCCTTCCGGAACTGTCATGCAAGTGCCCGTTGAAATACCACCATTCAAGCGAATTGCGTGCAAGCGGTTGCAGAAGCCGGGCTGTATCGGTTTGCCTCAGCGCCCTGCGGTCTGCGTGAAACCAGCTGTGATGAACGCATGACCCGGCGCCGGCGCCCAGCAGCAACAGAACCTGCCAACAGCGCATTTCCGGAACTTAATGGGATAAGTACAGAATGCCGCCTGCCGTTTCCAGCCCCGCCAGCACTTGCCCCGGTCGGATCCAAACTGCTGTCCATAGCAACCACCCGGGCCAGGGTTGTGTGCGCTCCAGTCGGTAATAGCCGGTGTAATTGCCTGAGGAGTGGTGTATGGTGTCGTTCGGATAATGTGTCAGGGTACAATTCGTCTGGGGTTCTGGTGGAATAAGTGCCCCGTTTTGGCAATAGACACTGAAGAACGCGCCTCCCGATACATCCGGTTGTATCTGCAGCAGGCTCCGTCCCTGAGGCAAGGGCTGTTTATGGACACCGTCGCCATCGCTGCTGAGTCCGATATGGATATTCCCGATCCCTTTGAGGAATGTATAGGTAAACCAACGGCTCTCGGCCTCGGTGCGGCTGCGTTTCAAACCGTAGAATTGCGATGTCTCATAGATGCTTTTGTCTAACCGCGGCCCATCAAGTGCCAGGACCATCGAGTCGCTTCCATCCGGAAGGTACATTACGAGATCCTGACGCGGGTTGCCGAACTGGCGCATGTCTGCTTCGCTGATGTAAGCGTACTCCGTGTCCGTTGCACAGGCTGTTAGAAAGAAGATGGCGGAAGAAATCCAGACAGATGCCTTCATTACCCAAAGGTACAGTTTGCGAGGCTTGCGTCATGTAAGAACGATTGGCATCAGAAATTTAAAATCATTGTACACACAATTAACAGAAAGCGTTGTTATTTGTGGTATGAAGAAGGCAGTAAGCAGAAAAGGATTTCTTGCACGCCTCGCGGCCGGTATCTCCGGTTTGGCCATTTTGCCCCTGGCTGGCGCAGGACGGGCTTTCCGCAATGAAAACGAAACGATGGACGAGCAAACAGTAAAACAAACCCGCCCGCTCGGGTTTCAATGGGAAACCGCAGACCCTTTCCTTTTCTGCGTGCACCACGAAGATTTCTTCCCCAAAGGCAATGACAACATGGGTCCTGCGGCCTCGCTTGAAGGGCGCAGCATTGGCGACGATTTCATCATCAAAGACGGATGGCGCATGTACCATGGCGATACCGTTCCCGGATTTCCCGGACACCCGCACCGCGGCTTTGAAACCATCACCGTAGTGCGTCGCGGACTCGTAGATCATGCCGACTCCATGGGCGCCGCCGGCCGCTATGGCAACGGCGATGTGCAATGGATGACGGCCGGCAAAGGTGTCCAACATTCGGAGATGTTCCCGCTCCTGAGCAAAGAGCAGGACAATCCGCTCGAGCTCTTCCAGATCTGGCTGAACCTGCCAAAAAAGAACAAAATGGTCGACCCGCATTTCAAGATGCTCTGGGCTGAATCCATTCC
>JBKDBI010000221.1:0-6885 GCA_046314695.1 Bacteroidota bacterium | reverse complement strand
GCCTCCGCCAGACCAGCCGCCTCCGCCCCAGCCACCGCCCGGCCAGTGCCACGGACCATTCCAATGATCTCTGCTGCCACGTCGGCTGATATCCCGGTTGCGGTTCAAAAAAGACAAAAACACGATGAATGCAAAAAACACCAGGAAGATCACAATAGGACTCACACCATATCCTCCCTTAGCGTCCTGACTATATTCTCCACGGCTCAACTCGATAATCCGGTCTGTCAATCGATTCAGCCCGCCATAATAATCACCGCTGCGGAACGCAGGTTGGAGAATCTCTTCGATCAGTCGCGCCGACCTGGCATCGCCCAAAAACTGTTCCGCGCCACGACCGGTATGTATCCGTATTCGCTTGTCATCTAAGGCAATGTAGATCAGAACGCCATTATTCTTCTTTGCCTGACCTATTCCCCATGTATTAAACAGCTCCTGACAATAGGTCCAGAGGTCTGCGCCCTCCAACGACTTTTCAATCACAATACTAATCTGGGTACTGCTGCTATCACGATCCCAGGCGCGCAGCTTTTCTTCTAAGGTATCGTTCTGGGCACGCGTCAGTATGCCTGCATAGTCGTTGACGATAGTCCCCGGCTTGGATGGAATCGACTTGGAAATCAGTGCAAGAGCCGGACAAAAAAGCAGTGCAAAAAGAAGAACACGCTTCAAATTTCTACCCATAACTGATATTATCATCCAATTCATTTACGTCGTCATCCATACGCGGGAAATACTGCACCAGCTGTTCTGCTGCCATTCGTATACCTGCTTCTATTCCACCTGTCAAATCTCCTGCTGCGAATTGAACTTTCATGGCATCATGCATTGCCAGCCAGAAGTCCTGACCTACTTTTTCATGAATACCCGTATCCCCGATAACAGCGAACCTGCGGCTGTTCCACGCGACGAAAATCAGGACGCCATTGCGGTTCGCGGTTTCACGCATGCCCAGTTCTTCGAACACGGCAGCAGCTGCCTCGGCCGGCTCCTTCTTGCAATGCCGAACCAGGTGAACGCGGATTTCACCGGAACAGCGCATTTCCGCCTCCCGGATAGCTACAATGAGCCGCTCCTCATCCAACCGGGGCCTGAAAAAACCGAACAATGGCCCCAATTAAAACTGTACTTCAGGCGCCTTATCCGATCCGGCTTCAGCCTGGAACGCAGCTTTCTGGCCAAAACCGAATATACCGGCGAAGATATTGCCCGGAAAACGGCGCACCGCTACGTTGTATTGCTTAACAGCTTCATTGAACTTGTCGCGCTCAGCTTTGATACGGTTCTCTGTCTCTTCCAGCTGAACCTGAAGATCCTGGAAGCCTTTGGTCGCGGTAAGGGTTGGATAATTTTCCACTACAGCCAGAAGGCGACCAATGCCACTGCCTATCTCAGCCTGTGCAGCTTGAAACTTCTGGATATTTTCTTCAGTAAGTTTATCCGGATCGATTTTAGCTCCCTGATTAAGTTGACTAGCCCTTTTTTCAATCACCCCAATCAAAGTCTGTTGTTCATAATTTGCGGCACCCTTCACCGTGTTTACCAATTGGGGTATGAGGTCTGCGCGTCGCTGATACGCACTTTGCACAAAGCTCCATGCTTTCTTAACTTCCTCATCCTTGTTAACAAATCCGTTGTAGTTGCAGGCGGCCGGACCGGCAAGCAGCAATACCAGACCGATGATAACGAGTAGCGTTCTGTTCTTCATGTTGTAGGTTTGATTGGGGTATCTGCTACAAATGTAAATGGAAAGTACTGTTCAAATGCTGCCGTCAACGCGTCGGCAACCTCTTTGAACGGTAGTTTCCGACCGATTTCAATTTCCATCGACGTAACACCGCGATCTGCGATACCACAAGGTATCATGTGTTTGAACCATTCCAGATCGGTATTCACGTTCAAGGCCAGACCGTGCATCGCATAATGGCGGCTGCAATACACACCGATCGCTGCAATCTTACGTTCCTGCTTCGTTTCTGCTCCAACCCAAACGCCGGGCCTGCCGGGAACAACAGCGCCTGATATACCCCATTGGCCTATACATGCGACAATGGCAGATTCAATCGACTCAACAAATCGCTTCACTCCCATACCAGCCGCCTCCAGATCGAACATAGGATAAGCCACCAACTGACCCGGACCGTGAAAAGTGATATCACCCCCGCGTTCAATTTGGTGAATTTCCGCGCCTTTTGCCCTGAGCCAGTTCGCATCGGCAGTCAGATTCTCCTTGTTCGCATGCCGTCCAAAAGTATAAACCGGCAAATGTTCTCCAAGCAAGAGTCGGCTTACGGGCGCCTTGCCCATTGATCTGGCCTCCATTGCCTCAGCAAACCAACGCTGCTGTTGCTGCCAGACAAGCGCGTAGGATGATAATTCGAAAGGAACCAAGGGCGTTTCCATACTGCAAATTTCGCCGCTACGAGCTTTGATTTTGTTTAGGGAAGCTATTTTATCCGTTTATCGAACGAATCCAATTGCAAGGCCGCTGTTGATTGCAGCATGGACGCACTTCAATTCGGTCAGCGGGGTGAGGAAACGGCGGAAGCCTTTCTTCAAAAACTGGGTTATCAGGTATTGCACCGCAACTTCCGCACAAGGGAAGGTGAAATTGACCTGGTGGCAAGAGATCCTCTTGGCAGCCTGATTGCCGTCGAAGTCAAATCCAGGAAATCCATCGGGTTCGGGTATCCGGAATGCGCCGTTCACATTACTAAACAACAAAGACTTGTCCGCACGGCTGCGCATCTGCTCGAGGTTCACTATCCACAGGAAAGTATCCGTTTTGATGTCATTGCCATCATCAAAAACGGCAATACCACCTGTATCATGCATTTTCTCGACGCCTTCCGTCCATAGACTTTCATGTACATCCGGCCGATTTGTTCAAAACTCCATCAGAAGCAGCGCCTTCTTGCGTTATATTTTTGCATGGATATGCGTTTGCGCAACCTCATACTCACCATTCTGCTTGCAGCCGGCTTCCCCGCCCAGTCCCAGCAAACAGAATTATACAGCGGTCCGGGCGTTCTTTACCGGCGGGCGGAAAACCTGTTCGAACAGGGCAAGTGGAATGGAGCCATAGCTGAATTCAACCGATTTCTGTCACAGGGCAATGCCGACAGGATGACGCGTGCAGATGCCGAATACTACGTTGCCGTAGCTAAACTGTTCGCCGATCACAGCGATGGAGAAGCTGCGCTGATCGCTTTTCTGGAAAGGAACCCGGGTTCCTATAAAACCAACAACGCAAATCTCGCTTTGGGCGATTACTATTTCCGGAACGGCAAATACAGCCGTGCCCTCACGTATTACAAAAATGCTGATGCCAGTGGAATCCCCTTAGAAGAGCGCAACAGGTTGCGCTTCAATATGGGTTACAGCCAGGTTCTGACACGCAAATACAAAGAAGCCATCGAAACGCTTGAACCACTCACCGAAGGCAACCCTGAATACGAAATCCGCGCTAATTACTACTACGGCTACGCTTGCTATTACATGGGCGAGTACAATAAAGCCCTCCAGGCCTTTCGCAAAATCGAAGACAACGGACCGCAATCCCTGCGGTTCTTTGTCGCTCAGATTTACTACATGAAAGGCGACTACCAAAAAGCAGTCACCTACCTGGAAAAGCTGAATATCGCTTCCTACAAAAACAGGTCTGCGTTCCTGAAAGGTAAATGCCATTACCGGCTGAATGAATTTGAATCGGCCGCTGAAGCTTTTAACCGCAGCGGCTACGGCATCGATAGCCTGGAAAAAGGAGAAGTGTATGAAGTCGGTTACACCTTTTACAAAGTCAGGCAGTATAACGAAGCAGTACGTTGGTACCAGGCCATCGCCAACGCCGGAGACTCCATGGCACAAGTTGCCAGTTTAAACCTGGCCGAATGCTTCCTGAAACTGGGACGGAAACAAGACGCATATAACGCATTCTTCGAAGCGCAACGAAGCGATTTCAACAAGAAAGTTCAGGAAAATGCCATGCTCAACTACGCTAAGATGGCCGTGGAGCTGGGTTTCAATAAAAATGCCATCACCTATCTGCAGCGCTTTACTGAACTGTTTCCGCAATCAGCAGATAAGAAGCAAGCCCAGAAACTGCTGGCCGGTTTGTTCCTGAATTCAGACGATTACCGCACCGCTATACAAGTGCTGGAATCCATGGGCGAATTGGATCCGCAAGCAAGGGAAACCTACCAAAAAGTCACACTCTATCAAGGGCAACGTTCCATGCGCGACCGCGACTTCGACGCCGCCATCAAAATGTTCGATAAAAGCCTTCAGTACAAAAACGATCGCCGAACCGCCGGTGAAGCAGCGTATTGGAAAGGCGAAATCCTGTTGCAAAAAGGCGAATACGCCGAAGCCATCCAGTGGTACCAGCGTTTTGCGGAAGCCCCTGAATGCACCTCCGTCCCCTATTACCCCTGGGCGTTCTATGGAATGGGTTACTGCCGTTTCAAACAGCGTCGTTACGGCGAAGCTGCCGCCTTGTTTCAACAATACAAGACCCAGTCGCGCAGCGGAAGCTACAATGAATTCGTTTATTCAGACGCGATGCTGCGCCTCGGTGATTGCTACTTCATGACCCGCAATATGGATGCGGCATTGGAAAGCTATTCCTATGTATCCGGCAAGAAAGGCGCAGCCTCAGATTATGCATTGTTTCAGAAAGGGATGATCTACGGCTTCACCGGACAGTCGCAACAAAAGATTGCCACCATGAAGCGCATCCCGAACGAATACCCCGAATCACCTTACGTGCCGGATGCCATCTTTGAGCAAGCCAGCGAACAAATTACCATCGGCCAGATCAAGGATGCTGAACGCAATCTGCTTTACCTGATCCAGGACTTTCAAGGGAAACTGATCGTGCGCCGCGCATACCAAAGCCTTGGACAGCTCTATTACAAACAGGAAAAAGACGATAAGGCTATCGAAATGTACAAAAGGCTTGTGACCGAGTTCCCGGGCACACCGGAAGCTCAGCGCGCCCTCGAGAAAATTGAAAAAATCTACCGGGAAAATGGCCGTGGCAGCGATTACCTGTCCTGGTTGAATACCGTTCCCAATGTTTCAGTTACCGCCTCTCGCCGCGATTCTATCCTTTATAACTCAGCATACACACTCTACGAGCGGAAAGATTATGAAGGAGCGGTGCGCGAGTTTGAAAAATACCTGAACGATTTCCGCAACGGTTTCTTTGTAGTACCTGCCAATTATTTCAAGGCCATCAGCCACGAAAAGCGCAAGGAGAAAGACAAGGCCGTTTTCCACTACCGCGTGGTAGCCGATGCGGCCGCTTCTGAATACCAGGAAGAGTCATTGTTGGGCGTGGCAGATATCTGGGGCAGAGACAAATCGCGTTGCGCTGATTTGATTCCCTATCTTGAAAAACTCGAAAAACTGACCGCCAACCGCGACAACCTGCTCTACGCAGTTCACCGCCAGATGCGTTGCGCCCTGGAAACAGGAAACCAAACCTTGGCAGAACGCAAGGCGGAACAACTCAACGGGCTCGAGTTTTCTAAGCCCGATATGATTAGCGAAGCCTTGTTGGTATTGGGCCGCATCCGTTATGCCCGCGATGAGAAATTCAGGGCGTTAGAATACTTCCGCCGCAATTTCGGCAAGTACGACAACGTATACGCAGCTGAAAGCAAGTATATGGAAGCGCTGATCCTGTTACAATCGGATAGCCTTCAGGCCGCCAAGAAATCCGTCTTCGATTTCAATAACCAGTTCAGCAGCTACGACGAGTGGCTCGGCAAATCGTTCAATCTGCTGGGTGATATCTACTTGAAACTAGGCGATGAATTCTCCGCCCGTGCTACCTGGAACAGCGTAATCGCCAACTTCGCAGATATGCCAGCCCTGGTAAAAGAAGCAAAAGACAAACTGGCTGCCCTCGAACGTCGTGGCGCAGCTCCGCAGGGAGGTGAAGATTGACCCGCGAGGAAAAGCTGGCGCAGTTTGATCGGCTGCTTACCATCATGGATGAATTGCGTGCCCAATGCCCCTGGGACAGGGAACAAACCTGGGAGAGTATTCGCCACCTGACACTGGAAGAAACCGCAGAGTTGAGCGACGCCATCCTCGATGGCGACCCCGACGAGGTGAAAAAGGAACTCGGCGATATCCTCCTCCATATCGTCTTCTACAGCAAAATCGGCGACGAGCAACAGCATTTCGATATCGGTGATGTAATCGACAGCCTCTGCGCGAAATTGATTCGCCGCCATCCACATATCTATGGCGAGGTTAAAGCCGATGATGCGGAGACAGTAAAACAGAACTGGGAAAAAATCAAACTCGCAGAAAAAGGTCGGAACGAAAAACGCTCCGTGCTCGATGGTGTGCCGCGTAGCCTGGCTTCATTGGTCAAGGCCTACCGCATGCAGGAGAAGGTCGCCCAGGTTGGCTTCGATTGGAAATCGGTCGATGGTGCAATCGATAAAGTACAGGAAGAATGGCAGGAATTGCGCGATGCGGCTACAAGCAAAGAAAAGGAAGAGGAATTCGGCGACTTGCTATTTGCCCTCGTCAACTACGCGCGGTTTAGTGGCATTAATCCGGACGATGCGTTGGAAAACACCAACCGCAAATTCATCCGCCGTTTCCGATACATTGAAGACAGGGCCGCAGAAACCGACCGCAAAATGGGCGACTTTTCTTTAGAAGAACTGGACGCCTGGTGGAATGAAGCCAAGGCGAATGGATTGTAAATCCACTTCGCCTGATTAACCCAGCGCGACGTCGAGTATCATCATTACCACAAAGCCCGCAATCAGGCCAAGGGTTGCCGTGTCAGCATGCTTATCCTGCTGCGTTTCCGGTATCACTTCTTCAACCACAACGAAAATCATTGCACCGGCTGCAAAT
>JBKDBI010000220.1:0-3131 GCA_046314695.1 Bacteroidota bacterium | reverse complement strand
CTACGAATTGCTCCTCGCTGCCGGACGCAACTATACCCTGAGTCTCGACAGCCGAACCGGCTGGAAGGATGCCGCGCCACAAACTGTGCAGGTGCGCGACAGTATCCGTTTCTACGAAGTGAACTTCGCCCTGCAACCGGCTAATAACCAATGGCGCGACCTCAGTGTGCGCATTGTGCCGGCACAGGGAACGAGAGCGCGGCTGGATACTGCAGAAAGCTATGCTGTTGTAGTTGAAAACCGCGGAATACTGAATACCAGTGGCAGTCTGAATCTACAATTCAACAGTAAAGTTGCCAATACCGTTGTCACGCCTGCTCCTGATGTCATCAACAACGGACGCTTTACCTGGAATCTGGCGAATCTGGAACCCGGTGAAGAACGACGCATTCTACTGCATACACGTTTCCCCTCCAACCGCTTCAACACCAATGAACAGGTAAGCTTCACCGCTTCTATGAGCCTGGACGAAGGTGGCGATGGCGCACCAAACGACAACCGCGATTCCCTGCCGCAAACCCTTGGCTACGGATCGGCCAGCGGGGTGGAAAAACTTCAGATTCCGTCAGCAAGCGCGGGCGACAGCCTGGCTTATGTAGGAACCGGCGAACAGGATATCCATTATATCATCCGTTTCGAAAACACTGGAACAGATACGGCCCGGAGCATTACTATTATCGATACGGTCGACATCTCCCTGCAAATCGCCTACATCCAGGAGACCGGAGCGAGTCACGGTTACACCCGCGAAATGCTGCTCGATCCGAATCTTCCAGGCAAGGCCGTGTTTGTTTACACCTTCGACAATATCAACCTTCCCCCGTCGACAGGAAACCCGGAATACACCCTGGCCCGCGGTTTCTTTGGATTCCGCATTGGACTGAAAACCGGAAACCCGAGCGGCACCATCATCCGAAACAGGGCCGGCGTGTACTTTGACTACGACGCGCCCCTGCTTACCAATACGGTAGCTTGTATGTTGCAGGAAGGAATGAGCACAAATAACCTGAGCATTGGCTCCTTCCGGCTCTATCCAAATCCAACAAACGGAATGATTCAGATTGCTCTTCCCGAAGGAAACCAAGACTGGCAAATCCGTTTTGTGGATGCCGGAGGTAGGAGCCTGCAGGTTCCAACCCGGGTTCAGGGAACCATCATGCATGTCGATGCGTCTGCCTTGCAATCAGGCACTTATTTCCTGTATCTGCAAAGCCCCCGCGAAAACGCGGTGCTTCCATTCATCGTTCAACATTAAAAACATAGAAAAACTATACCATGAAAACATCCCTCACCCGCAGTATTGGCATTTGGCTCGTCCTGGTGCTCACTGCCTTTCTGCCCGAAAAGGCCGGGGCGCAGCAACAACTGAAAGGTTGCGCCGGTATGGCCAATTTCGAATTCAAGGTGGAATGCAACACCCTCATCGCCTGGGGCAAGGCTACAACCCAGCGAACTTGCCCGAAGTATAGCTGGAGCTTTGGCAACGGAACCGGCGGCCATGGCCAACAAATCAGCTACAAATACGCACAAACGGGAACCTATACCGTTTGCCTTCGCGTGGTTGATTCTTGCCTGGGCTGTGATACTACGATTTGCAAAAAGGTGGAAATCAAAGGCTGTAACAACACTGCCTGCCAGTTGAAACCCGATTTCAGCTTCAAAGTAGATTGCCGCAATGTGGCATTTGAAGCCAGCTCAAACCTCAGCAACACTACCTACAGCTGGACCTTCGGCGATGGTGGAAGCGGCAATACAAAAGCAGTGAAGCGCGGCTACCTGAAAGACGGCGAATACACCGTTTGCCTGACTGCAACCTGGGTTGACCCGACTACGCAGAAAGTTTGCAAGGAAACGGTTTGCAAAAAAGTGGTAATTCGTTGCCAACAGCGCGAACCCTGTGAAATCAAAGGCGATTTCAGCTTTAAACAGAACGGCGGAACCCTCGGATTCTCGGCAACTTCCAACCATGGCCAGCGCTACGTGTGGGATTTCGGCGACGGCACAACTAAAACAGGGCAGCATCAACAACACAGCTACAAAAAGCCGGGCACATACACCGTTTGTGTGACCATTTACGGGAAAGATCCGCGTTGCTTCGTGAAAATTTGCAAGAAAGTAATCGTAAAGGAACCTTGCAGGTTGAGTGGCGGATTTTATTTCACGCCCGTCAGCGGAAGCCCCAATACCTTGAAGTTTATCGGTCATTCTACTGCCAAAAACGCTACCTATACCTGGTCTTTTGGTGATGGCACTGCCGGAACTGGCAAAACGCCGCAGAAAACCTACAGCCGTCCCGGAACCTACGAAGTCTGCGTAACCATCCGTGCTGAAAAATGTGAAGTAAAAATATGCCGCAAGGTGGTTGTTCCCGGCCAGACAATTGGTTGCCAGGTTCCCAAGGAGTTTGGCTACAGCATCTCGAATACCAATTGCCTTTCCTACACATTCGAAGCGCCACTCAGAAACTGTGTGAAGTACCAGTGGACCATGGGCGGTCATACCCTCAACACCCGCCTTGCCCAATTCACTTTTGCCAAAGCCGGTACCTACCAGGTTTGCCTGAAAGTACTCGACAGCTGCAACAAGTGCGATACCATCATTTGCAAAACCATTGAAGTAAAACCCTGTGCGAAGAAATGCGAAATGGGCATTGCCGTTAGCTGGCCAAACAGCCTGAACGATTGTACCGATGGCTCATTCTCTGTTCGCTATACAGACCAAACGACCATTGGTTGCCGTAAAGTGGTGTGGAACTGGGGCGACAATACCAATGCCACACACAGCATGAACGCAACGCACCGCTTCAAGAAAGGCACTTATCGTGTGTGCGTGAAAATTGTCGATTCATGCAAGGGCTGCGACACCACCATCTGCAAGGAGTATGTAGTGAGCGGATGCACATCAAAATGCGGATTGAATGCCGTGAACTTCAGTTACAGGATCGATTGCAACAAGATTTACTTTGAAGGCAATAGCCAGAACTGTGCTTCTTATGGATGGAGCTTTGGCAATGGAACCTACGGAACCGGCAAGACGCCGACCGGAACATTTGTTACGGGCAAGTCGTACAATGTTTGCCTGAAGGTAACCGATACCTGCAACAAGTGCGATACCATCGTGTGCAAGACCAT
>JBKDBI010000219.1:0-13635 GCA_046314695.1 Bacteroidota bacterium | reverse complement strand
ACGCAAACCGGTTAAAAAAACGCACATCTTCAGGCGTTTAGCTGTTTATATCCGCCGGCGTTTTCCGCTTGCGGCCTACATTTGTACTATGCGGTTTCTGCTTGTCGTCCTGCTTGCTCTTTTGCCTGCCGTCCTGAAGGCACAGCAACCTGCACCGAAATACAACGACAGCAGCCTCCTGCGCCATGCCATCCAGACCCAACTCCTGCAACAGGGCTGGAATGCCGCCGATATCCAATCCCTCGTCTTTACCGATTTTCAGCCTTCCCGCAACGGACTTCCCGGCCATGCATGGCTCTTACAGCAATACCGCAGACTTCCTGTGGCACAAACCCACAGCGGCGCACACTGGGATGCCAAAGGCGAACTGCGCAGCTTCCACTCCGCATTCCGGCCTCTGCACCGCATGTACACCGTGGAGTTCCCTTCGACGCCGGTGATTCCCTCCGCAGCCTGCCTCATCCATCACAACACGCCTTTGCACTTGCCCTACGCAGCGCACGATTCCTGCGTATACATCACAAAGGCATGGTTTCCCAGACATGACAGCCTGTTTCCGGCTTTGCAAGTTTTTGCTGTTGATGCACAATCGCTGGCCTGGACCGAAACTTTTGTCGATGCGCGCAATGGTACTATTCTGGCCCGAACGGAGCTTCAGGTTTCCTGCCAACCTCCATCAGACCCGGAACCGGCTTACCGCATCGCCGCATATCCGCTGGAGAACCTGGCGCAGCAAGCACCGCAGTGGCTGCGCAATCCGGCCGATCCGGATGCTTCGCCCTACGGTTGGCACGATACCGATGCCCGCCAAGGCGCTGAAATTACCATCACCCGCGGCAACAATGCCTATGCATACGAAGACCGCGATGGCGATAACTATCCGGGGTTTTCTCCCGATGGCGGGCCTGAACTGCAGTTTGATTTCCCCTATGATCCTTTCTTCTCGGTTCCGCACCAGTTTCCGGCTTTCGGCATCAGCCAGGTTTTTGGCAGTGTGAACGAGCTGCACGACCGCTTCTGGCACCTGGGCTTCGACGAGAAGGCGGGCAATTTCCAACAAAACAATTACGGACGCGGTGGCAATGGCCGCGACCCGGTTTGGGTAGACGCGCTCGATGGCTCCGGCATCAACAACGCCAATATGGGTGTTGCCTCCGAGGGCAATGTATCGCGGATGCAATTTTTTACTTACCGCAACGATGCAGCCAATACCTGGCTGGAAGTTACCTATCCGCCCGAACACCGGATGCGCTTGCCGGCCCGGATGGCTGCATTTTCATATCCCGACACCGGCGTGCTGTACGGCAGGCGTTTTCGCTGGGCCGATGACGGCGACCTGGCACAGGGTAAATACGGCTGCAAACCCTATATCAATGCATCTTATATGCCCGGCTGCTGGGCCGTGGTGCGCAGAAACGCGCAATGCACTCCGGCCCAACAAGCGAGAATGGCGCGCAGAACCGGGGTAGTTGGTCTGATCATCCTGGAGTCTTCAGGGAATGGAACAGTGCTGACCACCAATGAAGGTACCGGACTGAAGATTCCCGTCTACAGCCTGGGTAAAGACGCATCAGACCGTTTTGAAATGGCGATGAATACGGGTGCGGCCGAAGGTTTCGTGCGCGATTCGCTGATCAAAGGTTCCCGCCCGGATGCAGGTCTCGATCTCGGTGTGGTCGCACATGAATACGCCCACGGTGTTTCCATCCGGCTAACCTGCGGACCGCATACGGTTGGGCTGGGCGTGTTGTCTGCCAGCGAGCAGATGGGAGAGGGCTGGAGCGATTATTATGCACTGGCCTTTACCCAGCAAGCAGGCGATAAAGCAGAAAAACCGCGCGGTGTGGGCGCATTCATTTCGGGCAAGGAGTCCGGTTTGCGCCGCTATCCATACACCACCAATATGCAGCTCAATCCGCTTACCTACGGCGACGTGGTGAATGCGGTAAGCACCGGCCGTTCCGGCATGCACGATATCGGCACCGTATGGTGTTCCATGCTGTGGGATCTGCATTGGAAGTTCATCGAACGCTATGGGATGGATATCCGCTGCCGCGACCTGCGTTCTGGCAATATGCGCTGCATGCAACTGGTGCTCGAAGCCATGAAACTGCAACCCTGCAATCCGGGTTTTGTGGATGGTCGCAATGCCATACTGCTGGCCGACAGCCTGCTCAACGGTGCCGCGCATGCCGATATGATCTGGGAAGTATTCGCGCGCCGCGGTTTGGGTGCCGATGCCATCCAGGGCGAAGCCAATCTGCTCGACGATGGCGTTGCCGGATTTAAACTGCCCTCACAGGTGATGCGCGCTGCTGAAACTGCAGGCCTGGAAGGGTTTCACATCTTCCCCCAACCTGCAGGAGAATGGCTGGAACTTGGTTTCCCCAGGCATGCGCGGCCTTTTGAACTCTATTTGTACGACGCAGCAGGTCGGACCATGCGCACATATACCATTCCGGCCGGCATTTCGGCGCGGATATCGTTGGAAGGCCTGAAACCGGGTTGCTATTTCCTTGGAACCGGAAACGGGGCTGCCCGCAGGGTGCTGAAGTTCTGAAAGAACTCAGTGCGTCTTGCTGCGCGTGGTGCGCAGGTTGATCAGTTCAACGCCGAAAGCAAAAGCCATAGAAGAATAGATATAGCCTTTGTCGAGGTGGGCGTGCATGCTTTCTGCAATCAGCGAAACACCGATGAGAATCAGGAAGCTCAATGCCAGAATCTTCACAGATGGATGCTTTTCAACAAATCCTGCGATTGGTCCTGCTGCCAGCAACATCACCAGCATGCTCAAAAGCACGGCGGTAATCATCACCCACAACTCCTTTACCATGCCGACTGCAGTGATCACCGAGTCGATGGAAAAGACGAAGTTCAGCAGGAGCAATTGCAGCATCACCTGACCAACAGCCTTGGTCTTTTCGCCAAAGCGGTCTTCTTCTTTTATCTCCATCTTGTGGTGGATTTCGCGTACGCTTTGGAATATGAGGAAGATACCGCCGATCAGGAGCACCAGGTCTTTGCCGGAAAACGATTCGCCGAACAAATCAACCAGCGGCTCTTTGAGTGCCAGGATCACGGAAATACCCAGCAACATGATGATACGCACCACCATGCCGATCATCAGTCCGTTGCGCCGAGTGCGCTTCTGGTGTTCTTTGGGCAATTTGCCCGCAAGGATGCTGATGAAGATGACGTTGTCGATGCCGAGGATTACTTCGAGTAAGGTGAGCGTGAATAACCCGAGTAGGGTTGCACTGCTGATATCAAATTCCATGTTTGTCTGAAAGGTGGCGCAAGATAATGTCCATCCGGGCTTCTGTTTTCAAGGGTTCGATGATTATCCCTTGCAGCCGGTTGCGCAGCCAGGTGCGCTGGCGGCGGGCGTATTGCCAGGTATGCTGCCTGATTTGCCGAATGGCTTCGTCGCGGTCATAGGTTCCGTCGAAAAACGGAAACCACTCCTGGTAACCCACCGTTTGCATGCTGCTGTGCTTCCGGTAGGGCAGGAGTGCGCGCGCTTCAGCTTCAAGGCCGGCGGCAAGCATGAAGTCGATGCGGGTATTGATGCGCTCCCTGAGCCAATCGGACGCAGGTGCTAGTACAAAGCTCACTGCTTCAAACGGACGTTCTTTCGGTTCTCCCTGCCAGATTGCGCGCAGCGGTTTGTTCTGACTGATGACCAGCTCGAGCGCGCGTTGGACCCTGCGTGGGTTGGCGGTGTCGATCATGGCCGGCGCATCCGGGTCGAGCGCAGTGAGGCGTTCCAGCCGGTAAGCCGGGCTCCATTGGGCTATTTCTTCGCGCAAAGATGGATCGCTGGCCTCCTGCGTGTCTATTCCGTTCAACAGGGCTTGGATATACAAGCCGGTGCCGCCGCTGAGTATGGCCACATTCCGTTTTTGGAAAATATGTTGCAGGCGCTGCAGGGCTTCAATTTCAAAGTCACCGGCTGTCCAGGTTTCATTTAAGTTGCGTTCAGCTACAAAATGGTGAGAAACCAAGGCAAGTTCATCGGCCGAGGGCGGGGCGGAACCGATTTTCAGTTCGCGGTAAACCTGACGGGAATCGGCATTGATGATTTCGGTGTTGAAGTGCTCCGCCAGGCGGATGGACAGGTCGGTCTTACCCGAAGCAGTGGGCCCGGCAACGACGAGCAGCAGCGGCTTCGGAGGCATAGCCGGGATCAGGCTTTCGGGCCTTCGTCTTCGTGGAAATCGGTCAGGTCGCCGGCATCGTAATCGTCGTCGTCGCCGAAGCCGAACTCATCGTCGTCTTCATCGTCGTCGTCTGAACCGTCGTCCATCACCAGTTCTTCATCGGGAGCCGCTGTGGGCTTGCGGTTGGCAATCATCTTGGCTGCGAGTTCTTCGAATTCGGCATCATCGACAATTTTGAAGCGATTCGAGCCTTCGTGCTGGCGTGGCGCCTTGCCGATGGAACGGAAAATGGAAGGATAAGACTTGCCATTTTCTTCGTCGAGTATCTGCACAAGCTCACAGTACAGCGTCCACATCTGGAGGAAGTCGTATACGTAAATGAAGCGCTGATGCGGGTCGTTGATGAAATCGCGCATGCGGCTGTCTTTCATCAGCGGCTTGGGGTCGGCATTCTCATCGTCCATTCCCATGTCCATCAGAATGATTTCCATCCGTTTCTTCCAGTTGTCGTCTGATAGATAAAAAGAAGCCGGTTCTTTCTTGTCGAAAGAAATGGCGTCCTGGATGATCTCATGGAACTGAAGGAAGGTATTGGAAGGTTTGATATCGACCCAGCGCACGATATCTTCATCTTCTTCGAACCAGACTTTGAAGCGGTAAATCATGAATGCTTAACGGCACAAATTTACACAATGCAGGCACGGCAACAGACGACGAAATGAGCAAAAGCGAAAAATTAGCATGGCTGGTTTGGAATTATTTTCGCGGCCCATGTCTTTGCAACTCGATGCCGAAGCACTCAAACGTCTGATTGTCGTTGGCGACAAGGTGCTGATTAAGCCAAGGGCCCCGCGCGACAAGACGGGCTCAGGATTGTTTTTACCTCCTGGTGTTGAAGAACAGGAAAAACTGCAGAGCGGTTATGTGATCCGCAGCGGTCCCGGATATGCCCTGCCGGCTCAGGAAGATCCGGACGAGAGTTGGAAACCTGGCAGCGGCGGGGTTAAGTACATGCCGCTGGAGGCAGCCGCCGGAGATTTGGCTGTGTACCTGCAGCGCAATGCATGGGAAATCGAATTCAATAAAGAGAAATATGTCATCGTTCCGCATCAGGCCATTCTGTTGCTCGTGCGGGATGAAGATTAAGCCCGCCTACCTGAGTACGCGAAAAGTGTTGTCTGTGCAGGGGGCTTCCACCTGAGTCTCCTGCACTTCGATTACCCGGGCCAGCCAAGGGCCTTTACCACACCATGCGCGGAGTTTTTCAAGCGCAATTGTGTCGCCACAGGCCTGCAATTCAACGCGGCCATCGCTGAGATTGCGCACCCACCCGACAAGTCCTAGTTCAGAAGCTTCATATTTACAAGCTTCGCGGTATCCCACTTTTTGCACCCGGCCACTCACCAACAAACGCAGCGATTTTTCCACGCTGCAAATTTCGCTCAGCCGCTCCTTTACTTTTGTAATAATGCATTTTGAAGGAAACCTCCCTGCGAAACTACCTTCGGCAGGCACGACGATTTTTGCTACGATGTCTGCCCTGGCCCGCGAACACAATGCCATCAACCTGGCACAGGGCTTCCCGGATTTTGCTTGTTCTCCGCGGCTTATCGACCTCGTTGAAAAAGCCATGCGCGACGGGCACAACCAATATGCGCCCATGCCGGGAATCATGGCCCTGCGCGAGCAAGTGGCTATACTCGCCGAACAACGTTACTCGGCTGTGTATAATCCGGATACCGAAGTCACCATAGTGCCGGGTGCAACGCTCGGGCTTTACGCATGCATCAGCGCCGTTGTGAAGGAAGACGATGAAGTGATCATCGTCGAACCGGCTTACGATTCGTATATCCCCGCTGTTGAAATGAACGGCGGCAAGGCGGTATTCCACAAGCTCAGGCCACCGAATTACCAGATCGACTGGCAGGAAATGCGGAAGCTGATCAATTACCGCACCCGGATGATCATCATCAATACGCCGCATAATCCGACCGGTACCATTCTCAGCGCCGCCGATATGCTGAAATTGGAAAAGTTGGTGGAAGACACCGATATCCTGATCCTGAGCGATGAAGTGTACGAGCATATCCTTTTCGACGGACTCGAGCATCAGAGTGTGGCGCGTTTCCCCAAGCTGGCCCGCCGGAGCTTTATCGTCGGATCATTCGGCAAAACCTACCATACCACCGGCTGGAAGACCGGTTATGTACTGGCGCCTGAAAACCTTACGGCAGCCTTGCGCAAGGTGTACCAGTATATGGCTTTTGCGGCCAATACGCCTATCCAACACGCCCTGGCTGCGTACATGCAGGAGGGGAATGCCTGGGAAGAAGTGTCGCCCATGTACCAGAAAAAGCGCGATTTATTCCGGCAGATGCTCAAAGGCGGCACATTTAAACTCCTGCCTTGCCAGGGTACTTATTTTCAGCTGTTGGCGTACGACAAACTGAGCCAGGACGGCGACGTGGAACTTGCCCGGCGCTGGACCATCGAGGCCGGAATCGCTTCCGTGCCTGTTTCAGTCTTCTACCACGACAAAACGGATCACAAGGTATTGCGCTTCTGTTTCGCCAAAACCGAAGATACCCTCGAAAAAGCTGCCAGGGCATTGTTGGCTATTCAATCATGAACCCATCCAATCCAAACCTGTCTATTTCTCTCGTGCAGGCCGAGCTTGCCTGGGAAGACATAGATGCTAATCTCCGGCATTTGGAAGCCTTGGTATTGCCATTGGAAACCAGGCTGATTGTATTGCCTGAAATGTTCTCTACCGGATTCTCGATGGATCCTGAACGACTCGCCGTTGAAGCAGGTGAAAAAAGCCTGAATGCCATGCAGCAATGGGCTGCAGAAACCGGAGCTGCCGTGTGTGGAAGTACCATGTGGGCAGCTGAAAACGGATATACCAACCGCTGCTGGTTTGTGTTTCCCGACGGCAGGCAGGAATGGTACGACAAGCGACATCTGTTCTCGCTGGGCAAGGAAAACCGACATTATAAGGCTGGTGAGGAAAAGCGTATCGTGTCTTTTGAAGGCTGGAACATTGCACTTTTCATCTGCTACGACCTCCGCTTTCCAGTCTGGATCCGCAACCGGGGCGAATACGACCTTGCGCTGTATGTAGCCAACTGGCCGCAAGCGCGCATCGCCCATTGGGATGTCTTGTTGCCGGCCCGCGCCGTCGAAAACCAATGTTATGTAGCCGGTGTGAACCGTGTCGGTAACGATGGCAATGGCATACCGCACACCGGGCACAGCGCATTCTTCGGCCCTGATGGCAGCCGGATGCGCTTTGCAGGAGAAGGAGAAGAGACGGTTTTACATGCTGAAGCGGATGCCGAAAAACTGGCGCTTTACCGCCGGCAGCTTCCTTTTTTGAAGGACGCGGATCCTATCTGATGCCAGCCTTCCGGCCTTAAAAGCCAGGGACATTGGTTGTGAACAGGCAACTATGCGTGTATGCGATTATGTCCAGCATCTCACAAACGCTTCTACAAAAGTTCTTTTTAATGGGAATGTAAACCGGTTATTCGGTTTATTCTTCCACTTCCTCCGGCTTCGGAGGCGGCGTGGATGTGAAATTACCATCTGCGTCCACATACATGATCATGCTTTCGAAAGATGCAGTTTCCTGGTGCTTTTTGTCGAGACGCTTTTCAAGCTTCTCTTTTTGCTTTTTGCGCTTTTTGTCAGCGATTTGCTTTTTGTTAAAGGTGCTTTTGGATTTTGCCATAGAGTTTTATTCGGGTTCCGTAAGTGCCCGAATGTTTGGCGGCCTAGGCGGCTGCAAGATCCTAAGAGCAGGTACAGAGTATATCCGTTGAGTTAAACGGAAGTGCAAAGATGCATATTTCGAGCGGGATTCCCTTGTGTTAATTGTGCACAATCAGGCACTTTCCCTGCTTTCCTTGCGCACACGCAGCCATTTTTCGAGTTCTACGGCATGGAATAGTATGGCTGAAACCCCGACGCAAATCAGCAATTCCTGCCAGGTTAGTGCTTCAGTCCGGAAAATCTCCTGTGCTGCCGGCAAATAGATGACGCCGAGTTGCAGCACAAAGGTCAAAGCCACGGCACCGATAAGCGGTTTGTTGCTTAATAATCCTTGTTTATAGAGGAAAGTGCGCTCGGAGCGAATACTCAACACATGCCCGAGCTGACTGAGCGAAAGCACGGTGAAGACCATGGTTTGCCAATGCATGCCTTCCTGCGCCAGGCTCCAGGCCTGGGTGCCAAGTGTCAGCGCCGCCATAAACAAGCCAACCCAAAGAATGTGAAAGGCATTTCCACCGGCAAAGAGACTTTCCCCGGGCGGGCGGGGAGGCCGCTCCATGACGTTGGCTTCGGCTTTTTCATTTGCCAGTGCCAGACCGGGCAAGCCATCGGTAACCAGGTTAATCCAAAGTATATGGACCGGCAACAATGGATTGGGCATTCCAAGGATGGGAGCGAGGAAGAGCGTCCAGATTTCGGCACTGTTGCAGGTGAGGATATACTTCACGAAGCGCCGGATATTGTCGTAGATACGCCGGCCTTCGCGCACGGCCTTTACAATGGTGGCGAAATTGTCGTCGAGCAGGATCATGTGCGCTGCTTCGCGGCTCACATCCGTTCCGCTGATGCCCATTGCCACGCCGATATCTGCGGCTTTGAGTGAAGGTGCATCGTTAACGCCATCACCGGTCATCGCGACAAAATGCCCGTTCTTCTGCAAGGCTTTCACAATGCGAAGTTTTTGTTCGGGTGAAACCCGGGCATAGACACTGATATGCGCGGCACGTACTTCCAGCTCCTTGTCTGAAATATGCAGCAGTTCAGCACCGGTAACCAATTCATCGCCCGGCAAGGCAATGCCGGTAGCCCGGGCAATGGCACGGGCGGTTTCCGGGTGGTCGCCGGTTATCATCACCGGATGTATACCGGCACTGCGACAAGCCTGTATCGACTCGATTACTTCAGGTCGCGGCGGGTCGAGCAGGGCAGCCATTCCCGCCAGCCTGAGTTCCGATTCCATGGCTTCCGTATCGCTTGTTAAACCACTTTCGGGCAATTTGCGGTAGGCGAACGCCAGCACACGGAGTCCTTCCTTCGCCCAGGCTTCACTGGCAGATAATAAGTAGTTCCTTTCTTCCTGGCTGGACAATTTACCTGCGATGGCTTCTGAAGCACCTTTCACCAGCAGCCAATTGGCGCCATCAATCCGGTGCATGGTGCTCATGCGCTTCCGCTGACTGTCGAATGGCAGCTCGCCCAGGCGGGGATGCTCGTTGTACAATTGTTGGAATTTTTCCGCACCGAGTTGATCGAAAGCATACCTGATGATCGCGGTTTCCGTAGGGTCACCGCTGAGTTCGCCGTGCTCATCCACCCTTACATCGCTGTTCAGCGCGGCAATCATTTGCCAGGGATGGAAGGGCATTCCCGCAGGTGTTTCACCCCGGCGTTCTTCGCGCGTGAGTTCCATCCGGTTGCGTGTGATGGTGCCTGTTTTGTCGCTGCAGATATAGGTCACCGAGCCCAAGGTTTCAACGGCGGGCAGTTTGCGAATCAACACTTGTTCCTTCACAAGGCGGGCGGCGCCGCGTGCCAGGGCAACCGTTATTAGGGCAGGCATGGCTTCGGGAATGGCTGCCACGGCCAGACTGATAGCAAGCAGCAGCATTTGCATGGCGTCTTCACCGCGTAGCAGGCCAACGCCGAAAAGCACGCCGCAAATCAGTAGAATCAGGTAGGAAAGCTTCCGGCCAAAATCGGCCATTCGCTTTTTCAGCGGCGTGTCGAGGTCTTCGCCTTGCAGCATACCGGCAATGCGGCCTAGCTCCGTTTGCATTCCGGTTTCTATCACCAGTCCAAGTGCGCGACCGTGCGTTACCAATGTGCCTTTGAATGCCGAGTTGATGCGATCGCCGGGCGACATAGACGCAGTTCCTTGAAAACTTGCATCCTTGTCGGTCGAAACCGATTCGCCGGTGAGCGCCGATTCGTCGGTTTTCAGGCTGTATGTCTCAAGCAAGCGCAGATCGGCCGGTACTGAAAACCCTGCTTCAAGCAACACAATATCGCCGGGTACCAGTTGGTTAGATGGAATGGGAGCGCTGATTCCGTCGCGCATGACCAACGCCTGCACCTCTGCAAGCTTGCGCAATGCGTCGATGGCTTTTTCAGCGCGGTATTCCTGTATAAAACCTACAATGGCATTCAACAGAACAATCACCAGGATGATCCAGGCATCTGTAAGGTCGCCAAGGAAGCCGGACAATACAGCAGCCGCTATCAGCACCAGAATCATGAAGTCGGTGAACTGCAGCAGGAACATTTTCCAGGGCGGCACACGCCTGCGTTCCTGAATGCGGTTCGCACCATATCGCAGCAGGCGATTCCCGGCATCCTCGGCGCTGAGCCCCGAGCGTTGGCTATTCAGTGCTTGTAGACATTCCTCTCTGCTGAGGGTATGCCATGCGCTTGCAAGTTCCTTCTCCATCTGTCGCTATTCTTAGGTTACCGGATATGCAAGCAACGGAATGCGCGTGTGGTGGGCCACTTTCCGCGTCGTGCTGGGTTTGAAGAGGTTGTCAAATAAGCCGAGCCGGCGGTAGGTTGTCATAAGCAGGAGATCGGGTTGGGTGGATTCACTGATTTCCAGAATCCTGTTTTCAGGCATTTCGCCGGTATGCCATGAAAAATGGGTTTCCCTGCCTGGCAATATACCGGCAATGGCCGCCTGAAAGGTGGCGGCTTTGCGCTGCTGTTGCCGGTCGGGCCGGGTATGGCTGCCGATATGGATGAATTGAAAGGAGATGCCTTCGCTGGCAGGTAATTCAGACAGGAAATGCGCAGCCTCCAGATCTTCCAACCTGAATTCTGTGGGCATCAGCACGCGTTGGAATGGTTTGGGCTCGAGGTTGGGTGGAACAGCCAAAACCGGACAGGCAGAACCGGCAATAACGTCGGCTGTAACACTGCCCAGGAGTTTTTCTTTTAATCCGCCAGCACCTTTGGTGCCCATGGCGATCAAGGCAAAGGGCTGTTTTTTGGACCAGGCAACGATGCGCCGGCTCTCAACGCCTTTGTCCACCTTCAAGTCGATACCGGCTTCAGGGAATTCATGCGCCAGCTTTTGCCGAAGCCCATGCAGCCGGCTCATCAATTGCTTCATTTCGGCTTTGTTATCGCGATCTGCCTGACTACCGGCAAAACTTCCCTGAAAGGGCATGAAACAATGGTAAAGGATAAATCTGACCTCCGCACGCCTGAAAAGGCCCAGGGCAAAACGGGATGCCTGCAAAGCATGCTCGGAGAAATCGGTTGGCAACAGTATAGTTTGGGTGTGGTTCATCATATAGCGGAATGTGCGGACCACAAAAAAAGCCGAAAAGCCTTACGCTAGGGCCTGACCAATGACAGTTGCGGTAATGATACAGTCCCGATTGTATCACCGGAAAGTAAATTCTGGACTTAAGCGGGGCTGTGTTGAAAATCTATTAATGGCCGAAACGTCAATGAAATTGACGGTAAGCGGAATGATAAACCCAAATTATGCATTAGAAAATTTACTCGGGCTCGGAATGAAGAGAGAGCCGGAAGTGAAAGATAGTTATTGGGTTTTCCAATAGAGATCTGTTGTGTTTCGTTTGGGTAGTGTCTGTTCCGAAGGTTGTCGGGATGGGAGATTGACTCCATGGCGGAATTCAGATGCGCGACATGGGACGAGGGGGAGTGGAGACGAGGAAGGAGTGGGGATTGAGTTGTTTGTGGTGCTTATAAAGGTATAGTTAAACGTTTAGAAGCGTATAATTTTGGGCCAGATTAGGCGCAAGCCGTCCATGGTCCTTTGCAGGGATTGGTTTTGCGCCTATATTGCACCCTCATTCTAACTTTTTTAGATTATGAACTTTTTAACTTTTATTCAAACTTACAACACCGAAGAAAGCTGCATCCTTTTGTGGAAGAACTTGAGAGATAAGCACGGTGTATTCTGTAACCGTTGTGGCAGTAGTGAACATCTCTGGCTCCCTTCAAAGCTGAGATACCGGTGTAAACAATGCCAGTCTGAAACCACGCTGCGCAGTGGAACCCTGTTGGAGTACTCGAAACTCCCTTTCCGATACTGGGTCTACGCGATTGGTGTAGTTGCTTTCCAGAAGAAATCCATTTCTGCTTTGCAGGTACAGCGCCATCTGGGACACCGGAACTATCGCCCCATCTGGTTGATGATGCAGAAAATGAAGGTGATGATGGCCGATCTGGTCGATTGGTACGCGATGTTGGACCATTTAACGGCGGGAGTAACCAACTTTCCGGCTGTACCTGAAAAGTCAGACCCTGCAGCTGAAATCAACAAGACCGCTCCGAAGATAGGGTTGAAGGTACAGTCAGAAGAAAGACAGGGCCTGGAGCTGATGCCGGTTGAGATAAAGGGACTGAATCTGCAATTGCCTCATAGCCATCCGTGGTTCATCCACGCGCAGGGCGGGCGTTTGAGATTGATTTCGATGCTACCGGAATCACTGAAAGACCTCCCGTATAACCACCACCATCCTGTTCCAAGGAAAACCACGCCGCTGACACCTGAAGAGCTTCCGGCCGGAATGAATATCCGCATCCGCAGCCTCGACAAGCGACCGCGCCCCTGGTTCGAGGATGACCGCTATATGGGCAGATTGCGCTACACGGAAATCATGATAGTCAATGCCAGGCGCAACCTGGAAGGCATCCACCATTACGTGAGTTCACGCTATCTCCGGAATTATCTAGGAGAATTCTGTTACCTCACCAATCGCCGCTACAGTGGAAATCAGAAAGTTGAACACATGTTCGGGTTGTTCGTCAGCAAGGCATGGAACCTGCCGTATATAGTGGACGCTTCCGACTAATCTGGTTTTCCCGTTCACCCAAGGGCGAAATCACCTGCCAACTCCCGCCACAAGTCCATCCCAACCCATCTCACCTCGTTCCACCCAAGCACCATTCCTTTCGGATTCGGTGTCTCATCAGCTATTTCCAACCTCGGAGCCAATATACTCTCTCTCCAATTTCCGTCCTGATAGCTATAGGAGTGGACTTTCGACCCTCCTGACATTTTCTAGTGCACGATTCGGGTTAAACGCAGCATTAGCGCTTAACGTTTGCCGAATCGCGTGTAAATTTCCTTTTCGAGTGATTCCCGGTGTTGCGGATCTGCAATGTCCAGCAAAGCATAAGCACGTTGCCTGAGATTTTTTCCGAACAAATAGGCAATGCCGTGTTCTGTTACCACATAATGCACATGCGCGCGGGTAGTCACAATGCCTGCTCCGGGTTTCACGACAGGTACAATGCGGGAAAGTCCTTTCCCGGTTGAAGCAGGCATAGCGATGATGGGTTTCCCACCTTCAGACAAGGAAGCACCACGCATAAAATCCAATTGTCCGCCAACGCCAGAATACTGATAAGTGCCTATTGAATCGGCGCAAACCTGGCCGGTGATATCAATTTC